>JAEUHV010000064.1 GCA_016794485.1 Planctomycetota bacterium
TGCCGGACGGGGCGACCCGCGGCTGCGGCCTCGGCTTCTTCGTCGACGATCTCGATGGGCACCGCACGGTCGGTCACGACGGTGCCGTCTACGGCTTCGCGACGGCACTGCGTGCCATGCCCGAGCAAGGCCTCGCAGTGGCGGTCGTGGTGACCAGGGACTTCGCCAACGAGGTCGCTGCAGCGATCGCCGAACGCGCGTTGCGCGCTGCCCTTGCCAACCGCGCCGGCGGCAAGCTGCCGCCGGCGACGTTGCCGCAGCCGGTCGGTCGTGCGCGCGCCGCGGCGTTGGCCGGGCACTACCGCGTCGGCCGCGAGTGGGTCGAACTGTTCGCGCGCGGCGACGATCTGTTCTACGACCCGAACATCGGCGTGCGCACGCGTATGCGGCTCGCCGCCGACGGGACTTTGGTCAGCGACGACGTGCTGTCGCTCGGCAGCCGCCGGTTGACGTTCCAGGCCAACGGCAACCTGCACGACGGAACGGAGGAATACGTGCGCGACGATGCGAGGCCGGCCCCGCCGCCGGATGAACTGCTGCCGCTGCTCGGCGAGTACGGCTGGGACCACAACGTGCTGGTCGTCTACGAGGACCGCGGCCAGCTCGGTGTCCTGATCGAGTGGGTCGTGCGCGACCTGCCCGAACGGATCGGGCCAGACCGCTATCGCTTCAACCCGGGCATGTACACCGGCGACACGCTCGCGTTCGAACGCGACACCGCCGGCAAGGTCACCGCGGCGGTCGTCGGCGGCGCGCGCTTCCTGCGGCGGCCGGATCCGCTGCCAGGCGGGTTCCGCATCGCGCCGCGGGCCCCGATCGAGACCTTGCGCAGCGCCGCCGCCAAGGCCACCCCGCCGGTGCTGGCCTCGACGCGCGTGGACGGTGGCTTCACGGCGAGCGACCTGGTCCCACTGGCTGGGCTCGACGCCGGGCTGAAGTTCGATCTCGTCTACGCGACCGCGAACAACTTCCTGGGAACTGCGGTCTACCCCGCGGGTGCGCGGGCGATGCTGCAGCGGCCGGCCGCCGAGGCCCTCGTCAAGGTGCACCGAGCGCTCGCCGCGCACGGCTACGGCCTGCTGGTGTTCGACGCCTACCGGCCGTGGTCGGTCACGAAGGTGTTCTGGGATGCGACGCCGGACGCGCAGCGCCATTTCGTCGCCGACCCGAGCCGCGGTTCGCGCCACAACCGCGGCTGTGCCGTCGATCTGACGTTGTACGACCTCGCCACCGGCAAGCCGGTCGAGATGCCGAGCGCCTTCGACGAGTTCACAGAACGCGCGTACCCGGACTGGCCTGGGGGCACCACGCAGCAACGTTGGCACCGGGAGCTGTTGCGCACCGCGATGGCGCACGAAGGGTTCACCGTCTACGAGCACGAGTGGTGGCACTTCGACCATCCGCGCTGGACGGACTACGCGATCGGCAACGAACCGCTGTAGGTGGGTTCTCCGGACTTCGCCGTGCAGCGCGCACACCAGCGGTTCTCGCCCTTGCGGCGCCACTCCGCCGGCCCGAACGCAAGCGTCGGCGGCAGGTCGCCCGGATCGAGCACGGCGTGCACGTGCTCGCCCGGATCGTCCGGCGACGGCAACTGGGGCTCGCCACGCCGGAGCACGGTCGCGAGCGACGGATTCAGGAATGTGGGCATCGACAGCCGCGGCCGGTGGGTCGATGGGTTCACGACCCGATGCGGCAGCGCGGCGATGGCATGGCCGGTGGCGTAGGCGAGCAGCTCGCCACCGTGCAGCAGCCAGGTGCCGCGCCGGGGCTCGACGTCGATCCACGTGCCGTCGCGCCGGCGCACCTGCAATCCCCCGACATCGTCCTGCAGGGTCAACGTCAGCAGGCTGAAGTCGAGGTGCGCGGCGACTCCCGGTCTGGTCGCCGTGCCGGTCGGTTGGGGGTGGTAGGCGATGCACTTCTGCAGCAGGTACGGCTCGTCACCGAGCCAACGCGCTGCGGACGTGCCGAAGGTCGTCGCGATGCTGGCGAGGACCCGCTGGCCGATGCCGGCGACCAGTTCGAGGTACGCGAGCAGCCGACCGCGCAGCGCGAGCGACTCCGGCCACGGGTTCTCGCCTTGCAGTCGCCAGAACGGCTCCGATGCGGCCAGGGGATGCCGCGGCCGTTCGCGCCCGAAGTGGAACTGCCGGCGATGGTCGCGTGCGGTGTGCACTTCGCTGTACCCGCGGAAGTGCGGCGAACGTTCGATCGCCAGCCGTTCGGGGGCGGCAGCGGCTGCCGCCAGCAGGGTTGCCGCATCGGCGAGCGCCTGGTCGAAGCGCGCGCGGGCCACCGAGCTGTCGCTCACGACGACGGCGCCGGATTGCTCGAGTGCCGCGCGCCATTCGGCCGGCGCGGCGGTGGCGACATCGAGGTGCGGCAGGTTCATGCCGTGCTCCCGGCGAGCCAGGATGGGAGCCAGGACCGGGTGCTGGGAAAGGGCGAGCGCATGGCTCCGTCGTCCTGCGTCGGACCGTCGGCAACCCTGGTGGGGTGGATCGGCCTGGCCCGCACGTGGACCGGCCACCGGTCCAGCATCGGTTCGGGTTCGACCGCCGCCTCGTCGGCGTGCGGTTGCTCGTTTCCGGCGGCCCCTGCCGCGATGCCGTCGGCGCATTGCCGCACGACGCGACGGTCGAACGCGACGGGATGCCGGAACGCGGTCGGTACCCACCAAGGCCCGATGCGGCGGCGTGCACGGCGCGCTGCGGGTAGGGAGTCGTGGGTTTCGCCGTGGCCGGGCAGCATGCGGGTCGTGGTCTGCTCCTGGTGATCCGGATTCCGCAGTGGCCGTGGCATGAGGGCCTGCGCCGCAGCGGCGCGGGTTCGACGACGGGGCGGGACGACGGGTGGCACCATGGTAGACTCCGAACCGCGTCATGCCCGTCCGTCGCCTTGTTGCTTCGATTCTCGTGTTCGCCGGGTTCGGTGCCGCGGTCCACGCCCAGGACCCGGCTACTGCCGATCCGAGGTTCGTGCACGTCGACCGGTTGTCGGTGAAGTTGGCCGAGGGAACGGGGGCCGAACTCGTCGACGGGGTGCTGCGGTCGCGCAGCGGTGTCGATCTGTCGAGGCTGCAGCCGCTGTTTGCAGCCGGCCACGCGCAGCCCTTGGTGACGGCGGTGCCGTGGGACGAACTCGACCGCTGGCATCGCCACGCATGTGCCGTCCTGCCCGAACACAACCGGCCCGGCCACTTGGGACTGTGGTTTCGCCTGGTCGGCGACTCCGCCGCAGCGACGGCTGCATTGCAGTCGGAGTTGCGCCGCGAACCGCTGGTCACGCACGCCGACTTCGAACCGGTCTATGCCCTCGCCGCGGCCCCGGGGGCCCTGGCGCCGCCGCAAGACCTGCCACCGACGACGCCGTTGTTCACGTCGCTGCAGTTGACGCACGACCCGAATCCGGTGGGCCACGGTGTACGCCAGGCGGCCGGGATCTTCGGTGCGCGCGGCCGCGACGTGAAGTTCGTGATGATGGAGAACAGCTTCGTGCTCGACCACGAAGACGTCGAGCAGCTGGTCGCCGCCAACTTCCTCGGCCCGGTTCCGGCCTACGACCCGACCTTTGCGTTGCACGGCGTGTCGGGTGCCGCGATCACCTGTGCCACGCGAAACGGTTACGGCATCACCGGGGTCGCCGACGAAGTCACCGCCCGCTTCATGAGCCTGAACCTGAACGGCGGCGTCGAAAACTGCCTCGCCATGGCCGTGGCCGACACGCAGCCGGGCGACGTGGTCATGGTCGTGATCATCGTGCAGGTGCCGTACCTCGGACCCAACTCGTGGGTGCCGTTCGAGATCTTCCAGTCGGCGTTCGATGCGACCTTGACGACCACGGCCCTCGGGCGCCACGTCGTCGTGCCGGCCGGCAACGGCAACCTGAGCTTGGACGACCCGGTGTTCCTGAACCGGTTCGACCGCAACTTCCGTGACTCGGGTGCGATCTTCGTCGGCGCCTCGCAAGCCGGACTGATGCAGCGGGCGACCTTCGCCAATTGGGGCTCGCGGGTCGACTGCCACAGCTGGGGCGACCAGGTCACGTCGTGCGGCTACAGCACCTTGTTCTTCCCGAACAACGACCTGCGGCAGAGCTACACGAACGGGGCGTCGGGCACATCGGCTTCGACGCCGAGCCTGGCGGGCGTGGTGGCGATGGTCCAAGGTGCGGCCAAGAAGCAGCTCGGCACCACGCTGTCCAACGCCCAGATGCGCGACCTGCTGCGCATGCACGGGGCCACGACGCCGGACCTGATCGGACCGCGTTCCGACGTGCCGGCGATCCTGCAGGCGCTCGGCGTCTTCGACGGCCTGTCGGTCGATCGCGCCGACCTGCAGCTGCTCGACACGATGACCGTGACGATGTCGGGTGCACCGGGAGACCTGGCGGCGTTGTTCGC
>JAEUHV010000072.1 GCA_016794485.1 Planctomycetota bacterium
GCAGCGGCGCGAGCCGCGGGCCGCGACCTCGCCGGGCGACCGCTGCGCGACCTGGACGTGGCTTCGCTGGTCGCGCTGGCTCGCCTCGAACTCCTGGCTGCGTCGTCCTCGGCGGCGACTGCCGACTTGCCGCGGCTGGCCGAGTTCGACGCGGCGCTGCAGGCGCAGTTCGATCGGATGCTCCGCCAATGGAGCGGCGTGCCGCCGACGGCCAGCGGGGTGCCGTTCCTGTTCCTGGCCGTGCGGCGCGACCTGCTGGCGACGCTCGTCGCGGTGCGACTGCGGCGCCTGCCGGGACCGGCCGGGGTCGCGCAGTGTTTCGGCCTGCTGCTGGCCGCCGAGGCGCTCGGTTCGACCGCACGCACGCTGCCTGGGTTCGTCGTGCCCGATCTCGGCACGGTGCGGGCGCACCTGGTGCCGCACGCAGGCCTGCTGGTCGCATGGCTGCCGGCGCCGAGTGGCTCCTTCGTCTTCGGGCTCACGGCCGACGACGCGTTCGCCGTCGCCCTGCCGAGCGATGGTGGATTGCGCGGCAAGGTGCGGGCCCTGGCCAAGGTCGCCCAGGACGAACCGACGCCCGGTTGGCAGGCTGCCCTTGCCGCGGCGGCCGCGCCGGTCGTCGCCTGGTCCTTGCCGGAACCCGTGCGTCGCCGGCTGGAGGCCCACGACGATCTGGTGGTGGTTGGGCGCGACCTGACCACGGGGATCCCGTTCGAGGCGCTGCCGGTGGGGCCCGACGGGGCGGAACTCGGCACGGTGAAGGCGATCTGGTCGGTGCCGTCGATGGCCTTGGCCTGCCACTACGCGGCGCGTTCGCCGGCCTCGCGCGGTCACGGGGTCGCGGTGCTGGCGGCGACGCAGGTCGCGGCGCGCGAGCAGGAACGCTTCGGCGTTGCACCGATCGCGGCGCAGCCTGAACGCTGGGCCGCGTGGGCCGGGGGCGCGGCCGACGGCGGCATCGTGCTGGCCCCGGCCAGTGCCGACGACCTGCGTTCCGGGCCGGGCGCGGATGCGCGCGTCGCCGTGGTCCTGGCGCACGGCATCGTCGTGCTCGAGGCGACGCGGCCCTCGGGGCTGCTGCTCGGTCCCGGAGCGGCCGGGGTCGGCACGTTCCTGCCCGACGACGTGGTGCAGGCCAGCGATCTGGTGCTGCTCCTGGTGTGTCGGGCGGCCTCGGGCGCACCTCGTCGCGGCGAAGACGGCGGCCACCACCTCGGCGGCGCCTTGCTGCAGCACGGTGCGCGCAACGTCGTGCTGGCCGACCGCGATCTCGAATTGCACTCGAGCCAGTTCTGGACCGGGCAGTTCCTGCAGTCCTACCGAGCCGGTGCTTCGGTGGCGCAGGCGGCGCGCGATGCCCGGCGCGCCGTGCGCGCGCGACCCGAATGGCGCCACCCGTGGTTCCACGCGTCCCTGCGGGTCGAGGGGCTCGGGCACACGACGTTGCCCGCGGGTTCGCGGTCGCGGTGACGCGAACTCAACCGCCAGCGCCGGCCGGAGGCTCGTCGTCGTCGTTCCTGGAGTCGCCGCCGCTCGGCGGTTGCGTGACGTCGCCGACGATGCCGAAGAAGGCTCCGCCGCCCTGCAGGACGAGCACCTGCTGGCTGGCCAGCAAGGCTCCCGGCTGGGTGCCGTAGATCGATTGGAAGGTCGCCCGCAGCCGGGCCAGGGTGCCGACGTTCCCCGAAGGCACCGCCGATGGGTCGTGGGCGACCAGCGTGGCCCGCGCCGGCCAGCGGATGACCTGGCCGTCTTCGACCCGCTCGAACCGCAATACCAAGGCGTAGGCCGAGTCGAACGAGATCGCGGGCAGATCGAACTGCGCGCTCCAATAGGGCAGGAGGCCGGGCGCGTGCATGGCCACGCCGCCGCTGGCCAGCAGGCTCGTTGCGACGACCCGGTCCGCGGCGTCCGACGGGGAGCAATCGAGCTGCCAGGCGAGCATCCCAAGCCGGGTCGGTGCGGGGCCCGAAGTCGGCATGCCGCGCACCTCGTTGCTTTCGGCACCAGGGGCGCCAAACAGCACGTCGCCGGGCAGCCACGTGTTCTCGTACTGCATCACGATCGAGCCTGGGATGCCGGCCCCGAGGCTTTCCATCGGGTAGAGCAGCATGGGCCGTCCCTGGCGTTCCGGTGGAGCTGCGGGGTCGCCGTGGAAGTCCGCGAGCACGGGTGTCGCCAGGTTCTCGTATTCCCCTGGTGCCGGCACGCTCGTCAGCGGGATCGTGGTCGGGGCGCCGAACGTGAGGCCGCCGAGGTGGGGCAGCACGACTGGGTTCGGCGTGTTCGCCAACGTGATGATCGCGCTGATGGCCGGAGCGTCTTGCCAGGGCCCCGCGGTCATCGCCGTGGCCCGGTCGGGCAGGGCCACGGTCGAACCGGTTCCGCCGGCGACGAGTCCCGAGGCGCTGCTGCCGAACGCCACCAGCTGGTGCACGCCGCCGAGGAGGCCAGCCGCGAGCAGCCCCGGAGTCGTGGCCGTCGGCAAGGTCGTCAGCGTGCCTCCGGTCGTCGGCAGCGCGATGGTCTGCAGCGGCGTGCTGGCGCCCGGAGCAAACAAGCGGATGCCGCCACCAAACGCGTGGGCCCCGGTGGTAACGCCGTTGAGCACCGCCAGCTCGGGGGCGCCGCCCGGGATCAGATCGGCGACGAGGAAGTCGTAGACCCGCCCGCCGGTGGCGATGTTCCACTGCGTCGTCCCGCCCGAGCTGTTGCGCAGGAGGCAACGGATGGTCGTGTCGTTCGCCTGCAGGCCGAGGATGTCGGCATTGCCGTCATTGTCGACGTCGGCGACGCGCAGGCGCTTGACGCCGGCCCACACGGGTTGGGCGGACAGCTGCTGGACGACGTAGTCGGCTTCGCCGGTGTCGTAGTCCACGGCCTTGGACCACAGCCAAAGCCCCGCGCCCGAAACGGCTGCCAGGGCGTCGAGCCCGCCTTGTCCGGCGTTGGGAACGGTGGCGATGGCGCGCACGTCGGTCCGGTCGAAGGCCGTCTCGCCACTGGTCGGCGCCGGCAGGCGCACCGCCGATCGCACGACACCAGGGGCCGTCACCAGCACCGGCGTGGTTTCGGCGAGCACGACTGCGTCGCGCAGATGCATGCCGGTGAAATGTCCGGTCACGGCGTCCCGCAGGCTCGTGTTCGGGGCGTGCGGGCCGATCGGCAGGTGGGCCAGCCCGGCATGGTTGAACGTGATCCCCTGGGCTGACGATGCGCCGACGAGCAATGCGGCGGCGGTGACGATGGGCAGCGAGTCGGCGAGCATGGTGCGTGGGTGAATGGAACTGGGTCGGTGGCGGAATGGGAAGGGGGTGTGGAATGGGTGTCGGCCTGGCCGCGGTTGTTGCACGAAATCCGCGCGGGCGATGCCGGTGACGTTCGCCCGGCCAGCTCGTGGCGGCAGGTACGAGCCACCGGCGGTCGTTTGCCGAATTGCTGCCACAGGCAGGGTCGGCGTGGACGCGAGCAGGGCGGCCGATGCCCCTCGCAGGCAGCGGCCACCCGCAACCGATCGCCACGTCGGTCGCCCGGCGGTTGCAACGGCGCTCGCCGTTCCGTCGCAGCGATCGCCGTCGGCCACGGCTGCCCATCCAAGGAGTACGCCCATGCGACTTCGTTCCGTTCCCGTCGTTCTCGCTTTCGGTGCCGCCCTCGCGGCGCAGGCCACGGTCAACGTCGATCCGACGATGCCGATGCCCCTCATCCAGTTCGCCATCTCCACCAGCGCGTCGGGGACCACGTTCCTGTTCGCGCCTGGCACCTACTTCGGCAGCCTCGTCGTCGCCCAGGACGTCGTGCTGCAGGGGGCTGGTGCGGCCACCACCACGATCGATGCGCTCGGTGCCCAGGTGTCGGTGCTGACGTTCCTGCCGGGCGTCACGCGCAACGCCGTCGTGTCCGGGTTCCGGCTCACGGGTGGACAAGGGGACCCGACCAACTTCCAGGGCGGCGGCGTGCACTGCACCGATGCGTCGCCGACCGTTCGCAACTGCGTGATCGCCGGCAACGGCGCGCTCGCGGGCGGCGGGGTCTACGTCTACGGCCACCTGGCCAGCACCGGCCGCAGCCTGCTGATGGAAGACTGCATCGTGCGCGGCAACGTCTCCAGCAACAACGGGGGCGGCATCGTCGTGACCAAGGCGCCGAACATCACGCCCGGCGCCCCGGCGACCTTCATCCGGTGTGAAGTCGATGGCAACACGGGCGCTGGCAACGGCGGAGGCGTCTACGTCAACAGCACCGCGCGGCCTGTGTTCGACCATTGCGTCGTGCACGACAACGCGGCCCAGACGGGGGGCGGCATCTTCTGGTACGAGGGCGCTGCCCCGACCATCAGCGACTGCGCCATCACCGGCAACACGGCAGCGACCGGCGGTGGCATCAGCTATCGCGAGACCGGCAACGCAGTGCTGACCCACTGCTCCATCGTCGACAACGTCGCCAACGGCACGGGACTCGTCGATGGCGGCGGTGGCCTGAACGGTTTCATGGACGGCCCGCTCGGCACGCTCGCGATCCGCAATTGCCTGTTCGCCGGCAACTACGCCGCGAACGACGGCGGCGCCATCCGTCTGGCCGATTCGGCCCCGAACATGCGGTTCGTGACGATCGCCGACAATCGTGCCGGCGGCCTGACCGGCGGGCTGCGCTACGTCTTCAACGGCCCGTCGATGTTCGCGCTGCGCAACTCCATCGTGTGGGGCAACCGTGACTCCTCGAGCGGGTCGTACGGCGCCAACGTCGACGGCACCACGGCCGGTGGACTGCCGACGATCGAGTTCACCGATGTGGAGTTCGGCAACCAGAACCCGGCCCTGTTCCCGCCGGCCAGCGGCAACATCGACGCCGACCCGCTGTTCGTGATCGGCTACACGTGCAAGTTCGCGCCGAACGGGGCCTACTTCCTGGCGCAGGTGCCGCAGGGGGTCGCCACCAACCCGTGCGTCGACACTGCCAGCTCGGGCCCGGGCTCGCCGGCGATCGTCGGCCGCAGCACGCGCACCGATGGCCGCCCCGACGGAGGTCTGACGGCCGATCGCGGCTTCCACTACCCGGTGCCCGGTTGCCCGTGACCGCTCGGCGGCGTGACCGCCGCCGATTTTTTTGCCACAGCGCCGCGACCGCGGACGCGAGCAGGCAACGCCCGGCACATCGCCGGGCGACCTCACCTGAAGAGACCACCATGGCCCATCTTCGTGCTCCGTTCCCGCTTGCGCTCTCGTGCGCACTGTTCGCTGCCGGCGTCGCCGCGCAGCAAAACGTCACCATCCACCGCGACAACTACGGTGTGCCCCACGTGTTCGCCACGTCCGACCGCGGCGCCTTCTACGGCGCTGGCTACGCCGCGGCCCAGGACCGGCTGTTCCAGATGCACTGGATGCGCTTGCGCTACCAGGGGCGGACGGCCGAGTTCTTCGGGCCAGGCAACAACCAGGATCCGCGTCTCTACGTCGAGGACGACAAGATGGCGCGTCGTCTCGGCTATTCACGGCACGCGCACGCCGTGTTCCAGAACCTGCCGGCTGAACACCGCACGATGCTCGAACACTACGCCGATGGCGTGAACCAGGCCGTCGTGGACGGCGTGACGATCCACCCGAACTTCGCCCAATACGGCGTCCCGGTGACGCCGTGGACCCCCGAGGACTGCATCGGGGTCTGGTACCAGTTCGCCGAGTTGTTCCAGGCGCGCGACTTCGACGAGGTCACGCGGCGGCTCGACATCGACGCCCAGTTCGCCGCCAGCCAGCCGTCGTCGCCGCAGGCGATCGCAGCCTTGTGGGACACCATCGCCAGCGGCTGGTTCGGCGAGACGATGTACGACAACGCGGCGGCGTCGGTGCAGCAGGCCGACGTGGCCGGCAGCGTGCAGGCCGACATGCTGGCCTACGCCACGCAGAAGGGTGTGCCGAAGGACCGCGGCACGAAGTACGGCACCTACACTCCGTCGTTCAGCGAAGCCCTGGCGATCGGCGGCGCCAAGGTCGACACCGGCCACTCGGTGCTGGTCGGCATGCCCCGCATCCAGGTGGTGCTCCCGAACGTGTTCCACGAGTTCCACATGGTGGGCCGCAACTTCAACGTGCGCGGTGCTGCGGTCGCGGGCACTCCGTTCCTCGTCGTCGGTTCGTCCAGCCATTGCGCCTGGAGTGCCACGGCGCTCGGCATGGACATGTCCGACAGCTTCCTGCTCAAGCCGTCGGACGTTGCCGGTGAGTACCAGCTCGACGGCGTCAGCACCGCGTACCAGGACGTCACCACCGAGCCGGTGTTCGTCGCCGGTGGCGCCACCGAGTTCGTGGTCTATCGGCGGGCCTACTGGGGCCCGGTCGTGACCGAGGTGACCTCGAACGTGCCTGCCGGCTACGAGGTCGCGATGAAGGGCGTGCCGTTCGACCGCGACGACACCAGCGAGGTGATCGCATTCCTCGGCATGTATCGCGCCAAGCGGGTCAGCGAACTCTACGCGGCGACGCAGCACTGGCGCTTCCCCAGCGCCAACCTCGTCTTCGCTGGGCCCAACGGCACCATCGGCTACACGATCGTGGGCGCCATTCCGGTGCGCGCCAGCAGCCAGGAACTGCCGGGCCTCTATGCGCTCGACGGCCACCTCACCGCCAACGACTGGCAGGACTACGTGCCGCACAACCTGCGTCCACACGTGCTGAATCCGGCCAGCGGCTACACCGCGAACGGCAACAGCCTGCCGATCGGGTCGTGGTATCCGCTCAAGTCGCTGGTTCCCGGTGTCGGCGACACCAACCGTTCGCGCGTGCTGCGCGACGTCGTCGAACGCACGCCGGTGTTCCAGGAGTCGGCCCTGTTGTCGACCGCCCCGACGGGCGCCCTCAATCCGTTCGTGCAGTGCACCGAAGCGGCGTTCACGCGCGACATCGTCGACCTCGGCGCGCATCTGCAGGCCACCGGCTACCCGCTGTCGGCGAACGCGATCACGGCGTTGTCCCACCTGGTTCCCTGGCGGCAGAACGGCGCGCGCATGGACGTGTCCCACTACGGCGTCGCCGTGGCCCACTTCATGAACCAGGCCCTGATGCCGGGGTTGATGCCCGCCAACGCACCGGGCATGGAAGGCCTGTTTCCGGTCTACGGCGGTCGCCAGTCGGGCATGAGCCTGTGGCTGCGCGAAGCGCGGCGTGGCCTCACGCTCTCGCCGCCGCGGCAGTTGCCGGCCGACGAAGCTGCCACGATCGACTGGCTGCTCGACAACGCCTGGCGCGACTTCACCCTGCATGCGTCGTCGCCTTGGCAGCAGCCGACGTCGGCGTGGGCGGCGTGGTACCAGTCCACGTTCCTGACCGGCAACCTGCTCCGCTGGAAGCTCAGCGTCGTCAACCACGGTCCCCTGCAGGGCGGGAACATCCCCTTCGGGCCGCAGCTCTGCCGCTACACGGGAACGTTGGCCGACCAACGCGGGGCGTCGTTCAACCAGATCGTGCCGATGCGCGATCCCGACGCGTCGCGCACACTGCTCGCCCTCGGCCAGTCCGAGCACGACGGGTCGCCGTTCCAGCTGGACCAGCTCCAGCTGTGGAACGACGCCGCGTTGAAGCCGATGCCGATGAAGCTGGCGACGTTGCAGGCGCAGGGCATCACCAGTTCGGTCACCAAGACGATCCCTTGAGGCCGCCCGGCTCCGGGCTCCGAGCGGCGAGGCTGCGCCGCCGGAGCTCGGGTGGGTCGGCGCGCGTCACCAACCGTGCAGCAGGCCTTCGGCGACCAGGACCTTGAGGTTCCACGCGGCGTGCAGGACCACGCCGGGCCACAGGCTGCCGGTGCGCAATCGCAGCCAGCCGAGGCACAGCCCGATCAGGAAGTGGCTCGGGAACACGACCGGGCTCACGTGGATGATCGCGAACAGGGTCGCCTGCAGCAGCAGCGCGTCGCGCGTGCCGAGCAGCGGCGTCAGGCGGGCCAGCAGGAAGCCGCGGAACGCGATCTCCTCGAACACCGCGGGGCAGACGACGATGAGTACGACCGCCATCCAAGCTGGGCAGCCGTGTTCGCGGTACGGCCCGAGGTAGGTGTCGAACTCGAACACGAACGCGGCGAGCCAGAACCAGCCTTCCACCAAGGCGCCCATGCCCAGCGCCACCGCCGCGGTCAGCGCGAGCGTGCGTGGGCCCAGGTTCGCGCAGCGCAGCAACGGCAGGATCTCGCGGCGTTCGCGCCAGGCGAACGCGAGCACCAGGGCCGCGTCGATGCCGGTGACCACGGCGTCCGCGGCCGGATGGTCATCGCCGGTGGCGCGCACGTAGACCGCGAACGCCACCGAGGTGAGCAGGTACAGGCCGAAGAACCACAGCACCGGCACGAACCGCGGCCAGGGATCGGCCGCCCGGCGTTGTGCTCGCGTTCGCTCGGGAGCGGGCGGCAGCGGCGGCAACGGTGGCGGGGTCGCGCTCACTCGTCGACGAGCGCTGCGGCTTGCCGTTGTTCCAAGGCGCGTTGCTGCAGCGCGCTCTGGATGCCGCGGATCAGCGCCATGGTGCAGAACACCTTCATGATCACACCGCGTCCGAGCGACTTCGGCTCGACCACGGCCTCGATCGCATGCATCGTGACGAACAGCGCCAGGGCGGTGCTGAGGGCCGGCAGCGGCGACTTGCGCGCCCACAGCCACAGGGCGAGGAAGACGACGCCGATGCCGATGGGCACGACGAACATCTGCAACCGCTCGCGTTCGATCGCGGCGCGCAGGTCCTTGGCCCGTTCCTTCGTGCCGTCCTCCAGATCCAGCAGTTCGTCGTCGGAGAATTGGGCGAGGTTGGCGATGGCCTGGTCGGCGACCTTCTGGTTCGAGAACCCGGTGAACAGGCCGAAGCCGACCTGGATCAGGGCGATCACCAAGACCCAGACTGCCGCAGCCTTGGTGCTCTTGGTGCGGTCGGCACCTTCGCGCTCCTTGCGGCGTCGACGACGATCGTCGAGGTCGGACTTCGGATCGAGCGTGCGAGACGGCAATGGCGGTGGCGTGTCGGTCATGGGGTTCCCGATCCGCGCAGCATACTTCGGCCACCGCGCGGGAATCGACAGGTCGCGCCGTCGGCGCCTCGACCTGGAGGGGTGGCCCCGGCCGTCTACTTGCCGGAGAGGATGCGCGCGATGTCGCGCAGCAGCTGCGTCTCGGCCGGGTTCGCGCCGCCGTCGGCGGCGGCGACTTCGCGGCACCAGCGCAGCACGGCCATGCGTTCCGAAGGCGAGAGGATGCGCGCCAGCTGGGTCGCAGCAGCGACCGGCGGCGTGAGGTCCGGACGCACCGTCCAGTTGCGCAGGTCCTGCGGCACGACACCCTCGGGGAGATCGCGCAGGAGGATGCGGTTGACCACGTCGCGTTCGCGGAGGTCGATCGTGCCGTCGCGCGAAGCGACCGCGAGCAGCAGGCCGTGGATCGTGCGCGGCGCGCCGGCGCGCAGGAAGAAGCGGTAGTCCTGCTTCTCCGTCAGGTGGTCGAGCCGCAGGCGCATGCCCCACCAGGCGAAGAACGCGACGAGGCCCACGCCGAGCCCGCCCAGCATGCCGATCCATTCCAGGGTGCTGTACTCGCCGAGCTCCCACGGCAGGTGCCCGTTGCGCCAGCGTCGCCGTCCAAAGCCGAACGAGGCCGCCCAGGCGACCAGGAACCCGATGGCACTGATCGCGCCGGCCCGTTCGGCCGCCAGGCGCAGCAGCCGGTGTCCATCGAACATGCGCGGCACGATAGCAACGGGGTCGGCCTTGCACCCGTTCGCACCGATGCCACGATGAAGCACCATGGCGTTGCCCGAACTGCGGCGCGTGCTCGGACCGGCGACCGGCGTCGCGGTGTGCTGCGGCATGGCGGTCGGCGCCGGCATCCTGCGCACGCCGGGTGCCATTGCGGCGCAGCTGCCCGATCCGGCGTGGATCTTCGGCGTGTGGCTGCTCGGTGCGCTGGTCGCGACCCTCGATGCGTTCATCCTCGCCGAGATGGCGGCGATGCTGCCGCGCGTCGGAGGCCTCGTCGCCTACGTGCGCTTGTCGTTCGGCCGCGGCCCGGCGTTCCTGGTCGGCTGGTCGATGCTGCTGATCACGTGGCCGGCGTCGCTCGCGGGTGTTGCGGTGGTGACCGGCGAACTGCTCGCGGGCGGCGCGTCGACGCTGGTCGGCGAGGGTTCGACCACGGCCGGGCGGTCGTACGCGGTGGCGCTGATCGCGGCGGTCGCCGGCGTCAACCTGCTCGGCCTGCGCGCCGGGGCCCGCTTCGAGGTCGTGTCGACCGGGTTGAAGGTGCTGCTGCTGGCCGGCGTGTGCGTCGCGGCCGCACTGGCGGCGCCTGTGGCGGAGGTGGTGGCGCCGCCGCCGTTCCCGGCCACGACGAACGCGCTGCTCGCGGCCATCGGCGGGGCCATGACCGCGGTGATCTTCAGCTACGACGGTTACGCCGACGCGGTCTACCTGGCCGGCGAGACGCGCGATCCGGGCAAGGCCCTGCCGCGCGCGCTGTTCACCGCGCTGGTCACGATCACCGGCCTCTACCTGCTCGCCAACGCGACGTTCCTGTGGGTGCTCGGCACCGGCGGCCTCGCTGCGTCGCAGTTCGCCGCCCTCGACGTCGCCGCGCGCGCGTTCGGCGAAGTCGGTTCGACCGTGCTGACCGTGGTCGCGGTCGTGGTGTTGGTCGGCGCCGTGAACGGCTACTTCCTGACCGGCCCGCGCATCGGCCGATTGCTGGCCGAGGAAGGTCTGGCACTGGCGGCGTTCGGTCGCGTGGGCGCGTCGGGCGTGCCGGTGGTGGGCACGGTGTGGATCGCGGTCGCCGGCATCGGCTTCGCGTCGACCAACACGTTCGCGCAACTGCTCGAGTTCACCGTGCCGATCATCGCCGCGACGACGGCGCTGGTCGCGATCGGGTTGCTGGTGCAGCGCGCGCGCGCGCCGGAACGGCCGCGGCCGTTCCGCGTGCGTTGGGCGTGGGCGGTCGTCGGTCTGCAGGTCGCGATCGGCATGACGCTGCTCTACAGCTTCCTGTGCGCGAATCCGTGGGCGCTGGCGATCGATGCGGGGGCGCTGGCGGTCGGCCTTTGCGCCTATCTCGTCGTGCGGAAGAGGGCCGCGCCCGCTCCCTGAAGGACGGCGTGGGCGGGTAGGATCCGCAGGTCGCGCCGTCGAACGCCACCTCACTCAGGGACCATGCACATGCTCGAACGTTCCGCGATCGCTGCGTTGGGTATTGCCGTCACCGCATTGTCGGCCGTCGCTCAGGTCGGGCAGTTCGTGGCCGGTGGCCCGATCGGCAGCGCGTTCGCGCAGCCCGCTGGAGACGTCGACGACGACGGGCAGGCCGACGTCGTCGTCCGGCTGGCCCAGACGTGGGAAGTGCGTTCGGGCGCCACCGGGACGGCGTTCGCGTTTCTCACCCGCAGCATCCCCGGCGTTTCCAGCCAGTACGCCGGCCTGTGCGGCGACCTCGACGCCGATGGCCATGACGATCTGGTCTTCGGCGACGGCGGCGGAGTGACCCAGTTCGTGTCCGGCGGCGATGGGTCGGTGTTGTTCCAATACGTGGCTCCCGGTTCGTTTGCCGCCAGCACCGTGGCTGTCGACCACGATGGCGATGGTCACGACGACGTGATGGTCGCGGAAGTCGTGTCGGCGAGCGTCGGTGCCGGTGTCCGCAACTACCACGTCTTGTCCGGGCGGAACGGCAGCACGATCGCCACCCATTCGATGCCGTTCAGCGCCACCGGCTACGGCTTCGTCCAGTGGTGCGGTGACGTCGACGGGGACGGCCACGTCGACCTGCTGCGCACGTCCGTGAGCACCGCCAATCCCTACACGGTCGTGTTGCTCGGTCCATCGTTCGTGCCGGTGCTCGCCGCCTACAGTGGCACTCCGGTGGCTGCCGCGGCGGACACCGACGGCGACGGGCGCGACGAACTGCTGGTCGGCCCCGACCTCGTCGATCCGACCACCGCCACCGTCGTCTGGTCGATGTGGCCGACGATCCCGATGCCGTACACCTTCGCCGTCGACGTGGACGGCGACGGCGCGGTCGACGTGCTGGATGGCGCGAACCGCGTGTTCTCGGGCCGGCTGCAGGCGGCGTGGCCGGCCCTGCCTTGGTTCGCCTCGTCGGTGGGGGATGGCGACGGCGATGGCCGCGACGAACTCGCCATCGCCGGAACGTCGTATGAGCTCCAGGGCGTGCCTGCGACTTCGTTCGTGCGCGATCGTGGTGCCGCC
>JAEUHV010000142.1 GCA_016794485.1 Planctomycetota bacterium
GGTGCCGCCGTCACAGCTTGCGCGACTTCTCCAGCACGACGGTCAGGCTGTCGCGCGCCTTGGTCACCGCTTTCTCGTCGAGCTTCAGGATGTCCTTCAGGGCCACGACCAGGTGCGGAATGTAGATCTCGATGTAGTTGCGCTTCTTGAACTCGTTGGCGAGCTTCTTGCCCTTGCGCACGTGGCTGCCGAGCTTGCGCCCGGCGTCCATCAGCGCCAACCGCAGCTCCTCCATGATCTCGTCGTAGGACGCGATCGCCTCCTTCGCCTCGCTGGTGAACGGCACCCAGACCGACGCGAAGTGCACGAAGATCACCATCGGGCCGATCGGCAAGGCACCGCGCGGCTGCTGCAGGCCGTAGTTCTTCCAGTTGGTGTCGATCACCGCTTTGCTGATCGCGCACGCCGACTGCTGGAACACCAGCGGCACGCGGTTGGCGAAGCGGATCAGGCGCACCGGCTCGTCGGCCGCGCCCATGAGCACTTCGGCGTTGTCGGGCTTCTTGGTCGCGACTTCGACGATCTTGCCGCTGTCGGTCATCACCAGCGTGTCGCCGGGCTTGCCGTAGGCGATGCCGACCTCGATGGCGAACGGGTGGCCGCGGTAGACGACCGGCTTGCGCGACGTCGCCACGTAGAAGTCGGCTTCGACCTCCTTCTTCAGGCCGGTGATGATCAGCTCCTCGCCGATCGGCGCGATGCACGACAGCGGCGGCGCCATGATCTTGGTCGCGTCGATCGCCGCCTTGATCTTGGCGACGTCGCTGGTCTCGAGCCGGTGCGGGTTGCTGTCCGGCTTCACGCCGGCCTTCTCGCAGATCTCCTTCGCCACGGTCGGGCCGACGCGCGAGAAGTCCTCCTGCAGGAACGCGCTGACGGTGCGGTTCTCGCTCTCGTTGACCATCTTCAGCAGCACGCCGAGCTCGACGCCGTGCGGGTGCGGCTTGATCTCCTCGACTTCCTGCGGCAGTTCCTTGGTCGCCCGCTGGTACTCGGTGACGTTGCCGTCGGGATCCGTGTAGTGCAGGTAGACGTGCGGGTTCGCCACCGCCATCAGCTTCAGGAACTCCTCGACGCTCTTCTGGCCGCGGCGGTACTCGCCTTCGAGGTCGATCGACACCTCGGTGCCGTGGTCCTTCTCGCCCCAGTCGAACGGCTTCTGCACGACGTCGGGCCGGTTCTTCGCGGTGTCGATCGTGATCTCGAACGCGTTCGCCTGCGCCTTCTTGCCGGGCTTGCTCTTCACCCGCACCGGGTTGCCGGTCGTCAGCAGGCCGTACATGCCGGCTGCACTGATGCCGATGCCCTGCTGGCCGCGGCTCTGGCGCAGACGGTGGAACTTGCTGCCGTAGAGCAGCCGGCCGAACACGTTGCCGACCTGCGTCGCGACGATGCCTGGCCCGTTGTCCTCGACGGTGATCGTGAACTGCTTCTCGCTCGTGCCGATGCGCGCGATCTTCACCTTCACGTCGGGCTGGATGCGCGCCTCCTCGCAGGCGTCGAGGCTGTTGTCGACGGCTTCCTTGACGGCCGTCAGCAGCGCCTTGCGCGGGCTGTCGAAGCCGAGCAGGTGGCGGTTCTTGGTGAAGAACTCGGAGACCGAGATCTCGCGCTGCCGCTTCGCCATCGTCTCGGCGTTCTCGGCGCTCTTCGTCGGCTTCTCCTTCTCCTTCGCGGCCTTGGGTTCCTTGGCGTCGGCCATCTTGTTGGGTTCCGTTGCGAACAGGTCTTGTTGTCCCGGGGCGGTGCTCATCGCGGTGCAGGGATCGTGGGGGAGACGAAACAGGGATCGGGCAGAGCAGCGAGCTGCAGCGCTCGCGCCTCCGCCCAGAAACGTTGCACGCCGCGCACGTCGTCGGCGTCGAGGTCGTAGTGGGCCGCCCCGTGCGTGCCGTCGACCGGGCCGAGTTCGCGGCCGCGGGCGCGCGCCGCGTGCAATGCGGGCAGCACCGCCGCCGGATCGAGGCCTCTGCGCAGTACCCACAGCGCGAACACGAACGGCAGGCCGGTCCACTCCGTCCACAGGCGGCCCATGTCCCACACCTCGCGCTCGCCGGGGTCGGCGGCGAGGCCGTGGTCGCCGATCAGCAGCACGAGGTCGTGCGGCATCGCATCGGGCGTGCGCACGGGCGCGATCGGCGTGAACGACACCGCACCGGCCAGTTCCTTCGCGAAGCGTCTGGCGAGCAGGATGCGCAGCAATGCCACCGACGTCGCCGAACTGGTGTCGATGCCGACGCTGCGGATCGGCACGCCGCGGCGCCGGAACGCGCGCACGGACCGGATCTCCTGCTTGCAGGCGATGCCGAGGCCGGCCGCGACCGAGTAGCCGGGCTGGCGGATCGCTTCGATCGACGAAACCAGTGCGGCATCGAGGTCGCCGGCGCGCAGGCGTTCGATCAGTTCGGTGGGCGGCGCCTGCACCAGGGCCACGGTGGGGTCGGAACCCAGGCCCGCGAGAAGGGGCGCGCCGACGCCATACGGAACTCCGCCGATGCGAATGGTCACGGTTGCGAGGCCGGACCCTGACCGATCCGGCCGCGGCGGAACATAGCGAGCCCCCTTGGCCCGGGAAGCACTTTCCTCACCCCGGTGTCCGCCCTGCCTGACGGCGATCGGTCGCAGGTTTGTCGTCCCGTCCTTCCCGTAGAGTGCTGCCATGCGGACACCTGGTCCTGTTTCTTGGCTGCTGCAGTGCTTCCTTTCGGTTGCCGCCAATGCGCAGGACCCCGCCGCCGACGTCGCCGCCCTGGCCAAGGCCTGCAATCGATTCGCTGGCAGGCGTTGCGACTGCATCTTTACGGGGACTACGTGGTCGAGTTCGTCGTGCCTCGCGCCGGCAAGTCGCTCCCCAACTCCGAGCGGGCGTTGCTAGATGGTTCGGCGATGAAGGCCGCGACGGACGCCCAGGTCGACGTGAAGCTGCCGCGCTTCTCGGTCGCCAGCGCGTTGCAGGTGCGCCAGGTGCTCGAAGCAATCGGGGCGCGCACGGCCTTCACCGAGCGGGCCGACTCGGGGTTGGTGTGTTCTTCGGCCGCGTCGACGACCCGCGCTCGCGGTAGCGAAGGTGGTGTCACCGCCGAGGACTCTCCGTCACCGCAGCATGGGCTAGGTTCTCAGCGCGGTGTGCGCGATGCGTCCGCGTGCCGACGCCGCCAGGCTGCCAGCGAACGCGCGAGGTGCTCGCGCGCCGGCAGTGCGATGCCGAAGCCCTGCAGCGCGATCGGGCCGCGGTAGCCGATCGTGGTGAGCGTGGCGAGCAGGCCGCCGAGCTCCACGTCACCTTCGTCGAGCGGTCGGATCAACGTGGCCCAGTCCCGACCGGCAGCATCGGCGCCGTTGACGGTCACTGCGAGCAGCCGCGGCGCGGCGTCGCGCAGCGCAGCGCCCGGATCGCCGCCACCCGTGCGCAGGTGGTGGCACAGGTTGAAGCAGACGCCGACTCGGGGATCGTCGAGCGCTGCCGCCAACCGCAGCGCGTCGGCCAGGGTCTCCAGCCAGAAGTCGTGGTGCGGATACAACGCGATCGCGACGCCGTGCTCGCGGGCGGCGGGCAGCAGGGCGCGCAACGCAGTGAGCGCCGCCGCGTCCCCCGAGGGATCGCGCCGCGGCGCCCCGTCGTGGCGCAGCGCCAGCCACAACTGGCCGGGACCACCCGCGAGGTCGGCGAGGGCCGCGCGCAGCGGTGCCACGGCCGGTGCGAGCGCTTCGGCCGCATCGGTGTCGGCGGCGAGCTTCGGCAGCGTCAGCACCGCGTAGGCACTGGCGACATCGAGGCCGCGCCCTTCACAGGCACGGCGCGCCACCGCGAGTTCCTCGAGACCCCAGGCGAGGCCGTCGAAGCCGAGTTCTCCCACCAGCTCGGCCTGCGCTGCCACCGGCCCTCCGCCGGTGCCCGTGTGCATGGCGTAGAACGCGAACGTGCTGCCGTGCGGGCGTCGCCACGGCGCCGCGTCGTCCCCGGCGACGAACGTGCGCCCGTCCGCGTCGGTCGTCAGCGCGAACCTTCGGCCCGAGACCTCGGCGCGCAGCGTTCCGCCGGGCCCCGCGCGCAGCACGAGCGGCGCGTCTGGTGGCGGGGCCTCCCCGATCGTCGCCCCTTCGGCCAGGAACGGCGCCAGCATCCGCTGATCGCCGTCGGCCGCGGCCCGCAAGGCTCCGCGCATCGTCTCGCGCGCGGCGAGGCGCGCGTCGTCCGGTGCTGGCACGAACGCCATCGCGTGCTGCCACGGCAGCGCATCGTGCTCGGCGACGCAGCGGAAGCCGTGGCTAGCCATCTCGCGCAGCACCTGCGCCTTCGTCATCGTGTGTTCGGGCTTGATCGGCACCGCGGGGTCCTCGGCGCGGAACTCGACGAGCACCACGCGCCCGCCGGGCCGGAGTGCTTCGCGCACGCGCCGCATCACCCGGACCGGGTGCGACAGTTCGTGGTAGACGTCGACCATCAGCACGAGATCGCACGACGCGGCGGGCAGCTTCGGGTCGTCGATGGTCGACGCGACGCCGACGATGTTGCCGAGTCCGGCGGCCTCGGCCCGCTGCGCGAGCATCGTGAGGTACTGAGGCTGCAGCTCGACGCCGAAAACGCGCCCGCCCGGCCCCACGGCGCGCGCCAAGGGAAGCGTGTGGTAGCCGTTGCCGCAGCCGAGGTCGCACACCGCCTGACCAGCCTGCACCGCGAGCCAGCGGTGCAGCGCGACGCCGTTCTCCTCGTCTTCGCGTGTAGCGCGCAAGAGCCACGCCGCACCGGTCCAGTGCATGGTCTGCGCGATCGCGCGGCCCAGGTAGTGCGTGCGGCCCGCCGGCGCCGCCTCGGGATCCTGCGCGCGCACCGCCAGC
>JAEUHV010000204.1 GCA_016794485.1 Planctomycetota bacterium
CGCGACCAGCTGAAGAAGCAGGGCAAGGCGACCGCCACCGAGGTCGACGCCAAGACCGTCATGAAGCTGCGCGAGGTCACCGGCGCGCCGATGATGGACTGCAAGCAGGCGCTGCGCGAATGCGCCGGCGACACCGAAAAGGCCAAGGAGTGGCTGCGCAAGAAGGGCAAGCAGGTCGCCGACAAGGCTGCCAGCCGCGAGATCAAGGAAGGTCTCGTGTACGGCTACCAGCACCACAACGGCAAGGTCGGCGTGCTCGTCGAAGTCGCGTGCGAGACCGACTTCGTCGCGAAGAACGAGGACTTCCAGGCCTTCTGTCGCGGTGTGGCGTTGACCGTCGCAGCCTACTCGCCCGCCTACCTCAACCCGGCCAGCGTGCCGGCCGACGCGATCGCCAAGGAACGGCAGATCGTCACCGAGATGGCGAGCGAGTCGATGAAGGGCAAGCCGCAGGCGGTGATCGACAAGGCGGTCGAGGGCCGCATGGAGAAGTTCTTCGCCGAGAAGTGCTTGATGGGCAAGCAGTACGTGCCCGACGACACCAAGACCGTCGAGCAGATGCGCACCGAACTCGTCGGCAAGATCGGCGAGAACATCCAGGTGCGGCGCTTCGTGCGCATGGCGCTGGGCGAGTGATCCGGCGGTCGCCGCCGAACCGATGTGCTGTGCTGGCGCGGAGCGGCTCCGCGCGTTAAGCAGGTTCGCGTCCCCTTCGCCGACGAACCATGCCCGACGCCGCCAGCACACCTCTCGAGCCTCCGCGCCAGATCAAGCGCATCCTGTTGAAGATCAGCGGCGAGAGCCTCGGCGACGACGGCGCCGGCGTGGCGCCTGCGGTCGTGGCGGAAGTGGCGGCCCAGGTCGCTAGGGTGCACCGCCTCGGGGTCGAGGTCGCGGTCGTCGTCGGCGGCGGCAACCTGCTCCGCGGCGCCGAGTTCGCCAAGCTCGGCACCAACCGCGCCACCGCCGACCACATGGGCATGCTGGCGACGGCGATCAACGCGCTGGCGATGCAGGACGCGCTCGAACGCGCCGGCGTCGAGACCCGGGCCGCCTGCGCCGTCGAGATGAAGACGATGATGGAGCCCTACATCCGGCGCCGCGTGATCCGGCACCTCGAGAAGGAGCGGGTGGTGATCCTCGCCGGCGGCACCGGCAATCCGTACTTCACGACCGACACGGCGGCCGCGCTGCGCGCCACCGAGCTCGGCGTCGATGCGATCTTCAAGGCGACCAAGGTCGACGGCGTCTACACCGCCGATCCCAACAAGGACAAGACCGCCAAGCGCTACGACCGCCTGTCGTTCCAGGAAGCCCTGGCGCGCGACCTGCGGGTCATGGACCGCACCGCGTTCACGCTCTGCATGGAGAACCGGATGCCGATCATGGTGTTCGACATGTTCGTCGAAGGGAACATGGAGCGCGCGGTTCGCGGCGAGAACATCGGCACCTGGGTCCTGTGACCGTTCCTTGGCGGTGCCGCGCGCGCTAGAGTCGGCCCGGCGACCGAGCCCATCGCGGCCGCGCCGCGCATTGCCATGGAACCCTACGCCTCGATCCTGAACGACCTGAAGCAGAAGACCGACAAGACGCTGAAGCACATGAAGGACCAGCTCGGCAGCATCCGCACCGGGCGCGCTTCACCGACCCTCGTCGACACCATCCGCGTCGAGTACTACGGCACGATGACGCCGCTGAACCAGATCGCGCACGTGTCGGTGCCCGAGCCCAGGCAGCTGATGATCAAGCCGTTCGACGGTTCGCCGCAGGTGGTGAAGGACATCGAGAAGGCGATCCAGAAGTCCGACCTCGGCCTCAACCCGCAGTCCGACGGCAAGCAGTTGCGGCTGTCGATGCCGCCGTTGTCCGGCGAGCAACGCCAGAAACTCGTGGCCAAGGTCAAGGACCTGGTCGAGCAGAACCACGTCGCCTTGCGCAACGAGCGGCGCGACGCCAACAAGCTCGCCGACCAGATGAAGAAGGACGGCAAGATGACGGAAGACCAGTGCAAGAAGGCGCACGACGCGATCGACAAGGAGTTGAAGGGCGTCGAGCAGAAGCTGCAGGAGATGCTGCGCGCGAAGTCGAAGGAGATCCTCGAGGACTGAGCCGCGGTCCGGTCCGACGGTCCGATCCGGCGGGGCCCTTGCGTGCGGTGTGCCGCCGCGGTTTCATCCTTGCCCCGCGAATTCGGGGGCGTAGCTCAGCCGGTAGAGCAGCGGCCTTTTAAGCCGTAGGTCGCAGGTTCGATCCCTGCCGCCCTCACCATCCCGATTCCGCTTGCCGTTCGAGGCGCACATGATCGACAAGGACTTCCTCGCGTTGCTCGTCTGTCCGTCCACGAAGACGCCGTTGCGCGAAGCGACCGCTGCCGAACTCGCTGCCGTCAACCAGCGCATCCAGCGCGGTGACGCCAAGAACCGCGGTGGTGCCGTGGTGGCGACGCCATGGGCGGCAGCCCTCGCCACGACGGATGGCAAGTCGCTCTATCCGATCCAGGACGACATCCCGATCCTGCTGTCGTCGGAAGCGATCCTCGCGAACTGACGTTTCCTGCCGCATTTCCCCGCCGCCGGACTGCTCCGGCCGACTGTTGCCCGGTATCCTGCTCGACCTTCCCATGGTGACGAACCCCGTCCAGCCTGCCGCTCCCGCGCCGAATCCGCCCGAGCACTTCGACGAACACAGTGGCGTCTACGGCTTCTTCCGCCGCCACCAGAAGAAGCTCCTCTACACCGCTGGCCTGTTCACGCTGCTGACGTTCTCGATCAGCGGCCCGATGCTGGCCTCGATCGACGACCTGTTCCGCAAGAATCCGGACCTGCCGACGATCAGCGTCAATGGGACGCGGGTGCCGTTGACCGTCGAGGACTACGACATCGGCCGGCAGCTCGCGGGCAACGCGATGTTCGCGGTGCCGCGCGGCGTGATGCCCAGCATCCTCGGGGACGCCGACGAGCAGAACGAACTCGGCGATGCCTACGCGATCCTGCGCCGGGCGGCGATCGTGGAGGGCTTCGAAGCGCCGATGAGCCAGGTCGACGCGGCGATCGAGACCCTGCGTGAGCAGGCCAAGGCCGAATCGGCGCACAAGCTCGCGCAAGGGTTGAACTTCGCCTCGCTGGCGCAGTATCGCAACCTGGTCGCCGAAGCGATGCGGATCGGCACCTACCTGAAGCTGCAATCGCTGGCGCTCGACAGCTCCGAAGCCGAAGTGTTGCGCCAGGTGTTGCTCGACCGCGAGAAGATCACGCTGCGCGTCGCCACGTTCGACGAGAAGAAGGCCGAGGACGAGCTCAAGGCCCAGAAGCCGCAGACCGACGACGATCTGCACAAGTGGCTCGACGGCAAGAGCGATCGCGACAAGCGCGTGATGCAAGCCTACGACTCGCCGCTCGCCGACCTGCGGGTGCTGGCGCTGCTGCTGGCCGACGGCCAGTTCGATCCGGAGCAGTGGAAGGAGAGCCACCTGAAGGACTTCACGGTGGCCGACGACCAGTTGCAGGGCCTGTACGAGCAGGAGAAGGAGAACCGCTTCAAGCTCGAGGGCGACAAGCAATACAAGCCGTTCGACGACGCCGCGGTGAAGACCGAACTCACGCGCCTGGCCCAGGCCGAGCACGTGATGAACCAGCTGCTGACCGCGTTGCGGGGCAAGCAGGCCGAGCAGCAGAAGCCGGCGGTCGACGAGATCAACCGCACCAACGCCGAACTCGGGTCCAAGCAGGCGGCGTTGTCGGAGACCGACACCAAGCTGGCGACGGAACAGAACACCCTCGCGAGCCTCGAGAGCCAACTGGCCCAGAAGCCCGACGATGCCGACCTCAAGCAGAAGGTCGAGGCCGGCAAGGCGGCCGTGGCGAAGCTCAAGGACGACCAGTTCAAGGCCAGCGAGGCGATCCCCGCACTCAAGGCCGCGGTCAAGGCTGCCGAGGACGCGAAGAAGGAGGCCGATGCGAAGTTCGACCTGTTCGCGGCTGCCGCGGAGCTGACCAAGGACAAGAAGGGCTTCGTGACGAAGGAGTCGACCGAGAAGAAGTCGACCGAGGTCTGGAAGGACCTCGATGCGGAAGCCCTGAAGCTCGATCTCGGCAAGTGGCCGACGGTCAACTTCGGCGGACTGCAGAAGGGCAGCCTCGGCTTCGCGCCGGGCCGCACCAGCAAGGCCGTCGTGTTGTTCCAGGCCAAGGACGTCGACATGACGCCGCTCAAGCCGTGGGACAAGCTCAAGCCGCTGGTCGAGACCGCCTACTTCACCGAGCTCGCGAAGAAGCAGGGCGAGGAGAAGAAGAAGGCGATGGAGGAGGCGCTGTTGCGCCTCGCCAAGGCCAAGATGCCGGAGAAGGTCGCCGAGATCGAAGGCAAGAAGCAGGCGCGCATCGACGAGAAGGTCAAGGAGTGGGAGACCACGACCAAGACCGCCATCGAGAAGGCTCGCACCACGCTCGCCGGCCTCAGCCCCGGCACCAAGGTCCACGCGACCTGGGAAGCCGAGCTGAAGCAGAAGGAAGGCCAGCTCGCGACCAGGGACGCGCAGCTCAAGCGGTTCGAAGCCGAAGTGACCAAGGCGATCGAGGTCGAGGTCGGCGACGAAGCGAAGAAGCTGTACAAGGACGTGCTCGACCAGGCCGCCGCCGAGGCCGGCTTCACGGTGAGCGAACTGCCCGCGTATCCGCGCGACCTGGCGGAGCGCACGCCGCGGTTCGACAAGGTGTTCGACCCGCGCACCGTCTATCTGATGCGCAGCCAGTCGCAGCTGAAGGTCGGCGACGCCACCACGGTGCTGCAGGACTTCACCAACCGCCAGTACCACGTCGTCGTGTGCACCAAGGCCGAGCCGCTCGGGCCGGGCGACGTGACGCGGCGCGACTTCGAGTCGCTGCGCACGGGTGACGGCAACGTGCCGTTCGCGTCGTCGATGGCGTTCCGCGCGTTCCAGCAATCGTTCGGCGTGAAGGCGCTCGAGGTGCGTTACGACCTGCAGCAGAAGGTCGGCGTGCAGCGCGAAGAGGCCTCGAAGCCGGTCGACGACAACAAGGGCAAGTGAGCCCGGTCCGGGCCGCGATCAGCGCGGCTCGGCGACGACGATCATCTCGTCCTGCGGGTTGACGTAGAGATTGCATCCCGCGAGCCAGCCGAGTGGCCTGGCCAGCAGCGCGGCGACCTTGCCCAGCCGCGCCGCTCGTTCCGCCAGGAAGGCGAACGACACGTACTTGCCGGCGTAGGCCGAGCCGAGTTCCAGCACCCGGAACCCACGTGCTTCGAGCAGCGAGCGCATCGTCTCCGGCGTGAAGTGGTAGATGTGCTCGAGGTGCTTGAAGTGGTGCCAGCGTTTGCCGAGCAGGCGAGCCCACCGCGACGCGACGTTCTGCGTCTCCAGCAGCAGCTTGCCGCCCGGCGCGATCAGGGTGCGCATCCGGTCGAGCAGCGCCTGTGGCTCAGGCACGTGTTCGATCACGTCCCAGGCGGTGACCAGGTCGAACGACTGCGGCTGCCAGCCCTTCGCGGCGATCGCATCGTCGAGCAGGCCGATGTGCACGCGTTCGGCGCCGAGGGCCGCGATCGCATCCTGCGCGATGGACGCCGACAGTTCGCAACCGTGCACGTCGTGGCCGTGTTCGCGGGCGACACGCAGGAAGTAGCCGGCGGCGCAGCCGACGTCGAGGATGCGCGCGTTCGGCTTCAGCCAGCGCGACACGAGGGCCATCCGCTTGCGGTAGGTCTTGAGGTAGAGCGCGCTCTCGCGGGCGTAGTCGGCGTAGCCGCGAGCCTTGGGGTCGTCGCTCTTCCAGTAGGACGCGCCGTAGACGTCGAGCAGGGCCTGGCCCTGCAGGCGCGGCGTCACATAGACGAATCCGCAACGGCACGTCATCACGCGGAACGGTCCGTCGGCCAGCCGCAGCGTGCGCTCCGTCGAGCCGCACATCTGGCAATGCGTGATCTCGCGCGCGTTCGCCGCGTCGAGGGCCGGTCCGGTCGCGGTCACAGCTTGTCCCCGGGCGGTGGCAGCGGTGCGCCGCGTTCGAGGAAGCGCTTGCGGCAGATGGTCTTCCACATCTTCCACGCAGTGCGGGCCTGGCGGCCGAAGGTGTCGCTGTGCTTGCTCTCGCCGCCCATGCGCTTGCTGTAGGTCACCGGCACTTCGATGATGCGGCAGCGTTCCTGCAGGGCCGCGCACATCATCTCCGGCGAGAACGCGGGGCCGGCCTGGCTGAGGCGCGGGCGGATCTTGTCGAAGGTCGCCCGCGTCAGCGCGCGGAACGTGCAGCCGACGTCGGTGAAGCGCGGTTCCGAAGGCCGCAGCCAGCACAGCTGCAGGAACTTGGCCATGAACACGTTGCCCCACCGCAGCAGGAACCGCATGTTCGCGCCCTGGTCGACCATCTGCCGCGTCGTGCGCGTGCCCATCACCATGCCGGCGTCGTCCAGGTAGACCAGCAGCTTGATCACGTCGCGTGCGCGGAAGCTGCCGTCGGCTTCGACGAGCACCAGGATGTCGCCGGTCGCCGCGGTCATGCCGGCCATCAGCGCCGAGCCGTAGCCCGGCCGTTCCTCGCGGATCACGCGCGCCCCGGCCGCCGCGGCGAACTCCGCCGTGCGGTCCTGGCACCGGTTGTCGACCACGACGATCTCG
>JAEUHV010000207.1 GCA_016794485.1 Planctomycetota bacterium
ACTGGCGGCCGCCCTGCCCTTCGGCCACGAGCGGCAGGGACGAGCGGTGGCCGGAGACGAGCCGGCGCGAATGGTCGAGTTCGCGCAGGTTGAGGTCCATCAGCACGTCGCGTGCTGCCTTTTGCCAGGTGTCGGTCGGGATCGGACTCGTGGGATCCATGGAGGTTGGCCGGGGCTGCATCGACGCGATTGCCGTCTCGACTCCAGGGCAGCAAGGCGGGGGGGCCGGGGCGAGCAGGCCCTTGTAGGGCGTCCGGCCGGCGATGCGAGACCTTCCTTGCCATGGCAGCCAGGCGAACGTGGTGCGGTCGCGTCAAGAAACACTGCGCCCGTGGTCGAGATACGACTGCCGATGTCCGAGAAAGGGAAGCAGAGCCAGCCAGGTGCCGTGATGACCGCCGAGACGGGGGCGGCGTTGAAGGCGAGCATCGGGGCCTTGATCGACGGGCTCGTGCAGAAGGACGACGAGACCTACGAGTCGGAGTTCGTCCATCTGCTGACGCGCGTGCGCGAGCTCGTGGACCGCAAGCTGCGCATGGACGGCACCAAGACCGACACGCGCGACTTCCTCGGCGAACTGCTGTTCACCCGCCTGCGCCGCGGCATGCACCTGTTCCTGCGCAGCGACGACGACGTCACGTCGTTGCGCGCCGCCGAGTGGGTGATGGGCGTGTTGTTCTCGACGACGACGCTGTCGGAGTTCGCCAAGGCCTTCGACCAGTCGTTGATCAAGGCGACCTCGGGCGCGCGCGACTTCAACTTCGCCGGCCGCACCGACTTCATCTCCGTGGAGGAGGTGATGCAGATGCTGTCGTCGGGCAAGCACCTCGGCTGCCTCAGCCTCGAGAAGGGCGACAACCGCCTCGACATCTACCTGCGCGATGGGCGCATCTGGTTCCTCGACCCGCACCACATGATCCGCCGCGTCCTGCCCGGCGATTCGATGCGGCACCGCGAGATCCCGGAGACCCTGGTCACCGAGGCGGAGAGCCGTCGCGCGCGCGAAGGCGTGCCGGTGCTGCTCACGCTGCAGGAGAAGAACGTGTTCAAGAAGGACGAGCTGCGCGAAGTGCTGCGCTCGTTCGGCAAGGAAGTCCTGTTCGACTTCATGCGCGAGCAGGAGCCGTACGCGTTCTACTACCGCAAGCTCGAACAGCTGCCGGCGTTCGCGGAGCAGAACGACCTGCGCCTCGGCGTCACGTCGATCCTGCTCGAAGGCAGCAAGCAGATCGACGACTGGAAGATGATGCTGCAGGCGTTCCCGAACCCCGATGCGCCGCTCGAGCCGCGGGCCGACATGTTCGCCCGCATGGGCGACGTGGCGCTCGGCGTGCTCGAGGTGAAGCTGCTGACGCAGATCAACGGCGACACCACCCCGCGCTCGCTGGTCAGTGCGCTCGGGCTGCCGCTGTACGACGTCTACCAACTGCTGATCCGCCTCGGCAAGGAAGGCATCCTGTCGACCGCGGGGGGCCTCGACGACCTCGCCGGCGCCACCGACGAGACGTCGGTGCAGGCGTCGATGCGCGAAGCGTTCGCGGCGCTCGACGCCAACGACGACGCCGAGCAGCGCAAGAGTGCGATCGACCGCGTGTTCGGCGACGACGCCGAAGTGCAAAAGAGCCCGCGGTCGGCGCTCGACAAGGTGCTCGGGGGCGTCGAGTCTCCGCGGCCCGCGCCGTCGCCGGCCGGCAAGTCGAAGGACGTCGGGGCCGACCTCGACCGCGAACTGCTCGACATCCTGCGCAAGGGCAAGAAGGCCTGAGTCCGCGCGCCGCGGTCAGCAACGCAGGCGGGTGAGCTGCAGCCAGCGCGAAAGGCGGTCGATGGCGATGGTCAGCACGATCATCGCCCACAGGTAGGTCGCAGCCCCGCCGTGCTGTCGCCAATCGAGGTTCATCTTGAACATGTGGCCGAGGCCGCCGGCGCCGACTACGCCGAGGGCGATGCCGAGCCGCACGTTCACCTCGAACTGGAAGAACGCGTAGGTGCGCCAGTCCGGCCACACCCGGGGCAGTGCGCCGTACATGAACACCTGGGCGCGGCAGGTTCCGCCGGTGCGTTCGAGCCGCCGGTAGTCGAGGTTGTCGACCGTCTCGGTGAAGACGCGGTGCAGCACGCCCGCCGAGTGCAGGGCCACCGCGAGCACGCACGGCGTCACGCCCATGCGGAAGAACACCGCCAGCACGATCACCCACGCGACTTCGGGCACGCCGCGCCAGACCAGCGCCAGGCCGCGGGTGGCGACCAGTGCGAGGCCCCGCAGGATCCGCGTGTGGGTGGGTGGGTTCTCGCCGAGGAACCGGTGTGGCTCGAGCTGGAATGCGACCGACGCCGGGTAGACGAGCAGCGCGGCGAGGGCCGCCCCAGCCACGGTTGCGAGCAGGCCGATGGCCACCGGCACCACCGCGTGCCGCAGGGCCGAGCCGAGGGCCGCGGGCGACAGGTCGGGCGTGAACAGGCCGAGCGTGTAGGGCGCGGCGAACTCCCAGTCGATGCGCTGCAGTTCGGCCGCCACCGCGACCATCGCCGGCGTCAGCGACCAGGCGGCAGCCGCGACCAGGGCCAGCACGCTGCCGAGCACCTGCACGCGGCGCCAGCCCTGTCGCGACCGGTCGATTGCTCCCTGCCGGCGCGGATGGTTCGGATCGACCCGAAGCCGCTGGCGCACCAGGTTCGAGACCAGGTCGGTGGTGGCGGTGACCGCGAGCAGGGCCAGCAACACGGTGGCGACGCGCGACCACGATCCGTCGGTGTATTCGTCCCACAGTTGCGCGCCGAGGCCGCCGCCGCCGACCACGCCGATGACCGACGCGTTGCGCACCGCGCACTCGGTGCGCATCAAGAGGAACGACAGCGTGGCTCGGGCCGCCAGCGGCTGCACGGCATAGAAGAACGTCTGGCTGCGCGTGGCGCCGCTGCTGCGCACCGCGGCGTAGCGCGCCGGGTCGACGTTGTCCCACTGTTCGCTGAGCACCTTGCCGAAGATGCCGGCGGTACTGATGCCGATCGCCAGCACGCCGGTGATCGCGTTCACGCCGGTGAGGTTCGCCAGCACGATCGCCCAGGCGATGTCCGGAACGCCGCGCAACACGTCGAGCGTGAACCGGCAGGCTTCCAGCACGCCGACCTGCAGCCAGCGCACGGGGCGGGGGGCAGGTTCCTCGCCGACGACGAGGCAGCGGCAAGCACCGAGTGCCAGCGGGTAGCCGAGCATCAGGCCGCACGCGACCCCGAGCACCGCGACCGACAGGGTTTCCAGGGTGAGGGTGCTGCACAACGCCAGCATCGGCCAAGACAGGTCGGGGGCCGTGAACGCGCCGACGTAGGTGCGTAGCCGGTCCCATGCGGCGGCAAAGCCGTTCCAGCCGCTCAGTGCCTCCAGGTTCCACGACAGCGCCGCCATGCTGGCCACCGCCAGCGCGGCGATCCACCACGGGCCGAACCGACGCGGGCCGCGCAGCGGGGTCGGGCAGGCCTCGGTCACGCGCCTCCGTTGCGGACCAGGTCGACGTCGTCGAGGTGGAGGCGTTGGTACTCCTCGCCGTAGACCGCGCGCAGCAGGTCGCGCGTGATCGACTTCACCGGGCCGTCGAACACGACCGCACCGTCGCGCAGCGCCAGGACCCGGTCGAACGGCAACTGCAGCAGGTCGAGCGCGTGCAGGCTCACCAGCACCGTCGTGTCCTTGCCCGCGAGAGCCAGCAACTGCTGCACGATCTCGCGCCCGAGCCGGATGTCGAGCGAACTGGCGGGTTCGTCGGCCAGCACGAGCCGCGGGGACTGCAACAACAACCGGGCGATGGCCACGCGTTGCTGTTCGCCGCCGGACAGTTCTTCCGGCAGGGCCCACAACCGGCTCGCCAGTTCGACGCGCTGCAGCGCACCCGCGGCGCGGTCGACTTCCTGCGGCCGCAGCAGCGACCACAGCGCCTTCCACAGCGACCACTGGCCGAGCCGGCCGATCAGCACGTTGTGCGCGACCCGCAGTCCGGGCACCAGGTTGTCGTGCTGGTGCAGGAAACCGATCTGCTTGCGCAGGCGGCACAGCGCCCGGCCGTGCAGCGCCCCGGTGCGCTGGCCGAGCACCCGTACTTCGCCGGTGGTGGGCCAGGTCACGCCGCCGCACAGCCGCAGCAGCGTGGTCTTGCCCGCACCCGACGGGCCGATCAAGGCGACCCGTTCGCCGCGAGGGATCGACAGCGTGAGGTCGTGCAACAGCACGCGGTCGCCGATCCGCTTGTGCACGCCGACGAACTCGACGTCGGGTCCAAGTTGCGCCGGCGTCGCGATCACTGCAGGAAGCCGGGGGGCAACGAATCGCGGACCTTGCGGATGCTGTCCCAGAGCTTGCCGTCGGCGACCTGGAACTTCTCCTTCGCCGACCACGCGTCGAGGATCGCCTTGTCGTCGGCGTTGTTCTTGTCGAGCTTGGTGAAGGCCTCGGTGATCTTGGCCAGCGTCTCCTTGCCCACGCGCGCGTGGCCGACCCATGCGTAGTCGACGTAGCCCGGCGTCACGAAAATGACGGGGGCCGCGGCCTTGTCCTCGGCACTCGCCTTCTCCCAGTAGCTGAAGTTCAGCGCCCCGATGTCGGTCGCACCGCTGGCCACCGCCTTCAGCGTCGCCCCGTGGCCGCCGGAAGCCTGGTAACCGCATTCGCCCTTCCACGACTTGTTCGGATCGATGCCCGCTTCGGTAAGGAAGAACCTGGGCATCAAGTGGCCCGACGTCGAGTTCTTGTCGCCGAACGTGAACGTGAAGTCCTTGGCGAGACCCTTCAGGTCGGCCAGCTTGTCGACCTTCTTCAGCTTGCCTTCGTCGACCAGCTTCTTGTTGGCGATGAAGTACGTCTTGAAGTCGAGGTCGATGTCGCGCGTCGCCAGGACCATCGCCTCGCCCTTGCCGGCGTCGAGCGCGTCGACGGTGGTCTTGCCGCCGAGCCAGGCGAAGTCGACCTTGTTGGCGATCAGGGCGTTCACCGCCATCGTGTAGTCGTTCGACGGCACGTAGGTGACCGGCACGCCGAGCTTCTTCTGCAACAGCTGCGACAGCGTGGCGCAGTTCTCGACCAGCTTGGCCTTGTTGAAGTCGGGGATGACCGTGAAACGCAGTTCCTTCGGCGCTTCGGCCTTGGACTCGGTGCAGGATGGCAACGCAAGCGCCGTGAGCGCGGCGGCAACGAACAGGGTCGATCGCAGCATCTGTGGTTCCTCAGAAGGGAAGGCAAGGGGTCGAAAACACCGCGCGCGACGCGGCGCCGGCGGCGTCCGTCGCGTGCGGGAAGGCAACGGGACGCTCCGCATGCCGCGGGCCGGCGATCGTCAGTCGATCGCGGCAGGGCTCGCCTCGGCGCACGGCCGGGCGGAGCGGCGGCTTCACGAGCCGCTCCATGGCCTGTTCGGCCGGATCGGGAGCTGCGGCAGCATCGTCGAGGCGGGAGATGAGACGCGGTCGCAGGGCCACGCGCAAGGGCCTGGCACGGCGGTCGGTTCGTTCCCCGCCAAGGTCAAGAACCGCGCCGAACCGCGAACCAGGTGCGCAGGTGGCCGTCCGCGGCGGCTTCCCACGTGAACTGCGCGGCGCGCTCACGGCCGAGTGCGACGCGGGCCTGGGTGCGGATCGGGTCGCCGAGCACGACGGCCAGTGCATCCGCCACCGCCGTCGCCGACAGTTCGCGCAGGCGCACCGCACCTTCGCCGCACAGTTCGGGCAACGACGACACGTTGCTGACCACCGTCGGCACTCCGGCGGCCAGTGCGTCGGCGACGGCGAAGCCGAACCCTTCGTAGGCCGACGGTGACACGAACGCTTCGGCAGCGGCGTAGACCGAGGGAAGGTCCTTGGCGTCGACGTGCTCGATCCACAACGTGTGGTCGTCGGCGGCGATCGAGCGCAGCGCCCGTTCGCACATCCAGCCGCGCCGGCCGACCAGCACGACGTGGTGCGGGAATCCTCGGTCGCGCAACGCCCGCACGCCGTCGACGACGAGGTCGACGTTCTTGCGCGCCTGCACGGTGCCGACGTGCAGGACGAAACGTTCGGGCAGGCCGAGCTTGTGCCTCGCGGCGGCCACGGTTTCGGGCGCCAGTTCGGGCATCGGGTCGATGCCGTGCGGCACCACGTGCACCCGGTCGCGGCTGCCCGGATGGAACCGCTGCAGGTCGTTCGCCGTCGCCTGCGACGGAACGACGATGGCAGCGGCGCGGCGCACCGCGTCGCGCGTGGCCCAGCGCAGGAACGACCGCGACCAGAACCCGAACGACTCCGGCACGGTGTGGTAGGCGAGGTCGTGCACCGTCACGCACGCCGGTTGGCGCAGGCTGCGCGGCAGCGCGTTCTTGGTGTCGTGGAAGACGTCGGGACCGAGCTTCTTCAGGGCCCGCGGCAACGCGACGTACTGCCAGCGCAGGCGGTCGATGCCGCCGCGCATCGGCAGCGGCACGACATCGACCCCGGCGAACGCAAACGACTCGGGCGCGTCGGTCAGCACCGAGAGCCGGAAGCCCGCGCGCTGCGCCAGCGCCTGCACGAGGCGCCGCCCGTACGTGGCCGGACCGCCGACGGTCTTGCACAGCACTGCGATCGCGACGTGGAGTTCGCGCACGGGGCAGTTCCTACGCGGAAGGCCCCGGCTGCGCCAGCGTGCGCACGAACGACGCCAGCCACAGGTCGCGCACGAACGGGGTCTGCGCCCGCTGCGCGTGCAGCGTGAAGCCGTGCCGCGCGAACCGCCGCCGCAGCGCCCCGAGCGAACGCGCGAACCGTGTCGGCGGCGCCCCGAACCAGCCGCGCACGCGCCGCTGCAGGTGGTGCAGGCTGCACGGGTGGAAGAACGAAACCACCACGAACCGGCGCGCGACGCGGCACGCTTCGCCGATCGCGAGGTCGGCGGCGTCGTTCGGCAGGTGGTGCAGGAAGCGGAACATCACCACGCCGTCGACCGCCCGGTCGCCGAACGGGAACGCGCGCGCATCGGCGCAGACGGCGGGGGCAATGGCGTCGTGACGCCGGCGCGCCTCCTGCAGCATCGCCAACGCGCCATCGGCCTGCACGACCCGATGATCCAACGCCCGCAGCACGGGCAGCAGCCGTCCCGCCCCGCACGGCAGGTCGAGCACGCTCTCGCCGGCGCGGCCCGGCCAGACCGCGTGCAGCAGTTCCAGTTCGCGGGCGTGCCGCGTCGGATTGCGGTCCGCGTACGCGCTGCTCTTGCCCGGCGCGTCGTAGCGAGTCGCCGTCGCCCACGGCGCCTGTGCCGCCAGCAGCCGCCGCCGCGACGCAGCACCACAGCCCGCGGCCCGCAACAGCCGCACCGCGAACTGCAGCGCCGGCTGAGCCGGCACCGCGACGTCGCGCACCGAACGTCGGCAATGGCGCAACACGCGGCGCAGCAGCCAGGCCGGCGCCGGGCCCGCCGGCGCGACGCGGCCGTTGTGCAGGTCGAGCAGGTACTGGTCGCCTTCGTCGTCGACGAACACGTGCTCGGCGCTGAGGTCGGGCAGCCAGAACCCCGCCGCCAGCGTCTGGCCGCAGTGGGTCGCGACCCCGCGCAGTAGCACCGGATCGATCCGTTCGCGCAGGCATTCGAGCAGCGACCGTCCCGGCAAGGCGGCACAGAGGTAGTACGACGTCGGCCCGTCCCGCCCCTGCGCCACCGGCCGCGGCACGAAGTGGCCGGCCGCGCGCAGCGCCTCGGTGACCCGCCGTTCGCGTTCGGCATCGTCGCGCGCGCGCGGGGCGGTGGTAGCGAACACCAGCCGGTTCTTCCATTGGGTGCGCGTGAACACCTTCAGGAAGTACACGCCGTGCGGCGTCGCGATCCGGCGCACGCTGCGGTTGCGGTTCTTCGGCCCGGCCGCGGCGAACGGCAGCGCCAACGTCGCCGCGAGGTCCGCGAACGTGCGCTGTTCCGCCGCGTCGTCGCTGAAGAGCTGCCAGGAGTCCGCCACCGGCACGAGCCTAGCGGCGCCGAGCGCTTGCCGCACCGTCCGGCCCGCAGCATGATCGGTCCATGACGAAGCCGGAGTTGTCGCGCGAACTCATCGCCCGCCTGCCGAAATCCGACCTGCACCTGCACCTCGACGGCAGCCTGCGGCTCGACACGCTGCTCGAGCTCGCCAAGGCGCACAAGGTCGAGCTGCCGAGCCGCACCAAGGACGGCCTGCTCGAGCTGGTGTTCAAGCGCGCCTACAAGAACCTGCCCGAATACCTGAAGGGCTTCGAGTTCACCGTCGCCTGCCTGCAGGACGCCGAATCGCTCGAACGCGCCGCCTACGAGCTGTGCCTCGACTGCCGGGCCGAGAACGTGTTCTACGCCGAGATGCGCTTCGCGCCGCAGCTGCACGTGCGGGGCGAGTTCGGCGTGCGCGACGTGCTGCGCGCGGTCTGTCGCGGGCTCGAACGCGCCAAGAAGGAGATCAACGCCGACCCCGAGGTCAAACGCGGTGCCGTGCCGCGCTTCGAGGCCGGGGTCATCGTCTGTGCCTTGCGCTTCTTCCTGCCGGTGTTCTCCGAACACTACAAGGCCTACTTCGCCGCGTTGCCGACGGCGCGGCCGGAGACGATCTACGGGCTGGCGTCGCTGGAGCTGGCGCGCGCGGCGATCGCCGCCGCCGAAGAGGACGGGCTGCCGGTGGTGGGGTTCGACCTCGCCGGGCAGGAGCGCGGCTTCCCGGCCAAGGACCACCAGGCCGCCTACCAGCTCGCGCACGAGCACTTCTTCGGCAAGACGGTGCACGCCGGCGAGGACTACGGGCCGGAGTCGATCTTCCAGGCGATCACGGATTGCCACGCCGACCGGATCGGGCACGGCACGTGGTTGTTCAGCAAGAAGCACATCAAGGACCGTTCGATCGTCGACAAGCAGGCGTTCATCGACAAGCTGGTGCGCTACGTCGCCGAACGGCGCATCACGCTCGAGGTCTGCCTGACCAGCAACCAGCAGACGATCCCCGAACTGCGCGACGACCTCGGCAAGCATCCGTTCCGCAAGATGCGCGAGGCGCGGTGCAGCGTGACGTTGTGCACCGACAACCGGCTGGTGTCGCGCACGACGATGACCGACGAGGTCGAGAAGGCGGTGACGACGTTCGGGCTCGAGCCGCGCGCGCTGAAGGACGTGCTGATCTACGGGTTCAAGCGGTCGTTCTTTCCGGGGGCGTATCCGGACAAGCGCGACTGGGTGCGTTCGGTCCTCAACTACATGGAGGACCAGTTCGCGCAGTTCGGCCACGACGTGCGCGTCGGGCGGCGGCCGCTGTAGCAGGGTGCCCATGGGACCGTTCCATCGTGCAAGCATGGGCCTCCTGGCGCTCGCCGTGCTCGTGGCCGGACTGTGGTGGTGGTGGCGCCCAGGGACCGAGGAACTGCAGCCGGTGCCGAGTGCTCCGACCGTTCCGCGTCCCGAGTCCACCCCCGACGTGGTGGCTGGCCCCGACCTGCGCACCGCACCCGCGACGCGGAGTCCCGAAGCGCTGGTCGAACCAACACCGGCCATCCCGCCCATTGCTGGCGACACCTGGTACCAGCTGCAGCGCGAACTCGATCCCGGCCAGCTGGAGGTGCTCGTGTTGCGCGCCGGGGAACGTGTCGTCGGTGCTTCGGTGCAGGTCTGGCCGCCGGGGACCAACTGGGTGTGTGAGCCGGCCTTCGGCAGTGATCCGCCACTGCGCCGCGGCTCGACCGGGGCGGATGGCCGCGTGCGGTTCGAGGGCTTGCCGAACGGGGACTACGCGGTGCGAGCCGTCGTCGACGAGGACTTCGCCGCGGCGCCGGCCAAGGTGGGTGCGGGCGAGGCTGGCGGGCGCGCGCGCACCGTCGTGCTGATGCTGGGCAAGGCGAGCGTTGCCGGCACCGTGTTGACCGGTGATGGGGCGCCGCGCAGCGGCGAGGCGGTCTACGTCACGGGCTTGGGGCCCTTGCCACCGCGCGACTTTCTCGCGCGAACGGATGCCGCCGGACGGTACCGGATCGGCGGCCTGGCCGCCGGCCGCTACAACGTGCAGATCCAGCCGCCAGGACCCTGGTCGGCCGACAACGAGCGCATGCTGAGCGTCGCCGCCGGTGAACGAGCTCGCATCGACTTCGGCCCGGTGGCGCCCTTGCACGAACTGCGTGGCCGCATCGTCGAGGGGGCCGGAGGTCCGGTGTACGGACGCCGCGAACTCCGGTTCGTGCACGCCGAACACAACGACGAGCGGCGCGCCTGGACGGCGACCGATGGCACGTTCGCGATCCAGATTCCGGCCGGACAGTGGTCGATCCTTTCGCCCGATGCCGCGGAACGGCTGCAGGTCGCAACGGTGCCGGCTACCGGTGTGGTCGATGTGCCCTGGCCCGGCCCATGCGTCGTGGTGTGGCTGCACGTGCCGCCGGACATCGATGCCGCCAGCCTTCGCGGTGGCATCTTCCTGGACGACAAGGCGCCGGACGCGGTCATCGATCGCAACGGTGAAGTCGTCCTGCAGTGGCTCGGTGTCACCCCGGGGCGCCGCCGTCTGCAGGCACAGAACGGCTTCGCCCTGGTCGGGGTCGGCCACGAGTACGGCATCGATGTGGCCGAGGGGCGGGTGCGGTCCGAGTTCCGCCTGGGTGTCGAACTGCTGCGGCGCTGAGCGGGCGCTTGTTGCGATCGCGCACGACGCTACCGTTCGTCGCACGCTCGCGATGCCCCGCGCGCCCGACCTGCAATGACGACACCCTCTCCCACGCGTCGTTCGTTCCTGAAGACCTCCGCCGTCGCCGCCGCTGCGGTCACCACCAGCGGTTCCCTGTCGGCCCTGCAGGCGGCCGGCCCCGTCCACCAGGGCGGCGGCTCGCTGAAGATCGGCATCGTCGGCATCGGCGGCCGCGGCTCGGGTGCGGCGGTGCAGGCGGTGCGCGCGCACAAGGGCAACGTCCTGTGGGCCGCCGGTGAGGCGTTCGCCGATCGCCTCGAGAACGGGCTCAACGGCATCACCGAGACCCTCACCGAAGAGAAGATCCAGGACCGCCTGAAGGTCACACCGGACCGCCGCTTCGTCGGCGCCGACGCGATCGACCAGGTCCTGGCCACCGGCGTCGACGCGGTCGTGCTCGCGACCCCGCCGGGCTTCCGTCCGATGCAGATCGAGAAGGCGGTTGCCAAGGGCGTGCACGTGTTCGCCGAGAAACCGGTCGCGACCGATGCACCGGGCGTTCGCCGTGTGGCCGCTGCGTGCGACCTGGCGCGCCAGAAGGGCGTCTCGATCGTCAGCGGCCTGTGCTACCGCTACCACGACGGCCGCCGCGCGACCGTGCAGAAGCTGCAGGAAGGTGGCGTCGGCGAGATCCTGACGATGCAGGGCAACTACATCACCGGCGAGCTGTGGAGCTTCGACAAGCAGCCGCAGTGGAACGAGCTCGAGTGGCAGCTGCGCAACTGGCTCTACTACAGCTGGCTGTCCGGCGACCTGATCGCCGAGCAGCACATCCA
>JAEUHV010000244.1 GCA_016794485.1 Planctomycetota bacterium
CAACAGCCGCTCGAGAACGGCGTAGCCGAGCACTCCACCTTCCTCGGGATCCGTGCCCGCCCCCAGCTCGTCGAGCAACACCAGGGCCTGGTCGGAGGCGTGCTGCAAGCAACGCGCGATGCGCTGCACGTGCGAGCTGAAGGTCGACAGGTTCTGGGAGATCGCCTGCTCGTCACCGATGTCGGCCAGGACATTGCGGAAGAACGGCATCGCCGCGCCAGGCGCCGCCGGGATCGGCACGCCGCTCTGCGCCATCAATGCCAGGAGCCCGATCGTCTTCAGCACCACGGTCTTGCCACCGGTGTTCGGTCCGGTCACCACCAGCAGGCGATGGGGATCGCCGAGCGCCACGTCGAGCGGCACGGTCTGGACGCCATCGCGCCGCCCGAGCAACAACGGGTGTCGCGCACCGGCAAGCCGGAGCGGCCCGCCGTCGACGATCGTCGGCACGACATAACCCGCATGCACGAGCCGGGCCTTGGCCTGCAGCAGGTCGGCCTCGGCGACGAACCGAATGCCGGCCTCGATCTCCACCATGAGCCGCCGCAAGCCGCGAGCGGTGTCCGCCAACACCACGTTGATCTCCCGATGCTCGGCGGCCGTGGCATCGGCGAGACGGTTGGCGGCTTCGATCACGCACTCGGGCTCGATGAACAACGTCGCACCCGACGTCGAGCGCTCGTGCAAGACACCGGCCACGCGATTCCGGCTGTCCGACTTGACCTGGAGAACCGGGCGACCGTGTCGGAACACCGGCTCGTTCGCCTGCAGGTACTTGCGGAGTTCGGCGTTCGCCAAGACCGCCGCCATGGTGGTGTCGACTGCGAGCCGAGCCTGCTCGATCTCGGCCCGGATCGACGCCAGCTTCGGCGAAGCACTGTCCAGCACCTCCCCGCGGTCGTCGACCACGTTCTCCAACTCGGCCACGAGGTCGTCGAGATCCGGTACCCGGGCGACCATCGCCACCAAGGCCGGTGTCGCCGCCAGGAACCACAACCGACAACGCTGGGCGGCGCGCAACAGCCGCTTCAGGTCCGCCAGGTCCTTCGCCGACATCGCATGTTCGCCGGCAAAAAACGGCAGCAGCCACGACCGCACGTCGATCGCTCCGCCGAGCGGCAGTTCCATGCGCTCGCCGAGTCGCGCCGCGAGTTCCGCGCAGGCCTGCAAGCGCTGCCGCGCCTCCTCGGCGGATGCACAAGGCGCCAGGGCCTCGACCGCGCTGCGGCCAACGGGCGTCGTCAACCGTTCGGTCAACTGCGCCCGTACGACCTGGAACTCGAGCGCGTCGAGGTCGAACGGTGGCCTGGCGTCGGGAGCGGTCGGCATCGGGGGCGCAGCATGTTGCCCGAAGGTCCGGCCATGTAAACTCCTCGCCCTCGATGAAAGGCGACCGCAAGACAGGCTTCGGCACCCGCGCGATCCACGCTGGCCAGGCTCCCGACCCCACTACCGGTGCGATCATGACGCCGGTGTTCCTGACCAGCACGTATGTGCAGGAGGCGCCGGCCAAGACCAAGGGCTACGACTACTCCCGCTCGCACAACCCGACGCGCACCGCGCTGGAGCAGAACCTCGCCGCGTTGGAAGGCGGCCGGTTCGGGCTCGGGTTCGCCAGCGGCATGGCGGCGATCCACTGCGTGCTGAACACGCTGCGGAGCGGCGACCACGTGATCGCCGGCAACGACCTCTACGGGGGCACCTTCCGGATCCTGCGGACCCTCTACGACAAGTTCGGGTTGCAGACGACGTTCGTCGATCTCACCGACCTGGCCCAGCTCGAGTCGGCGTTCCGTCCGAACACGAAACTCGTGATGCTGGAGACGCCGACCAATCCGCTGCTGCGCTGCTGCGACCTCGCCGCGATCGCGAAGCTGTGCAAGAAGCGCGGCGTGCTGTCGATGGCCGACAACACTTTCGCGACGCCCTACCTGCAGAACCCGCTGGCGCTCGGCTGCGACATCGTCGCGCACTCGACGACGAAGTACCTCGGCGGCCACAGCGACGTCGTCGGCGGCGCTCTGGTCAGCGACGACGAAGCCCTGCACAAGCAGCTGATGCACTTCCAGAACAGCTGCGGCGGCACCCCGGGGCCAATGGACTGCTTCCTCGTCCTGCGCGGCACCAAGACCCTGCACGTGCGCATGGAGCGGCACTGCGCGAACGCACTGCTGGTCGCCAAATGGCTCGAGGCCCATCCGCGCGTGGAGCGAGTCCTCTATCCAGGTCTGCCGAGCCACCCGCAACACGCCCTGGCGAAGAAGCAGATGCGCGCCGGCGGCGGCATGGTGTCGGTCGAACTGAAGGCCACCGTGCCGCAAGCCAAGAAGGTCTGCTCGTCGTTCTCGGTGTTCTCGCTCGCCGAGAGCCTCGGTGGCGTCGAGAGCCTGGTCGACCACCCGGCGTCGATGACACACGCGTCGATCCCGGCGGAGGAACGGCGCCGCGCCGGACTTCAGGACGGCCTGATCCGGTTGTCGGTCGGCATCGAAGACGCCGACGACCTCATCGCCGATCTCGATCGCGCCATCGGCAAACTGAAGTAACCCTGCGGAACGCGCGGGCCGCGGCTCAGGCCATGCCTTGCGCTTCGCCGTCGTTCTTCGCCTTCTTCGACTTCGGCGTGGGCAATTCGCCATCGTCGTCGTCGTCGTCGAGCGTCAGGTTGCCCACGTCCTCGCCTGACACCTTCTTGCGCATCAGTCGTCCGACCTTGAACTTGACGATGCGTTTGGCGGGAACCGGGACCTTCTCGAGCGTGCGGGGATTCTGCGCCAGCCGAGCCGCGCGCTCGCGCGATTCGAAGACGCCGAACTCGCGGAACTCCAGCCGGTTGCCTTCCGCCAACTCGTCGATGATCGAGTTCAGGAACGACTGGATGACCTCTTTGGCTACGACCTTGGTCACACCCGTCCGGTCGGCAATGCGGTGGACGAGTTCTTTCTTGGTGACGGTCTTCACTGCGAACCTCCTGTGGCTCTGGTGACGGCCGGGCCTGCGACAACCCGCGCGCATCAAGTCGCTTCCGACTATACTCTTGCGGAGAGATTGTCGACAAGGATCCCCAACTCCACACCGTGGGAACGGCTGGCCTCGCCTTGGCCGAACTACGCCCCACACCTGCCGCCGTGCTCGGCCCTGCACCAACGCAGCCTCGGGGAAGCGGTTGTCGACCACCGCACTTCGTGGGTCCGAAAGCTGTCGACCCCATCCGGATCGGTCTTCGCAAAGACCTACGAATACAAATCTTGGGGAAGCAGACTGCGTGACTTCGGGCGCCGGACCGCGCCTTGGAGCCGACCCCGGGTGGTGCGCGAATTCGACGCCCTGGCGTGGCTGCAGGACCATGGGTTCGCCGGCCCGACGCCACTCGTCGCGTTGGTCTGGCGGCGGTTGGGCTTCGTCGTCCGGGCCACTCTTGTGACGACTGCCTGGCCTGGAACCCAGGCCGACCTCGTCCTGGCCGCCTCGGCTGCGCCAGAACGCAACGCGGTTGCAGAGTCGATCGGCACGCTGGTCGGCACCCTCCATGCCCTGGGGTTTCGCGACCGCAACCTGGACTTGCGCAACCTGCTCGTG
>JAEUHV010000263.1 GCA_016794485.1 Planctomycetota bacterium
CAACAGCCACACGACGAACAGCACCACCGTCAGTCCGGCCAGGGCCTGGAAGACGAGGCCGGTGGTGAAGATCGCGGTGATCGCCGCCGCCAGGGCGAGCAGGATCGCGCCGGCGGCGAGCAGCAGGTTCGTCACCGGATCGAACGAGGCGCCATGTTCGTCGCACATCCGGAACGGCAGCTCGGGGTCGATGCGGCCAGCACCGGCCTTCGCGTAGCGCTCGCGGACTTCGGCACAGAACTCGGGGAACGAACGTGTGGCAGGCATCGCGGGAGTGTCGCCAGCGCGGTCGGGCCGCGCCAATGGGGATTGCACGGTGGAGGAAGTTGCCGCTGGCAATGGTCGGGCCGGCCCGTACAAGACCCGCCCCGGGGAAGGTCGCCGAGTGGCGCGTCCTTGGCGATCCCACATGAAGTCCATCGTTTTCGTCGTCACCGCCGCGCTGTCGGCGTCCCTGCTCGTGGCCCAGACCGACCCGTCGGAGGCGCCGAAGACGCCGCCGAAGCAGGCGGACAAGTCCGCCGAGCCCGCCACCGCCTTGGAAGCGTTCGCCAAGTACCAACCGGTCACCGGCGTCGCCAAGGTCGGCTCCGTCGCGACGGTGAAGCTGGCCGAAGGCTGGCTGTGGCTCGATGGCGCCCGTGGCCGCAAGTTCCTGACGGACATCGGCAATCGCCCTGGTCCCGAAACGCTCGGCGTGGCGGTGCCGGCCGACTTCCTCACTTCGAACGTGTTCGCCGTCTACAGCTATGCCGACGAGGGCCACGTCGCCGACGACGAAACGCCCGACTACGACGATCTGCTGGTGCAGATGAAGGACGCAGCGGTCGAGGACAACGAGGCGCGCAAGGCTGCGGGCTTGCAAGGTGTGACCATGGTCGGTTGGGCCGAGCCGCCGCACTACGACAAGGACCAGCACAAGATGTTCTGGGCCGAGCGCCTGCACTTCGACGGCGAGCAGGGCGACACGCTGAACTACAACGTGCGCGTGCTGGGCCGCACCGGACACCTGGTCGTGAACGGCGTCGGCGACATCGAACAACTGCCGGTCGTGGCTGCACACAGCAAGGCGCTGTTGACGGCGACGGAGTTCGTCGACGGCCAGCGCTACACCGACTTCAAGCCGGAATACGACAAGATCGCCGCCTACGGCATCGGCGGCCTCGTCGCCGGCAAGCTGGCGTTGAAGGTCGGCCTGTTCGCCAAGCTCGGCATCCTGTTCGTGAAGTTCCTGAAGCCGATCCTGGTCGGCTTCGCCATCGTTGGTGGCCTGCTGTGGAAGCTGATCGGCGGCGGCAAGAAGGACGAGGACATGCCGCGCCAACGCCCGACCGCGGCGAGCTGATCCGCGGCTGGCGTTCAGCGGCGCAGCGTCAGCAGCCGTTCGCGCAGGTGCTGCAGCGTCGGCTCGTGGTAGTCCTTCTTTCGTTCGCGTTCGGCGAGGAACGCTTCGGCGGCGGCGTCGTCGGCCGCGAAGCACAGCAACCCGAACGCGGCGCCGACGCGCACGTCGAGCGCTTCGCCGGCGTCGGCCAGCAACGTCCGCAGCCGGTCGCGGCTCGCGTCGTCGCGCAGCAGGCCCAGGGCGCGCACGGCGGCGACGCGTTGTTCGGTGTCGACGTGGTCCAGCAGGGGACGCAGGAACGGGACCGCGTCCTTGGCCCCGATCTCGCCGAGCGTGCGGATCGCTTCGGGGGCCGTCATCGGATCGCCGAGCAGCGGCAGGACCGCGGGGGCGGCGTCGAGGGCGACGGGGCCCAGGTCGGCGAGCACCTGCAACGCCATCGTGCGCAGGTAGCCTTCGGACGCGGCCAGCGTGCGCGTGAGCATCGGCACGGCGAGGCGCCCGCTGCG
>JAEUHV010000292.1 GCA_016794485.1 Planctomycetota bacterium
CGGTGGTGCGGCACCGCCGGCACCGGTGGGCACCGAGACGCGCCTGCAGGCGGCCCCGCAGACCATCGGCCCCGCCGTCACCACCGTCGAGCTGGTGGTCGACCTCGCCAGCGTGCCGGCCGCCGAGCCGACGCTGCTGCAAGTCGCGGTCGAACTGCCACCACAGCTGACGTTCGCGGCCAGCAACCGCCTGCTGCCGGCGCGCACCCTGGCGACGCTCGATGGCGATTTCGTCGATGCGCGCTTCGTCGTGATGTGTGGCGACGCGCAGAACGTGCCGGCCGCGGCGCTGGGTCTCGGCCCGCTGTTCAAGCTGCGGCTGCAGCCGACCTCGCCACGGGTGCCGGGCACCTGGCAGGTCCGGCTGCACCACCTGCGCGCCAGCACCCGCGACGGCCAGCCGGTCGCGGTCGATCCCAACCCGGCGGTCGTCGACGTCGTCGTGCAGTGAGCGGCGCGCGGCCGCGCGTCACTTCGTGGTCGGTTGCGCCGGGCCGACGGCAGGAACCGGCGCCGTGCCCTTGTCGATCTCGGCCTGCAGCGACTGCAGGCTCGACGACTGGATCTGCTCGACGCGCTGCTGGTGCGCCCCGAACCAGCCGATCCAGCGGCCCGGCAAGCCGGCGTGCTCGGACGAGTCGCGCCACGTGACTTCGGTGCCGGCGGCCACCGCCGCCCATTCGACATGGCCCTTTGCGTTCTGCATCGGCGGGGCCACCACACCGTCCTTGGCCGGCGCCTCGAAGCCGATCCGGTAGTCGATCGAGTTCGGCGTCGTACCGGCGAACTCGAGCATGACCTTGCCCATCGGCCCGGTCCACACGACGCGGTGGCCGACCTTGCCGGCCTCGCCTTCAATCGTGCGCTGCGTCTGCGGGCCGAGTTCGGCCTTGGTGAGGCACCACCGCTCCCACGTCTTCAGGTCGTGCACGAGCGCCCCGACCTGTTCGGGCTTCGCGTTCAAGGTGCGCTTCGTCTCGACCTTCCAGTCCTTCGCCAGCACCTGGCCGACGCCGTAGTAGACGAGGATCATGCCGGCGAACGCCAGCACCATGGTCTTGAAGAACGTCTGCGTGGTCGAGGTCGCCATTCGGAGGCGACAACGTAGCCGGTGACGGGGGTCTTTCGCGACGTCCTGGTCGTGCGCCTACCGCCCGACCAGCAGCGGCGTGAAGTAGCGGTAGTAGACCTCGAGGCACAACACGCACATCGCCGTGGTGTACGAGCGGTCCTTCTTGTTGTCCCCGGCCTCCTGCGCATAGACGTCGATCGGCGGGAACGAACCGTCCTGGGCCTGTGCTTGCGGCAGCACCGTGCGCAGCCGTTCGTTCCACTGCGTCCAGGCGTCGCCGCCGGCCAGGAAGCAGCACAGCGTGCCGTAGTACCAGAAGTAGACGTTGCCCTGGCCCTGCAGCACGAATGCGTCGTCGTCGTAGCGCCGGTATTCCTCGGGCCGGCGTTCGACCGTGTATTCGACCGCGAGCGCGACCTTCGGGTCCGCCTTGGCCACGCCCAGCAGTTGCAGGCAGAACGCCCCCGCCGGCGTGCTCGCCGGCAGGGTCGGCCACCCGGAACTGAGGCGGCTCGGCTTGTGGTTGTAGCGGAACCAGCCGTTGGGCTGGTCCCACGCCAGTTCGAGGTACTCGCGCGCGGCCGGCAACACCTCGGTCGGCAGCTCGACGCCGGACAGCCGCGCCGACTCGAGCGCCATCACCATCCACGAGGTCACCGACACGCGCGCGTAGTCGTCCTCGGCCGCAAGGCCGGGCGAGAAGTAGCCCCAGCCGCCGCGATTGCGCCGGTCGCGGCGCGGCCCCTGGTGGTCGAGGATCCACGTCAGCGCACGTTCGAGCGGGCGCAGGTACTTCGGGTCCTTGGTGATGCCGTAGCACTCGGCGAGTGCGTAGGTCGCGATGCCATGGCCGTAGCACGAGCTCGGCCCGAACGCGCCGCTGTCGTCCTCCTGCAGCGCGAGCAGGTGGTCGAGGGCCCTGCGCACGACCTCGCTGTGTTCGGTCTGCGAAGCCGGCGTGTGGCCGGCGCCGAGGAACGCCAGCACGCACAGGGCCGTCTTGCCGACGTAGACCATGCCGTACTTGCCGTCGAAGTCCTGCCGGTTGCCCCACGACCCGTCGCGGTTCTGGATCGAGGCGAGGTAGCGCAGTCCGTTCTTCACCGCCCGTTCGGTGTCGACGTTGCCGCCGAACTGTTCGATCGCCTTCGCCTTCTGCGGCCCGAAGCGATTGCTGTAGGCGGTGCCGGCGAGCGGGTCGGGAACGGCGGCGGGCCCGCTGCGGCCCGGGTCGGCGACGACGCGCGGCAGCGCCGAACGCGGCGGCGTCACCGGAAACGCACGCGCAACGAGGTCGGCGGCGCTGCCGGCGCGCTGCAACCGCGGCTGGGCCTGGGCCAGCGGGCCGTCGAGCCGCACGCTCGCGGCGTCGAGGCCAGGCGCCTTTGGCGGCGCGTCGCTGCCACGCGCACCCACCCGGCTCGCCGGCGACGGCGCGGCGGCGTCGCTGGTGCGCATCGGGGCCAACGTCGCGGCCTGGCCTGGCTGCGGCGCGGCCACCGCGACCGGCACGGCCCCCGCGGCCGCGAGCGGCGACGTGCGCGCGCGCACCAGCCCCGAACCCGGACGCGGCAGCGACGGACCCGGAACCGCATCGCCGGTCGCAGCAGCCTCGCGGCGAGCGCTCGGCGCCGGGCTCGACGTCACCGCCGGAATCGCCACGGCGACGGCCTGCAGCGCTGGCCCGCCCACGGCGGCATCGACCCCCGCCTTCGCGACAGCGGCCGGCGCAGCCGGTGCGGCGGCATCGCGCAGGGCCGGGGCGCCGGCATCGCCGGCCGCGGCGCGCGGCGCCACCGCGATCGGCTCGGCGCGCCCCGCTGCCGGTGCTGCCAGCGCGCCGCGTGGGTTCCGCGCGAGGTTCGACGCCGGCCGCGTTGCCACCGCCTCGGCCGGCCCAGGAACGGCGCCAGCGGCCCCCTTCGTCGAGCGCACGTCGCTCGCACTCGGCGCAGCGGCCGCGGCGGTGCGGGCGTCGAGGGCCGGGGCCTCGACCGGAGCATCGTCGACGGCTTCCCCGACGGCGACCGCGGCACCGTTCGCAGCGGCGTCGTGCAGGATCGGATCGGCCGGGGCATCGGCCGTGGCCGCCGCGGCCGTCGCTGCCATCGCCGACGGCACGGCACTCGCCGCTGCCGCGAGGTCGGAACCGGACGGCGCCGCCCGCGCGATGCCGCTGCGCGGCGTGGTGACCACGACCTGCCCGGCCGCTGCGGCGGCAGCCCGCGCGGTGCGGGGCGCCTGGGCCGCTTCGGTGGCCTTGGCATCGACCGCGGGCAACGCGGCTGCGGTGACCGCCGCCGCCGCATCGGCGCCATCGCGCCGCGCCAGCTCGACGTCGGCTTCGGCGAGCTCGGCCACGACGGCCACCGACTTCGCTTCGGCACTGCGTTCCCAGGAGCCGGCCCCCGCTTCGACCGCCGCCGCGGCCGACTCCGGCAACGCGTCCGCGGCCGGTGCCGCAGCGCCGAGGTCGCGCTCGCGCGTCTCGAACTGCACTTCGGCTGCAAAGTCGCCACCACCACCCGCCAGCGCACTCGCGGCAGTGCCGGCATCCACCACGGCGACCTCGAAGCCACCGCCGGCGTCGTCGCCGTCGAGCAGGCTGCCGGTGATCTCGACGCCCATCAACCAGAGGAACAACACGACGTGCAGGAGCAGCGACAGCAGCAGGCACTGCGCGACCAGGTCGAGCGTCGACCATCGGCGACCGAAGTGCAGCAACAGCACGAGCAGCAGGCTCGTCGCGACGAGACCGAGCAGCACGAGTTCGAGCCAGCGCTGGCCGGGCCACCACGGCACCACTTCCTGGGCGACGCTCGAGTACCAGAGGTCGACACCGTCGGCGCCGATCTTCGGTGACAAGAGGCCGAGCGCGCGGCCATCGGCGTGCAAGTGCGGCGAGCGCAGCTCACGGCCGGCGCCGAGTTCGATCGGCATCGGCTCGTCGAACACGGCGTTGCAGCGGCTCGCGCGCAGCACGCGCAGCGGCGCACCCGGCAGCTTGCGCACGAACCACAGCGACGCGCCGTCGGCGGCGAACGCCGGGTCGCGGTCGATCGGCCGAACGTTGCGGCTGGTCGGCCCGAACAGCGGCACCGGATCGAGTTCGTCGCCCA
>JAEUHV010000465.1 GCA_016794485.1 Planctomycetota bacterium
GAGATGTTCGAACGCGACGTGCAGCCCGTGCTCGACGACTACCTCGAAGATCGCATCGACGAGGACACGTTCGTGCGCAAGGCTCGCGCGTGGGGCAACTACGCCACCGCCTACCGCCCGCTGGTCGAAGCCGCGAAGGCCGCGAAGATCCCGGTGGTCGCCGCCAACTTCCCCGGCTCCCTGCGCCGCACGTTCGCGAACGGTGCGGGCAAGGAGGCACTCGACAAACTGCCGCCCGAGCAGCGCGCGCTGGTGCCGGACGAGATCTTCCCGGCGAGTGCGAAGTACTGGGAGCGCGTCGACCGCGCGGTGCGCGGCCACATGGGCAGCGGTGGCGGCGGCACGCCCGAGGAACGGCTCTACGACACGCAGAACCTGTGGGACAACGCTATGGGCGACAACATCGCCCGCGCGCGCAAGCGGTGGCCCGATCGCCAGGTCGTGCACGTCGTCGGCGGCTTCCACGTCGCCTGGCGCGACGGCACCGCGGCCCAGTTCGCGCGGCGCAGTCCGGACAGTTCGTTCGCCGTCGTGTCGATCGCGGCGACCTCGGAACTGCATTCGGTGCGCCCCGATCGCGACCGTGCCGCGGCCGACTTCGTGGTCTACGCGCGCACGCTGTCGCGCGAGGAGAACGACGGCACGTGGGCCGTCGAGGTCCCGGCCGAACTGCGCTACCAGATCGACGTGCCCGAACCCGGCACGGACCTGCCACTGCTGGTCTGGCTGCCCGATCGATCTTCGCGTCCCGACGACGCGCTGGCGCTGTGGCGCGCACGGCTCGGGTCCGCGGCCGCGATCGCCGTCGTGCACGCGCCGTTCCCCGAACTGCAGGACGACCTGGCGCTCGGCGGACGCTACGCCTACGGCGACGGATTCCGCGCCGACTACTCGCGCGTGGCCCACGGCCTCGCCCGCATCGTCGAGTACGCGACCCGCAAGTTCCCGATCGACGGCAAGCGCGTCGTCGTCGCCGGCGCCGGCGACGGCGGGGCCGCCGTGTTGTGGACGGCGTTGTACGGCGAGTGGCTCGCGGTCGACTTCGTCGCCAGCGAACCGAACGACCTCACGCGGCTCGGCATGGAGGCGTTGCCGGACCAGAAGCCGGTGGCGCGCTCGCTGCACGTGCTCGCCCGCGATCCCGCGCAGAAGCCGATCGCGAAGCTGGTCGCCGACTACGCGTCGGTCGGCACCCCGACCTCGGCCGCGGACCTCGCGGCGGGCGACGACGTCGCTGCGGCCGTACGGCAACGGCTCGGGCTCCCGGCGCCGGCGGCGGCGACCACGCCCCTGCCGCGGCTCGCGATCGACACGCCGCGCGCGCGCGAGTGGCGCGACCTCCTCGCAGCCCGCGGCAACGCGCTGCCGGCGACGGCGAGCCGGCTCGAAGTCGGCGGCGACGGTGCGTTCCCGGTCGCCACGTTCGCGAACGGCACGGGCCTGCCGCTGGCCGGCGGACCGTTCGGCGGCACGACGATCGTCGTCCTGCCGAAGGGGACCAGCGACGCCGACCGCACCGCGTGGCTCGCACACGAGAGCAACCGGGTGCTGAAGAAGCGCAGCATGTTCGCGAACATCGCCATCGCCAGCCAGGACGGCGAGCCGTCGCTGGCGCAGGTGCTGACCAGCCTGAAGCAGAAAGGCCGGGCGCGCTTCCTGGTCGTGCCGGCCCTGTTCTGCGCCGACGCGGCGACGATGCAAGCGTTGCGCGCGAGTGCCGGCGTGGCCGCCGACGGCTGCGACATCGCCTGGCTGCCGGGACTCGGGGCGGCGCTGGCCGAACGCTGAGACGGCGGGCCTTCGACCGAGGCGCCACCCTTGCGCCACGGCGCGGACCGCCGATGATCGCCGGATGCCGATCCCGCCGCCGACCGTCGACCCGACCCTCGACCTGTTCGCCGAGATCCACCGCCTGCGCCGCGAGAAGAAGGCGCTGATCCTCGCGCACTACTACCAGGACCCCGACATCCAGG
>JAEUHV010000472.1 GCA_016794485.1 Planctomycetota bacterium
CACCGCAGCGCTGCAGGCCCACGAGGAACTCGCCACCGCCCACGCCCACGCCGAAGCCGCGAGTCGCGCCAAGAGCGAGTTCCTGGCGGTCATGAGCCACGAGATCCGCACGCCGCTGAACGGCGTGCTCGGCATGCTGCAGCTGCTGCTGGGCACCGAGCTGCAACCGCTGCAGCGCGAATACGCCGAAGCCGTGCAGACGTCCGGCAACACCCTGTTGCAGATCCTCGGCGACATCCTCGACTTCTCGAAGATCGAGGCCGGACGCCTGGAGTTCGAGTCGATCGACTTCGAATTGGACCAGATCCTCGACGAGGTCATCGACCTGTACGCCGACACCGCGGCCGCGCGCGGCGTTCGCCTCGATTGCACCATCGCCGCCGAGGCGCCCAGGTTCGTGCGCGGCGACCCGGGTCGCTTGCGCCAGGTCGTGATGAACCTGGTCTCCAACGCGCTGAAGTTCACACACGAAGGTGAAGTGGTGATCACCGCCCGGCCGGGTTCCGCGACCGGTAGCCTCTGCCTCGAAGTGCGCGACACCGGGCCGGGCATTCCCGCGGCAGCGCTGCCGCGCTTGTTCACGGCCTTCACCCAGGCCGACTCGTCGACCACGCGCCGCTTCGGCGGCACCGGCCTCGGCCTCGCGATCTGCAAGAACCTCGTCGCCGGCATGCACGGCACGATCGACGTCGTCAGCGAAATCGGTACGGGCACGACCTTCCGCATCGAGCTCACCCTGCCAGCACGCAACGAAGGCGCCGCGCTGCCCGGCACGGGCAAGCGCGTCGTACTGATCGGCGATGCGGACACGCGGCACGGCTCCCTGGCGGCCCGACTTCGCCGGCTCGGTGCGACCGTCGTGACGGCCGCTTCGCTGACGGAGCGGCACGCGGCGGGCAGCCACGTCGTGCTGTCCATGCACACACCGGAATGGGCGCGACTGGCGGCGTTCGCGACCCAGCGCCTCGGCGCCGCCGTGCTCGCCACCGCCGACAACCGCAAGTCCCTGGCCAACGTGAGTGCACATCTGCCCAGCGGCACCCGCGGCCACTGCCACCCGGTCCGCACCGGCACGCTGACCGAGTTCCTGGCGGGATCGCGCAACGGACGCGGCAGCCAGGCGGCGACGCCACCGCCGTTGCCCGCCCGTCGCATACTGCTGGTCGAGGACAACGCCATCAACCAGACGGTCGCACGCCGCATGCTCGAACAGCTCGGCCAGACGGTCCACCTTGCCGCCAACGGCATCGAGGCCCTCGCGGCACTGCAGCAGTCGCCGTTCGATCTGGTGTTGATGGACTGCCAGATGCCGGAGATGGACGGCTTCGAGGCCACCCGCCGCATCCGCACCAACACGCCGAAGGAGCTCCTGCCGATCGTCGCGATGACGGCGAACTCGCTGAAGGGCGACCGTGAACGGTGCCTCGAGGCGGGCATGGACGACTACCTGACCAAGCCGGTGCGCATCGGCGAACTCGCGGAGACACTGCGCCGCTGGCTCTGCGCTCCCGCCCCCGCCGGCTGACGCGGCCGCGGTGGGGCTGCGCGCGGCGCGACGTTACCGATCCGTTTTCCGACCCGCCCCGACCGCCTCCGACCGCTCGATGCCAAGTACCACGTTCCGGCTCGTTCCCGTCGCCCTGTCCGCCGTGTTCGCCAGCATGGGCTGGGCGGCTGCTCAGACGCAGCCGAAGCCCGCGGCGCGGCCTCCGGCGCAGGTGAAGGCGTTCGCGAAGTTCCTGGATCGGGTCAAGCTGCGGTGGGACGAGGTGTGGCTCTACATCGAGTCGAACGGGCTGCCCGACCACGAGATGATGACGAAGATCCGCACCTGGCAGCAGCAGGTGCCGCTCGCGCAGGACTACACCGGGGCCAATGCGTGGCAGGTGCCGCGCACCCCGGTGCCGGCCAAGGAGCCCCTGTCCGCCAAGACCGGCTTCTTCCGCGGCGCCATCGCCATCGCCGTGAACGGGGTGCCGATCTTCAACCCGATCAAGAACGACGGCGTCACCGACACATTCCTGGCGGGCGAACTCGACCTGTTCGGTGGCCATGCGGGCCGTGCCGACGACTACCACTACCACCTGGCACCGGTCTTCCTGAACGGCGGCGACCCGAGCCGGCCGGTCGCGTTCGCGCTCGACGGCTACCCGATCTACGGCTACGACGAACCGGACGGTTCCCCCTGCCGGCCGCTCGACGAGTGGAACGGCCACGACGATCCGAAGCTCGGATACCACTACCACGCGACCCGCGAGTACCCGTACCTCAACGGCGGCTTCCGCGGCGAGGTGCGCGAAGCGGGCGGCCAGGTGGAACCGCAGCCACACGAACATCCGGTGCGGCCCGCGACGACCCCGCTGCGCGGCGCGGTGGTGACGGGGTTCACCCGCAGCGAGGACGGCAAAACCTGCACACTGCGCTACGAACAGCGCGGGCGCACCGGCACGGTCGAGTACTCGGAGCGCGACGACGGCAGCGTGCACTTCGTGTTCACCACGCCCGACGGCACCCGCACCGAGCAGACCTACCGCCGCGACCAGCGCCCACGCGGCGACCGGCGCGAAGTCGAGCAGCCGCGACCGCGCGCGCAGCAGCCGGCACCTGCACGAACCGAGGCGAACGCACGCCAACCGTGGCTCGCGGCCCACTTCGCCGAGCTCGACGGCGATCGCGACGCGGTGCTGACCCGGGTCGAGGTCGAAAGCGAATGCAACCGCACGCTGGCCGGCTTCGACCGCGACGGCGACCGCCGGATCGTCGTGGCCGAACGCGACGCCGCGGGCGCGGGCCGCTCGGCGTTGGGCGGTTTCGTGCGCCAGCACTGGCAGGAGGTCGATGCCGACGGTGACGACGTCGTCACCGGCGACGAGGTGCGAGCCAACACCCTGCGCATGTTCCAACGAGCCGACCGCGACCGCGACGAACGGCTCACCGTCGCCGAAGCCGGGCAAGGCGGCGGCGGCGGCGAAGCTCGCGGCCAACGCGGCGGGGTCGTTCCGGGCCGCGGCTACGCGGTGCTCGAACCGACCTTCCACACGGACGTCCCGGACCACCCGTTCGATGCGATCCTCGCCAACCCGACGCCCACCTCGATCACGGTGAGCGTGGTGTCGCATCGCCACGGCGATGCGCGCATCGAGTTCGCCGCCGCGGGCGCATCGGCGACGCCGGAGCGCACCACGATCCAGCACCTGCACGAAGGCCTGCCGGCGCGCTTCGAACTGCGCGGTCTGAAACCGGACACCGCCTACACGTGGACCTTCGCCTTCCGGCCGGAGGCCAGCGACGTCTGGCAGGGCAGCGAGCGCCGCACCTTCCACACGCCGCGCCCGGCCACCGCGAGCTTCACGTTCACGGTGACGGCGGACACCCATCTCGACGAGAACGTCTCGACCGCGGTCTATGCCAACACGCTGGCCAACGCAGCGGCCGATCGCCCCGACTTCCACATCGACCTCGGCGACACGTTCATGACCGACAAGCGGCGCGTGTTCCGCGACGCCGCGCCGCAGTACACCGCGCAACGCTACTGGTTCGGGCAGCTGTGCGACTCGGTGCCGCTCTACCTGGCCCTCGGCAACCACGACGGCGAGAACGGTTTCTCCGGCACCGAGCTCGACGAGATCGCCGGCTGGTCGTTCGGCATGCGCACGATGCACTTCCCGTCGCCCGAGACGAGCCGCGAAGCCGGGGCGATGTACACCGGCCGCACGTCGTGGAGCGACGACGGCGGCGCGCACTACTACGCGTTCCACTGGGGGCCGGCGCTGTGCCTCGTGCTCGATCCGTTCTGGGCGACGGTGCGGCGTGCGCGCAGCGGCGGCGGCGAAGTCGAACTCGACGACGAGAGCTGGCGCATGACGCTCGGCCGTGCCCAGTACGACTGGCTGGCCAGCACCCTGGCGGCGAGCAAGGCACCGTTCCGGTTCGTGTTCCTGCACCACCTGGTCGGCGGTCGCAGCCGGGTCGCCCGCGGCGGCGCCGAGGCGGCCCCCTACTTCGAATGGGGCGGCCGGAACGCCGACGGCAGCGATGGCTTCGCGGCGCAGCGTCCGGGTTGGCCGGTGCCGATCCACCGCCTGCTGGTACAGCACGGCGTCCAGGCCGTGTTCCACGGCCACGACCACCTGTACGTTCGCAACGAACTCGACGGCATCGTCTACCAGTGTGTGCCGCAACCCGGCAATGCGCGCGGCGGCACGCGTTCGGCCGCCGAGTACGGCTACACCAGCGGCACCATCCTCGGCAGCCCAGGCCACCTGCGCGTGCAGGTCACGCCGGAGAAGGCCACGGTGGCGTTCGTGCGCAGCGTCGTCGGCGACACCGCCGCGCGCGAGCGCCGCGCCACCCGCGAACCGAACCGCGCCATCGTGCACGAGTACGTGCTGCAGTCACGCACTCGGCAATGACCCACCCATTCGCCATGCCGCCCCTTCGCCCACCGTTCGCCGCGTTGCTCGCCGTCCTCGCCACGCTGCCGCTCGTCGCCCAGACGCAGCCCGCGGCTTCGCCGAAACCACCGGCCCGGCCCAACTTCGTGGTGCTGTTCCTGGAAGGCACCGGGGCCGGCTGGGCCAGCACGTCGGTGGCGATGGACGACCGTCGGCCCGACGCCAAGGCCTTCGCGGCGCAGACCCCGAACCTGCAACGGCTCGCCAGCGACGGCATGCG
>JAEUHV010000480.1 GCA_016794485.1 Planctomycetota bacterium
GATCTGGTTCCTGAACCCGACCGGCAATTTCGTCGAAGGTGGACCGAAGGCAGACGCCGGCCTCACCGGCCGCAAGATCATCGTCGACACCTACGGTGGCATGGGGCGGCACGGTGGCGGCGCGTTCTCGGGCAAGGACCCGAGCAAGGTCGACCGTTCGGCTGCCTACGCGTGCCGCTGGGTCGCCAAGAACGTCGTTGCGGCCGGCTATGCCGACCGCTGCGAGGTGCAGGTCGCCTACGCGATCGGCATCGCCCAGCCGGTCAGCATCCGTGTCGACACGTTCGGCACGGGCAAGGTCGCCGAGGACAAGCTGACGGCGGCCATCCGCAAGGTGTTCGACCTGAAGCCTGCCGCGATCATCCGCGACCTCGAGATGAAGAAGCCGGTGTTCCGTCGCTCGGCGGCCTATGGCCACTTCGGTCGGCCGGAGTTTGCGTGGGAACGCTTGAACCGTGTCGAGGCCCTGAAGAAGGAACTCGGTTAGACCGGCGCGGTCGCCGTCCGTAAGGCTGTCCGGCGGAACGCTGCGATCGCGGTCTGGCGACGGATTCCGTCCCCGGGACTGGTTTCGTTGCCGACCCGCGCGACTATGGAGTTGGCATGGCGCGGCTGCGAGCGCGCCCCTGAGGTTGCGCATGCAAGACGACGCGGTCGAAGTTGCGTTCTGTGAGTTGTGCGGTACGTCCGTGCCGGTCACGGACCTCGCCGTGGGAACGGCGGTTCGACACCAGGGCAAGGTAGTGGGGGCATGCTGCCTGACGACTTTGCGCGGTGCGTCGCCAGCGCCAGACCCGATCGCCGCTCCAGCCATGGTGCGGCCGGCCAGCGGCGAGGGGCGCTCGCTTGCAACGGCCGTCGTGCTGCTGGCCGCAATCGCTGCGGCCACCTTGTTCGTCGACTTCCGCCTTGCGTCGATCGCCACGGAGTCGACCAACCTCCGCAATGCCGTCGGGCTCGGGCGCGAACAAGCCGCGGCCGACAGCCAGGTGTTGGCGTCGCTGGCGGCGACGATGGATGCCGTGCCGCGGCGCAAGGACCTCGACGACGTGGTTGCGCGGATCGACGCGCTGTCAGGAGCCGGCACCGCCGCCACCGTCGACGTGCAGAAGCAGGTAGACCAGTTGAAGGCCGACTTGCTGGCCCTGGCGACGGCGCACCGCGTCGACGCGGAAGCCAGCCGCTTGTTGCTCGAGGACGTACGCCAGCGCCAGGTGCGCGTGCTCGAGGCGATCCACGCCCGTGCTGCCGTCGTTGGCGAGTCGCCGACCACCCGTCCAGGCCCCGACCCGATGCCGAATCCCCCCTCGACGGGGGAGACCGCGAAGCCACCCGAAGATGTGGCCCCGCCGGCGTTGCCGCCGGCGCTCGCCGAGCAGGTGAAGAAGCTGCAGTCGGCCGATCCGGCGACCCGGTTCGAAGGGGTCGACGAGCTGCTGAAGACCAAGGATCTGCTGGCCCTGCCGTTCCTGCTGCCGATGGCCCGCGATGCCGATGCGTTCGTGCGCCGGCTCACGGTCGAAGGGCTGGCCGCGTGGAAGCGCGCCGACGTGGTGGATTCGCTGCTCGGTGCGCTCGCCGACGGTGACGAATACGTGCGTGAGACCGCGTGGCGGTCGCTGAAGGAGGTCACCGGCCAGAAGATCGCGTTCGAAGCTGCCGGGTCCAAGGATGCCCGGGCGCGTGGGGTCCAGCGTTGGCAGGACTGGTGGGAGAAGAACAAAGCGACGTTCGGCAGCTGACAGCCTGGCCGGACATTCGCCGCCTCGTTGCTGTTCCGCGCGGGCGTCGCCGCTACAACGCTGCGCCAAATTGCCGTCGGCGTGATCCGCCCGGCGCATTCTCCTCGGCAGCAACGCATGACGTGGCACAACCGCACGAAGATCGTCGCGACCCTCGGCCCGGCCTCCAACACCGACACGATGGTCGGACGACTCGTGCAAGCGGGTGTCGATGTGTTTCGCATCAACTGCGCGCACGCATCGCATGATGCGATTGCCGCAACGGTGCGCCGGGTGCGCCAGGCGGCGAAGCTGCACGAGCGGGCGATCGGGATCCTGGCCGACCTGCAAGGTCCCAAGATCCGCGTCGGTCGGCTGCGCAACGCCGAGCCGATCTACCTGAAGCGCGGCGCCGACGTCGTGATCGACGTGACTCCGGGAGTGGTCGGGGAAGTGCTCGGTGAGGGTCGGGCCCGGATCGGAACCGGATACCGCGGCCTCGCCGACGACGTTCGGCCGGGCGAGCGCATCTTGCTCGACGACGGCAACCTCGAGATCCGGGCGCTCCGCGTCGAGGGGCCGCAGATCTTCTGCCGGGTCGTCTACGGTGGCATGTTGCACCAGTTCAAGGGCATCAACCTGCCGGGCGGGACGGTGCGTGCGAGCTGCCTGTCGCAGAAGGACATCGACGACCTGGCGATGGTGTTGAAGCTCGAAGTCGACTTCGTGGCCCTGTCGTTCGTGCGGGTCGCCGACGACGTCGTGCAGCTGCGTCGCCGGATCGACCGGGCTGGATCCGACGCCAAGATCATCGCCAAGATCGAGCGGCCGGAGGCGGTTCGCAACGTGCAGAAGATCCTCGCCGTCGCCGATGGGCTGATGGTGGCCCGCGGCGACATGGGCGTGGAAATGGGGCCCGAGGCCGTTCCGCCGGTGCAGAAGCGCGTGATCGAACTGGCGAACGCCGCGCGCAAGCCGGTGATCACCGCGACCCAGATGTTGGAGTCGATGGTGCTGAATCCGCGGCCGACCCGCGCCGAGGCCTCCGATGTCGCCAATGCGATCTACGATGGCACTTCGGCAGTGATGTTGTCGGGGGAGACGGCCTCAGGAAAGTACCCGCTGCGCGCGGTGCAGATCATGGAGAAGATCGTCCGCACGGCCGAGCGCGACGTCTATTCGCGGCAGGTCGAGCGCCGCCGTCGGCCGACCGGAAAACTGGTCGATGTGACCTCCGCAACCGTTCGCGCCGCTGCGTTCGCCGCGGACGAAGCCAAGGCCAAGCTGATAGCGGTCTACACCGAGACTGGCTCGACCGCCCAGTTGCTCTCCGGGGAGCGGCCGTCGACCCACGTGGCGGCGTTCACGCCTTCGCAGCGGACGATGCAGAAGCTGGCTCTCGTCTGGGGCATCGTGGCGCGCAAGATTCCGGCCGGGCGCACGAGCCACGAGTTGACCTTGTCGGGCGATCGCCTGATGCGTGAGCAGGGTCTGGTCAAGCCCGGGGACCGCATCGTGCAGATCGCCGGCACGGTTCGTCAGTCGGGGCTGACCAACACGATGAGCATCCGCGAGATGTGATCCGGCTTGGTAGCCTGTGGTTTTCTGGCGTTGACACCACGCGGTTGGTCGGTAGCATCTTCCCCCTCATTCTTGGCGCCGTGCACCCCCGTGTGCCCGCCGTGCTAGCAGGCTTGTCATGACGAAGACCACCCTCGCCACCGTTGCCGACCGACACAAGGCCATGAACACCTGGCACGTCGTCGACGCAGCCGGGCGCACGCTCGGCCGGATGGCCACCGATATCGCTACCTTGCTGATGGGCAAGCACCGCGTCGACTACACCCCGCACATGCTGGTCGGCGAAGGCGTGATCGTCGTCAACGCGGACAAGGTCAAGGTCACCGGATCGAAGGCCGAGACGCGCGAATACACCTACTACACCGGCTTCCCGGGTGGCCTGCGGCACGTCAAGCTCGGCGAATACCTCGCCAAGGACCCGTCGGAGCTCGTGCGCCTCGCGGTCCGTCGCATGCTGCCCAAGAGCACTTTGGGTCGCAAGATGATGACCCGCTTGAAGGTCTACGAGGGTGCTGCGCACCCCCACGTGGCCCAGAAGCCCGCGACTCGCAAGTGAGCCCTGGAACGAACGCCTAGCAACACCCAACGAACCTGAGGAACGGCACAGTGGCAGTCAACAACCCGTACGTCTGGGGCACCGGTCGTCGCAAGACGGCGACGGCGCGCGTCCGCATCAAGCCGGGCACCGGCAAGCTCACGATCAACGGTCGTGACTTCGAACAGTACTTCGTGACCGACGACACGCGGCGCAACGCGTTGCAGCCTCTCGTCACGACCGAGACACGCAACAACTACGACATCGCCGCCAATGTCACGGGCGGTGGTCCCATCGGCCAGGCCGGTGCGGTCAGCCTCGGCATCGCTCGCGCCCTGCGCCGCGAGAACGAGAACTTCGACAAGGTCCTGCGCGACAATGGTCTGTTGACTCGTGACTCGCGCAAGGTCGAACGCAAGAAGTACGGCCGGCACAAGGCCCGTCGTTCGACGCAGTTCAGCAAGCGCTGAGCGCATTGTGCGTGGTCGCGGCCGGCGCGCTCGTTCCCGCGTCGGCCGTGGCATGCGACCGCGGCATCGGTGTTGGTCCAGCCTCGTTCCGGTGATCGGGAGGTCTCGGTGGGCAACGGCAAGCGGTGGTTCTGGGTCGGGTCGCGCAACTCCGTTCGGGATGCGGTCGCCGCCGTATGTGCGTCTCCACCCGTCGACGAGCCGCTCGCCTCGGTAGCGCCAGGTGACATCGTCGTAGTCGATGCCGTGTCGCGCGCCGAAGCGCAGGCGCTGCCGCATGGCCATGTGTTCAGCGGTGTCCGTGCCCTGAAGGACAAGAAGGGAGTCGCCGTATACGTCGTCGTTTCGGCTGACGATCGAGTCGGCCCGCAACTCGCGCGATTCGTGTTGGCGGACGGCGTGCTCACATGGCACGAAGCCAAGGGCCAAATCGAAGCCGGCTCGATGCTGCCGGCTGGCCAGAAGCAGAAGCGTGCGTCGATCGATGCGCTGCTGGCCAAGCTGCAGCCGACCCCGGGCAGCCAAAAGCAGGAAACGAGCCTGCAGCGCCTGCTCCGGTTCGAACGCGAAGACACCTTGTTGACCCGGTTGCAGGACAGCGAGACAGGCCTGTTCGATGGCCCGTACGCAACGCTGAAGCTCGACGAGGAATGGAAGCGGGCACATCGGTTCCAGCAACCATTGTCCCTGGTGCTGCTCGATCTCGGGGTTCGGGTCGCCGAACTCGTCGACGCCGAGCGCCGGCTCGTGCTCGCCGAAGCCGCGGGGGTGTTCCTGAACGAGTGTCGGGACATCGACGTGCTGGCGCGATTCCAGCCGACGGTGTTCCTGTTCTTGCTGCCGGGCACGGGGCCGGACGGTGCCGGGGTGCTGGCCAACCGTATCCTGGCATCGTTGCGGGCTCGGTTCTCTGCCCGCTCGGACGTGACGCCGGTGGCTGGACTGTGTTCGGTTCCAGGAGCCGATGTGCCCGATCGCAAGGCCTTCCTGGCGATTGCCGAGGCCTGCCTGGCCCGCGCGGCCAGCACCGGCCCTGGCACGGTCAGCGCGACTTGGCAATAGTCGGGCGGTCGCGCGCAACGCACCCGAGAGGCGTGACCGCCTCGGCGACCGCACCGCATGTTCGACCGATTCATCCGCATGGCCCGGGCCAAGAAGGCCCTGCGTGAGCAGCGCTTCGAGGACGCGCTCCTGTTGGCGCTGGATCCGGTGATCTCCCGTGAGCGGGCGGCCGAACAGGTGCGCAACAAGGCTGCGTCCGAACTGCTGGATCGCGGCCAGCGTTGGGTGGCTGCGGGGGATTTCGTCGCGGCCCGCGCAGCCGCGGAGCGCGTGCGGGCGGCCCTTGGCAGTGCCGGCGCTGCGGATTTGTTGGCCGCGATCGACGCGGCTACTGCGCGTGACCTCGCGGCGCAGCATGCGCGCCGTCAGGCTGTCGGCGAAGCGCGGCGGGCCGTGGCCCAGGGCGATCTCGCTGGGGCCGAGGCAGCGCTGGCGACCGCCGGCGATGCAGACTCGGTCGAGACCCAGCGGGTCCGGGCCATGCTCGCAGATCGTCGGCAGCAAGCGGCTGCGGCCGGTGTCGCCGTCGATGCCGCCTTGGCCGCCGGCCAGTTCGAACAGGCGCTGGAACTGCTCCAGCGCGCCGAAGCGCTCGACCGCGACCACCCAGACGTCGTAGCTGTGCGGCAACGTGTGGCCGCATCGGCGGGGGCGCAGCTCACGGCCACCGTGGCCGAGAGGTTGTCGGCGCAGGATCTCGCGGGTGCATTCGCCGCGTACCGGCAGGTGGCCACGGCATTGCCGACAAAGGTGGCGTCGGTCGCGATGCGCGCCGTGGCTGCTGCCCTCGGCAGTGCCGTGCGAGAACGTGTGCACTCCGCCAAGGACCTCGAGAGCCTGGTGCCGGTCGCGCGTGCCGTTCGCACTTCGGGTTTCGAACCCGACGAGGCGCATGCGGCAGTGGTCGATGCCGTCTTGGCCGCTGCCGACGCCGAGGGCGTGGCTGGCTTGGTTTCCGTCGCTCCAGGGGAGGCCTATCGCTCGTTGCGAGCTGCCGCCGAAGCGGTGGGCGCCACCGGGCTGGTCATGGCTGTCGATCGGCGGCTGGCCTTGGTCTGCACCGATGCCGAGCAGATTGCTGCGGCACGCGCGAGTCTCGAACGCGGCGAACTGGACGTTGCCCGCGCCACGCTCGTGGCGTTCCTCGCCGATCATCCCTTGCACGAAGGGGCGCGCACGGAGTTGGCGATGCTCGAACGCAGTTTCGAAGCGCTCGATCTGCGGCTGGCGGAAGCCCGAACGGCGCTGAAGTCCGGACAACTGCGTCAGGCGTGCGCGATCGCCATGTCGCTGCAAGGTGCAGCGCGGGTCGCGGCCGATGCCGCCCAGGTGGTTGCCGAAGCGCGCGGGAGGATGGGGCTGGTCGATCGGGGTCTCGACGAAGTGCGCGCGGCGCTGCATGGCCGCGCGACGGCGACCCAGGAGGGGGTCCGCCACTGCTTGTTGCGACTCGAAGCGTTGGCGAAGGTGCAGACCGACCACGAGGAACTCGGTCGCCTTGCCCAGGCCGTGGCGAGCGAACTCGAGGCGCTGGGACTTTGCGAGCGGATCTCCCGCGCCCTCGATGGCAGGTCGCTGGAGGAGGTTCAAGCAGGGGTCGAAGCTCTGCAGCAGCTGCAGCCACGGTTGCTGTCGCAGGACAGGTTGCAGGCGCGTTGGCTCGACTTCGCCGATCGGATTGCACGAATGGTCGAGGTGGCCCTGCTGGCCGGTCGGTTGGACGACGTGGCGCGCAGCGTGGCCTGCTTGCGTGCTTGTGCGCCGGTGGTCGCTGGATTCGAGGCACGCATCGCCGGCTGGGATCGGGTCGCCGCGGAGCGTCGCGACAAGGCGGCACAACTCGTGCAGGAGGCACACGCTCGCCTGGCCGAGCGGGACCTCGCCGAGGCCGAGCGGCTGGTCGAAGAGGCTCGCCAGCAGTGGCTCGAGGGCGACGACGGCCGTCGTCTGGCCGATGAATTGGCCAGGCTGCGCCAACAGAACAACGCCATCGACCGCATCGAATCCCTGGCGCGCGACCGTGACTTTGCGACCGCGCAGCAGAAACTCGCCGCACTCCACACCCCGTCACCGTTGTTGCGCACGCGGATTTACGACATGAAGCTGAACCTGGCCAAGTCCCAGGGTCTCGAGGGAGCGTTCCTGCTGCGGGTCGACGAAGGCGGCGAACGCCTCGTGGTTCGCGGTGAAGGAGTGACCATCGGCAACATCCGCCAGAACCGGTCCGACCTGCCCGTGCTGGCTCACGTGGCCGGGCGCCACGCCAGCATTCGGCGCAGCATGTCGTTCCACGGCGGCATGCAGGACCGCGTGGTCGCCGAAGAAGGGGAAGTCGCCGTGGGAGGACGGCAAGTGAAGGAGCACGTTCTCGCGGCTGGGGACCGGGTCCAACTCGGCCCAGCCCTGGCGTTCGCGTACCAGCGGCCGACGACCCGTTCGCTGACGGTTGCGCTGCAGTTGCAGGGCGGGTTCCAGATCGCCGGAACCGACCGCATCCTGCTGATGAAGGACCGCGGCCGCGATGGCCGCATCCTGATGGGGCCGTCTGCCGATGTGCACGTGCGCGTCGCGCGCGCCACTGGCGAAGTCGAACTGTTCACGACTTCGTCCGGCCAGGTGCGGGTCGCCTGCGCGACCGGCGGCACCATCGACGGCGTGGTGTGGAAGGGCGAACATCCTCTGGCCGCCGGCCAGATGGTCGAGGCGGCCGGGATCACCTTCCACGTGATGCCGTGGCGCCCGAGCGCCTGACGCGATTTCGCCCGGTTCGCAATATCCCGCGATGGGGGCGTAGGGCGGCGCAGTTCAGGAGGTGCCCATGCTCGCTGCCTTGTTGACCGCCTGCTTCGCCTGTGCTGCTCCGCAGGAGCCCGTCGCCCTCGCCGCGGTTGCCGTGCGCGGTGACGCCGAGCTTTCGCCGGCGGCGGCCTACGCCTCCGCCCGCACCCGGGTCGACGAGCACCTTCGCGGCCTGTGGCGCGAACGGGCCGACCGGGCGGTGACGACGCAGCGGCCGTTCTGGTTGCCGAACCTCCTGGCCGAAGAGGCTGTGCGGCGCTGGCTCGTCGATCTGCCGATCGCGCAGATGGTCGCCGTCGTGGATCGCGAAGACCGGGAGCGTGCGCACGAGTTCGGCAACAGCTGGCAGACGACGTTGTGGGTGGCCGAGGATCCGCAGAAGCTGCAGCGCGGGGAGGAACGCCTGCGCGGTCTGTTGCGACGGCTCGAACGCGACACCCTGGCCCGCTTCGGTGGCATCGCGGCCGGATGGACGGTCCTGGTGGTGGCGCTCGGGTGGATCGACCGTTTGTCGCGCGGCTACATGACCGGCCGCCTGCAGCTCGCCGGACTGTGCGCCGGCGTAGCCGTCCCGGTCGTCGCGTTCCTGGTGTAGCATGCACGCACTGCGCATGGAGGCACCTCGCACCGACCCCGCGCCGCAGGCCGCGACCCGCGTCGACTGGGAAGCGTTCTACCGCAGCTACCGCAAGCCGGGCTACGTGCCCGGCTTCGAGATCGTCACCAAGCTCGGCGGCGGCATGTTCGGCCTGGTGTTCAAGGCCAGAAAAGAGTCGATCGGCAAGGACTACGCGATCAAGTTCCTGAAGGTCGACGACGACACCGTGCGCGATGCGGTGGTGCGCGAGATCGACAACGTCGGATTCTTCGCGCAGATCGACCACCCCAACCTGGTGTCGATCGAGGACAAGGGCAGCGTCGACGGCATCCCGTTCCTGGTGATGAGCTACGCCGGTGACGAGACCTTGCAGACCCGGCTGCAGAACGGTGGCATTGGCCGCGACGAGGCGATGCGCATCTTCGTGCAGACGGCGCGAGGCGTGCAGGCGTTGCACGAACACTCACTGGTGCACTTCGACCTGAAGCCCGCCAACATCTTTCTCAAGGGCGACGTCGCTCGGGTGGGCGACTATGGCCTCAGCAAGCTCGTCTCGGTGTCGCGCAACTCGTTGAGCTTCGGCCGTGGCACGCCGTACTACATGGCGCCAGAACTGCTGCAGCGCCGCGGCGACGCCCGCAGCGACCAGTATTCACTCGGCATCATCTTGTTCGAGTGTCTGTACGGCGATGTCCCGTTCCGCGGTGATTCCGAGTGGGAGGTGCTGAAGAAGCACGAAGTCGCGATGCCGCAGTTTCCGCCGCATGCCGACCCGAACGACCGGATGGTCATCCAGCGGTGTCTGGCGAAGCGCCCTGAGGATCGGTTCGCGTCGGTGGCAGAGTTGTTGCGGGCGCTACAGGCGCCGGTGTCGCTGGGCGAGAGTCTGCGCCTGATGCCATCGCATCCAACCGGCGAGTCGAGTGCACCCTGCGTCGGCCCCTTGGCCGGGAGGGTTCTGGCGGAGCCGTCGCCACGACTCGCACACACGGTGTCGCCGTCGTCGCCTCCGCCGCTGCCGCGCGATCCCGCCGAGAGCCCTTACGGCATGCCTCGGAGCCAAGATCGTCCGCGCGGCCTGCTGGCATTCCTCGTGCGCGGTGTGTTCGCCGTGTTCGAGCTGGCTATCTGGGCAGTCCTGGTTCCAGTGCGCGCCGTCAGCGTGGTGTTCGGCCGCGGCATCTTGTGGGCACTGAAACTGCCGTTCAGGATCCTCGGCTTGACCGCGCAGCTGATCGGGCTGTTGCGGGTGTTCGCACTGCTCGTGCTGCTGATCGTCGGCGTTCTCGGTCTCGTCATGTGAGCGCCGGCGATCCTGCTATCATCCGGCGCGGACCATGAGCGACCGAACGCACGACGTGGCGCGCCTCCAGGCGATGGACGAAGCCGCCTGGCAAGCGCTGCAGGACGACTACTTCCGGCGCATCTACTTCTACGTGAAGCGCTATGTCGGCGACCACCAGACCGCGGAGGACCTGACCCAGGACGTGTTCCTCGGGGCGCTGCGCGGCATCGCCGGCTTCGACCCTGCGTACACGCTCGACCAGTTCCTGTTCGGCATCGCCAAGAACCGGGTCATCGATCAGTACCGCAAGCACAAGCCGGTGCTGGTGCCCGGCAAGGCGGATGACCACGGCGACGCCAGCCAGATCTGGCTCGACCAGATGGCCACCGACCCGAAGCCGCAGGCAAAGGAGAAGGTCGTCCGGGCCGAGGACGACCAGCGCCAACGCCAGGTCCTCGGCCGCATCCTGCGCGATTACGTCGGCGAATTGTGGCAGGCGGGCGAGTTCCAGAAGCTGATGGTGCTCGAGTACCTGTTCGTGCTCGGTGGTCGCAACAAGGACGCGGCAGCGCGCTTCGGCATCGCCGACGAAAAGGCCGTGGCCGGGATCAAGTTCCGTGCGGTCGAGCGCCTGCGCGGCCTCGCGCGACAGCACGATCCGAACCACTCCCTCTTCCTTGGCCTTTGGCAACCGGGGGCTCGATGAACGAAGCCGAACCGATCGACCCGAAGCTCGCGTTCACCGTCGCTTCGGTCTGGCGCGAGGAGCGCATCAGTTGTCCGCATCCGCACCTGCTGCAGAGCTGGCTCGCGGGCGGACTGCAGGGCGGGGCGCAAGAGTTCCTGACGTTCCACCTGCAGGACAGCAAATGCCCGTACTGCAACGCCGTGCTCGACGAACTGCGGTCCCGCGACGCCGCGGCGAAGTCGACGGTGCTGGAGGACCTGCGCGATCGGCTGCTGCGGTCCACGGTGGCCGCGCTGCGCAAGACGCGGGCCTGACCGCGAGAAATGTCGGGCCGCTCCCGAATAGTCGGGCGCTGGCTCCGCAGGGCTGGTGGAACCCGGACGGGTTCCGGTCAACCTACCTACGGAAACGACATGATTCGCAAGACTCTCAAGTGGACGCTCCTCGGCGGTGTGGTGCTCGGTGGGGCTGGCTTCCTCTTCTTCGGCACCGCGTTCCCGAGCTATCTCGGCACGATGGCGTCGACCGTTCGTGAGGGGGTCGTCGGCCAGATCCCGATCGACCTCGAACTCAAGCGAGCCGAGAACCTGATCCGGCAGATCGACCCGCAGATCGACACCTGCAAGCGCGATCTGGCGCGGGCCGAAGTCGACCTCGAGGAACTGCAGGGCTCGGTGGTCCGGCTCGAGAAGGTGGTCGATGCCGAAGAGAAGAAGCTCAAGGTCGGCGCGCGCCTGCTCGGCGGCTCCGGCCACAACGACGGCGAAGTCGCCCTCGCCGCCGACTTCGGTGCGCGGCGCCGCGTCAGTTCGGACCTCGAGCGCACCAAGGACAGCTTCGTCAACAACGTCGCGATCCTGAAGACCAAGCGCACCCTGATCGAACGGCAGACCCGCGCCGTCGACGCCGCGAAGCAGCGTCTGGACGCCGTGCGCGCCGAGCGCATCGCCCTCGAGGACCAGGTGCAGTCGCTGAAGACGCAGCAGCTGCAGATCGAAGCCCTCGCCGCGCACAGCACGCGCTTCGACCTCGACAGCACCGCGCTGAGCCAGGCGAAGGAAGTGATCGCGAACGTCAAGAAGCGCCTCGACGTGTCGCAGCGCATGCTCGAGAACGACATCTCCTTCCACGGCGATCCGGTCGCCTCGGCCACCGACGAGCGCGACGTGCTGCGCGAGATCGAACAGTTGTTCGCGGTGCAGGACGGCGGCAACACCGCACCGCAGATCGAAGTGGCGATGCCGGTCCGCAAGTGACCGGGAGGGCGCCTGCTACGGGCGCATCGCGAACACGGCTCCTTGACGCAGGCCGATGACGTGGACGACGCGAGCTGGCACGGCCAGCGCGTCGTCCTTGCCTTTTCCGCCGAGCAGCTTCACCTCGGTTTCGGCGCCGACCACCGCCATGAGCTCGCAGGCTTCGTCCGCGGCCAGGCGCTGCGGATCGCCGAGCTGCAACCGGGTGCGCGCCAGCCGCAGCGCGTCGCGCAGGCCCGTGGTCAGGTCGGCGACGAACGTGCGGCCACCGAGGTCGAAAGCGAAGTCGTGGCCCGGCGCATCGAACTCGCCGCTGCGCAGCCACACGCCTTCGAGGCGCATCAGTTTTCCCACGAACAGCTCCGCCTGGACCGGTTCGAATCCGCCCTGCAGCGGCACCCATTGCTGCATGCGCGACCACAGCGCGTCGGCCGCCGTGAGCGCCTGTTCGCGGCGCAGCCGCAGCGCGGCCTCGGCGCCCAGCGTTTTCGCGTCGTGCGCATCGAGCAGGTCGTGCACACGGTCGACCATCGCGTGCTGGGCCGGGTGGTTCTGCAGCAGCAGCGGCAGATCCCAGTCGGCGAAGTTCTGCAGGCGGCCGCGGACCCGCTCGTCGGCGATCTCGAGACTGCCGAAGCCGTCGACGACGGCTTGCGCCACCGGCAACAGTTTCTGGTGTGCCTTGGCCTGCTGCTCGACGAGCGATTGCGTGAACGCCGCGACCTCGGCGGTGCGCCGGCAGCGTACGTAGTCGGGATCCTGGCCGGCGAACGCGAACCATGCGTTGGCGCGGGCGACGAGGGCTCCGGTCCTGGGCTGGCACAGCGTCTCGACGCCGGCCGGGTCGAAGTCGACGTAGCCCTGGGCCGTGACCGCGACCACCGGCTCGTCGGCCCACGCTTCGAACTGGTCGGCCGTGAACAGCCAGTTGTCGCG
>JAEUHV010000504.1 GCA_016794485.1 Planctomycetota bacterium
CAGGAACTGAAGGAGCACACCGACAGCAAGTGGGAAGTGCTCGACAAGGAAGAGAAGGACCTGACGCACAGCTACCGCGACGGGCAGGTCGAGGTGTTCTTCACCGAGGCCGGCGACGAAGTGAGCTGCGCGATCGCGGCCGCCGAGGACGCGCTGAAGTGGCCGGCCGAGGCCTACCAGGGCTTCTTCGTCGATGGGCAGCTGGTCGCGGTGTTCCCGCCCAAGCACTCGATCCTGACGATCACCGAGACGTCGCCGCCGATCCGCGGTGCGGGCTCGGGGCAGAAGGAAGCGGTGCTCGAGAACGGGATGAAGGTGAAGGTGAACCTGCTCTGCGACGTCGGCGACAAGGTTCGCATCGACACCGAGACGAGCGAGTTCAAGGAACGCATCGCCAAGTGATGCGGGCTCAGTAGCGACGTCACAACTACCGTCGAGCGGTGCCGATGCACCGAACCGGTCCTCCGGCCGTGCGACCCCCGACCTGCGACTGTCAGGCGGGGACCGCCAGGAACGCACGGGTGAGGTCCAAGATGGTCAAGTCGAAGTCGTCCCGCCTGCCGAAGCTCGGCCGGCACTCCAGCGGACAGGGCCGAGTGTCGCTGTCCGGCAAGATCCACTACCTCGGCGAGTTCGGCACGATCGACTGCCAGCGGCGGTACACCGAACTGGTCGACCGCTGGACCGCGAACGGCCGGCGGTCGCTCGACCCTGCCGCCACCTGCGAGCAGACTCGCCAGCTGCGCGACCTGTGCGCCGACTACCTCGCCTGAATCGACGCCACCGGGCGTTACCACCACAAGGGCGAGGCGACCGTGCAACGCAAGGTCTGCAAGCTGTCGCTCGACGAGTTCACCGCGAACTTCGGCGACGTTGCCTCGGCCAAGCTCACCGCCATTCACGTGCGGCAGCATCGGGGCACTTGTTCGTCAGTCGCTGGCGTGATTTGAGGCTAAGCCGATGGTGCAGGCGAGCGCTTCAGACGCCAGGACAACCGAGCAAGGAAAATGGAAGCCACGGCGGAAACGACCGCCGCAATGAGGTTCTCCCAAAGGCCCTGCGGCTCCAGTGATTTCTCGGCCCCGTATTCGAACGCGAGGTGTGAGGCGACCGATTGCTCAGACTCCTGCGCCGGCTGCTTGTCTTGGCCACCGCCGAACGCGTCCTTGAGCGGACCCCACGGGTCTTGCTGCGCCTGTGGTGCGGGCGCGCTCGTCTTGGCGGCCTTGGTCTCGGACTCCAGGGCATTCTCCCGCTTGAGTCGTTCCACGGTGCTCCATTCTTGAAGTGCCAACGCAGCCAACACGGCTGAGGCGATCCCTGCCACGCATGCCAAGCCTGCCGGCCCCTTCCAACTTCGAAGATGCTTCCACAGCACGACGGTCCAGGCGCAAAAACGGTCAATGGCGACGACCAAGCATGTCACGATCGCAGCGCAGCAAACGAGCTGCGTTAACAGCACGTCCCAGGCTACGGAAGCTACGAGTTGCCCTCGGATCGGGGGCACCCAGAGCCACGAGAATCCTTGCGGGAGGTATCGACCGCCACCCACGCCCAGCGTCCACGGCGGGTAGGCCGCCATCCCTGCGGACACGAGCAAGCCAACCACCAGGACCACCCTCTTGGGAGTTGACCAAGCTGTGACCATTGCGCAACTGAGTGGGCGAATCGCTCCGCGAGCGAGTTGAGGTTACGCGCCGCACGTCACGCAGCCTAGCGGCCAAGCTGAGTTCCAGTGTCCTGGGGCCTGCCCCTGCATGGAACGGGACTCCAAGCCGAGTTGGGCTCCCGGTGGGGTTACCCCCTGCCGCACCCGGTGGCTTCCGGAGCCGACATCCCCCGCAAACTGCTCGCGACCGACCGCACCGCCGCGCAGTCGAGACCAACATCGGTCACTGCCGCGACTGACAGTCGACTGTCTGACTCGCCCCGATCCTGACAGTGTTGTCACCGCTCCAGTCGGCACGATGCGTCATTTTGCGGTTGCACGCGAAACCGCAAGGATCGCGTCCATTCCCCAATTCAGCAGCAAGTTCGGGGGCGCAACGGTGGTTCTGACGTGGCAGCGTTCGCGGCAATCGCGTCCAGCTCAAGGAACGCATCGCCAAGTGATGCGGGCGGAGGCTCGCGTCAGGCGCGCCGCGTGCGCTTCGCCTGCGGGCTCGCACGAACGATGTCGCCATGGATGCGGATCCTGGCCCGCATCGAACCGATCAGGTCGGCACATGGTCCGATCGGCACGAGGCGCGCTACAGGGCGCCCGTTCCTGACCACGACGACTCCATCCGGGTCGAGGTTGGCGAGAAGGTCGAGGCACTGCTGCTGCAGTTGCGTTCCGGTGATCGTCCGCACACGAACAAGGTAGCCGTGCGCCTGCAGAAGTTCACTGCGAGCGCGTCTGCGAGCGGATAGCGCATTGCACCCGCAATCTGGCCGGCGCAGACTGGGGCGATGAGCCGACTTTTCCTGCTCGCCTTGTTGGCCGGCTGTGCGACGCCGCGGGAATACCCGATCTCAGTTCCAGCAGAGACGATCGGCATCCAACTCGGACCGGCGGCGGCAACGCAATCGTGGCCAAGGGTCTTCGTGTCCGGACAAGTCGAAGACTCCGCCTTGATCGAGTTGGTGCCGTACGTCGGCAAGCGAATGGTACTCAACGGTGCAGCCAGCGAAGTCCGCTGCGCCCAGTGGGCATGCCAACGACTGATCGAGACGCGACCGGATGCGGTCTTCGCAATTCCGTCGTCGCCGCAGATCACTGGCGTAAGCTCCTCCGTGTTTGCCACGCCGTTCGGAACCGTCCCGGTGACCACGGTGGATCAATCCACCACGTTCGTCGCGTTTGCGATGCGGGCGATGCCGGCCGCGCTGCCGTTCACCTACAACCTGGTCTCGGGAACCGTGCTCGATGTCGTCGACAAGACCGCCATCAAGGGCGGCATGCTCGAAGGCGACACGATCACCAAGATCGACGGCGCAGACCCGCTCCCGCCGAAGGACTGGCCCAAGTGGCAGTACTACTCTCGCATCCTGCAGCACGCGCCCGGTGACGAAGTGGCCATCGAGTGGGTGCGATCCGGGACCGGCAAGATGTCTGGCACAGTTCGTCTGTGCGCGCCTCGCCAACCTCACCTCGCAGTGCCGGATTCCATCGACGTGCGGTTCATGCCTGAGATCGAGGAAGCCGAAGTCGATGGGCGGTTCGTTTGGCGCATGGCGTCGCAGCCGTGGGCTCCCTACGTCACCGAAGACGACTTCTCAGCTCGCACGCCTCGCGTTCGAGCCAACCTCAACAAGCCCGGAACATGACATCCGACCCTACAAGATCGGAGCGACCACCAGAGGCGACAGGCTGACCCCGTCGACCCCGAGCGGGTCGAACGACAGCCCCTGCGCGTAGAGCACGACCCCGAGCAGGCCCGGCAAGGGCGGGATCGCCACCGCGGCGTCGAACAGCCCAAACCCGTCGGCGACGCCGCCGAACACCGCATCCGGCAGCAAATACAGCGTGCCCCCGAACAGCGGCACGAACGTGCTCGCTAGCCCGACCCCGACCAGCGTCGGCGCCCCCACGATCGCCTGCGATGCTTGGTAGCGCACGACGCCGCCGCGCCCGGCGCGTCCGAACTCGGCGAGCCGCAGCCCCCCGTTCGTTCCCGACGTCCCGGCCCCCATCGACCCGAACGGGCCCGACGGCCAGCGTGAACGCAAGAGCCCGACCGCGTCGGCCAGCACCACTTGCCCCGGCACCGCGCGCACTTCGACGGTCGTCGTGCCCGCCGTGAGCCACACCGTCGCGAGCTCGCGCCAGCTGGCACCCGTGGCCGACTGGTCGACCCGCACCGTCACCGGCCCCGTCGCCGTGGCCACCACGTACGGAGCAGACGACGAATAGCCCGGCCCGCCGGGAACGTAGGCGAGCAGCGAATGGAGCCCCGTGTCGGAGACCGGCAGCGTGTAGACCACCTTGTCGCTCCCGGTCGCGGCACTCGACGCGATGCGCGCGAGCCCGCCCGACGCACCCGACGGGATCGTCAACACGAACGCGGCCGTCGCCTGCGTCGTCGCGTCGTTCTCCTCTTTCTGCACCGACGGCGGCCGCCAGCCGGCGGGCTGTTGCGGCACCGCGACCGGTTGCTGGAAGTAGTTCGCGACGAGGCCGGGCAGGTCGTCGCCGATCTCGGCGGCGTACCAGAACACGTGGCCGGGCAGGTTGCGCGCGCGGTTGGCGGCGACCATGCCGAGCACCGAAGTGGGCGACGTGCCGGTGATCGCCCGGATGCCCGGCGCCACCTTGGCGCGCAGCGCCTGCGGCACGTAGGTCAGCTGCTGGTCGAGCGTCGTCGTGTACTGCGAGACCGTGGTGCGGTAGACCTGCGGGTAGACGAGGTCGAGCGAACCGCCGGTGAGCCAGGCCGGCCAGTCCTGCAGGTAGGTGTCGTAGGCGCCCGGCATCACGGTCGGTGCGTCGGTGACGCGCAGGGTCGGCCGTTCGGCCTTCACCGCGTTGTAGAGATCCTGGTGGAACGACACGAGCCGCGAAGCGCGCCAGGCCTTCCACGCGGTCGCATTCACGTTCGTCGGCGGCGCCTGCCCGGTGGCCGCCTGGTAGGCCGCGACGGTCGCCGCGTCGTAGCCGAAACTCGTCGACGGATAGCGCACCCGATCGAACTGGATGCCGTCGACGTCGTAGTTGCGCGCCACCTCGACGGCGAGGTCGAGCAGGAACTGCCGCACCGCCGGATGTTCGTGGCTCGCCCAGGTGAAGAAGCCGCCGCCGCCGTCGCTCACCTGGGAATTGCCGGTGTCGTCGTAGCCGATCCAGGACGGGTTCGCGGTGAGGACCGGACCGACACCCGTCGGGCCGGGATGCCAGCCGTTCCAACCGAACATGAAGCCGTACTCGAACCACGCCTCGACCTCGATGCCGCGCCGGTGCGCTTCGAGCACGAACTCCGCCAGCGGATCGCGCCCGACGTAGCTGGGGTCCTGGCTCTGGCCGCACGCTGCGAACAGCACCTGGCTCGGATGGATCGTGAAGCCGCGGCTCCAGACGTTCACGCAGACGCAGTTGCAGTTGGCGGCAGCCAGCTGGTCGAGCGTCTGGACGATCTGGGTGCGCGAGCCGAGCCCGTCGCGCGCCACCCAGACGGCGCGCAGCTCGGGGGCCTGAGCGATGGACGCAGTGGCCAGCAGGAACGTGCACACGGCGGCGATCGGGTTCGGCATGGTGGCGGGCGGCCAGTATCCAAAGCCGCCGAAGGTCTGTCCATGTCGCCCGGGCCCGGCGATGGCACCGGAACGAGCCGCGCGGCAGGATGCCGTCCCATGTCGCTCACGTTGCTGCTCGCGATCTGCCTCGTCGCCTTCGCGGTGGCACACTTCGTCTACGGTCGGCTGCTGGCGCGCTGGTTTCAGCTCGACGCGAACACGACGACGCCGGCCCACGTGCACCGCGACGGCGAGGACTTCGAGCCGACCGCGAAGTTCTACCTGCTGTCGCAGCACTTCTCGGCGATCAGCGCCGCGGGGCCGATCGTCGGCCCGATCGCGGCGGCGACGGCGTTCGGCTGGCAGCCCGCGTTCTGGTGGATCGTGCTCGGTTGCATCTTCATCGGCGCCATGCACGACTTCGCGGCGCTGGTCGGCAGCGTGCGGCACGGTGCCTGCTCGATCGCCGGCATCGTGCGCAGCTACCTCAATCCGCGCAGCTACGCCGCGTTCATCCTCTACATCTGGCTGGCGCTGGTCCTGGTGATCGTCGCCTTCACCGACGTCACCGCGAACGCCTTCGTCGCCGCCCTCGACGTCGCGGTGCCGGGCACCGACGGGGCGCGCACGCAGATCGACGGTGCGGGCGTCGCGTCGAGCTCGATGCTCTACCTCGGCCTCAGCCTGCTGATGGGCATCGTGGTGAAGTGGCTGCGGCCGCCGCTGTGGCTCGTCACCGCGGTGTTCGTGCCCGCGGTCGGCGCGGCGATCTGGCTCGGGCCGATGCTGCCGCTGTCGTTCGTCGCTCCGGGCGCGATCCCGTCGCTGTATTGGGCCTGGGCGATCCTCGCGTACTGCGCGGTCGCGTCGGTGCTGCCGGTGTGGCTGTTGCTGCAGCCGCGCGGCTACCTCGGCGGCTTCTTCCTCTACCTGACGCTCGGCGGCGGGCTGCTCGGCCTGTTCTTCGCCGATCCGGCGATCGAGTGGCCGGCGTTCCGCGGCTTCACCAGTGCGAACGGCCAGAGCCTCGTGCCGTTCCTGTTCATCATGATCGCGTGCGGCGCGTGCAGCGGCTTCCACGGCCTCGTCTGCTCGGGCACCACGTCGAAGCAGATCGACAAGGAACCCGATGCGCACCTGGTGGGCTACGGCGGCATGCTGCTCGAAGGTGTCGTGGCGCTGCTGGCGCTGGCGTGCGTGATGCAGCTCGGCACCGGCGGCGAACTGGCGAAGGCCGGGCCCGACAAGATCTTCGGCGTCGGCATCGGTTCGTTCCTGCACCATCTCGGCGTGCCGATCGGGTTCGCGGTGACGTTCGGCATGCTCGCCTTCGCGACCTTCGTCTACGACACGCTCGACGTCGCGACGCGCCTCGCCCGCTACCTGTTCACCGAGTTCACCGGCTGGAAGACGCGCACCGGCGGCATCGTCGGCACGATGCTGTCGCTGGCGCTGCCGGCATGGTTCGTGGCGCAGACGGTGACCAACGGCAAGGGCGAGCAGGTCGCCGCCTACCACGCGGTGTGGCCGCTGTTCGGCTCGATCAACCAGCTGCTCGCGGGCCTGACGCTGGTCGGCCTGTCGCTGTGGCTGGCGAAGACGAAGCACGGCCTCGGCCTGCGGCTCGCGGTCGGCCTGCCGATGCTGTTCATGATGGGCATGACGGCGAGCGCCCTGGTGCTGCAGATCGGCAGCGCCGCGAACGGCACGCTGCGCGCCGTTGCCATCGTGCTGTTGGCGCTGGCCGTGTGGATCGCCGCCGAGGCGGCGGGGTCGCTGTGGAGCCGACGACCGCGCGCGCAACCGGCCTGACCCTTCCCCGGGAACGACACGGCCTGCACACTGCGCCCATGCGCCCGTCCGCGTGCCTGCTCGCCCTCGCCCTGGTGCTGCCGTCGACGTCCGTGTCGGCCCAGCACGAACCGGCGCGCCAGGCGACGCCGCGGTTCCGGAACGGGCCGGCCACCGACACGTTCCCGATCGGCGTGTGGCTGCAGTCGCCGCACAACGCGGAGCGCTACCGCGCGATCGGCATCGACCTCTACGTCGGCTTGTTCGGCGGCCCGACCAAGGAGCAGCTGCAGGCACTCGACGCGGCATCGATGCGCGTGGTCTGCGCGCAGAACGACGTCGGCCTCGCGTGGCCGGGCAAGACGATCGTCGGTTGGATGCACGGCGACGAACCCGACAACGCCCAGGGCCGGCGGTTGCGCGGCTACGCGCCGCCGATTCCGCCGCACGACGTGGTCGCCGACTACGAACGCCTGCACAAGGCCGATCCGACGCGCCCGATCCTGCTCAACCTCGGCCAGGGCGCGGCCTGGGACGGCTGGCACGGCCGCGGCGAGCGCACCGGCCATCCCGAGGACTATCCCGAGTACTGCAAGGGCTGCGACCTGGTGTCGTTCGACATCTATCCGGTCACGCATTCGCATCCCGACGTCGCCGGCAAGCTCGAGTTCGTCGGCCACGGCGTCACCCGCCTCGTCGGCTGGACCCAGGGCAAGAAGCCGGTGTGGGCGTGCATCGAGACGAGCCACGTCAACCACGCCGAACGGCGCCCGACTCCCGAGCAGGTGCGCAGCGAAGTGTGGTTGGCGATCGCCAGCGGCGCTTCCGGCATCGTCTACTTCGCGCACGCGTTCGAACCGAAGTTCGTCGAAGCCGGGCTGCTGTCGCATCCGGAGATCGAGGCCGCGGTGAAGGCGACCAACGCCGAGGTGCGCGCGGCGACGCCGGCCCTGCTCGCTCCGCGCGCCGACGCCAAGGTGCGCACCGCGACGACCGGCCGGATCGCCGTGCGCGTGCACGAACTCGACGGCCAATTGCACGTGTTCACGGCGTCGCTGCAGGGCGAACCCATGCACGTGCGGTTCGCGGTCTCCGGCCGATCGCACGGCAAGGTCGTCGAGGTGGGTGCCGCCACATCGCCACGGCCCCTTGCCAACGGCGCCTTCGAAGTCGATTTCGCCGCCTACGGCGTCCGCAACTTCCGCATCGGGGATTGAACGTACGGGCAATCACCTGCCGATGGGTTCTCGTCCGATCGGACGGAGAATCCATGCGCCTCACCCCTCTGCTCGCCACGGGCCTGCTCGCCCTTCCCGCCTTCGCGCAGAACTGGTACGCACCCGACAACGCCGCCGCGACGGGCAGCTGCAACACGCTGCCGTTCGGTGCCGCAGCCGGCAGCGCGACGGCGAACGTGAAGTTCCAGACCCGCGTCACGCGGGCCGATCTCGGCAACCAGGCGGGCTCGATCAGTGGGCTCGCCTTCAGCTCGTGCCTCGGCGGCCGCGCGCACTACGACCGCCTGGTGATCGTGCTGGCCCACCTGCCGCCGGCGCAGTCGCTGTCGACGACGTTCGCGGCCAACCTGAACGCGTCCGCGGTGACGGTGCTCGACGCGACCAACTACACGTGGAACCTGCCGGCCAACGCCTGGGCCGAGGTCGGCCTGCAGACGACCTTCGCCTACAACGGCGTCGACGACCTGCTGGTCCAGATCACCACCACCAACGGCAATGCGCCGACCACGGGCTTCCACCGCGGCACGCGCGAACGCGTCGGCTGGAGCGCCGCGACCGGCACGGCGCCGGCGACCGGCACGCTGGCGAACGCGGCGATCAAGCTCGAAGTGTCGATGCGCACCGCACACACCTCGTCGCACGGCGACGGCTGTTCCGGCAGCAACGGCGTGCCGGTCCAGAGCGCCACGGGCCTGCCGCAGGTCGGCACCACGTTCGCGCTCAACCTCGCGAACGGCACGCCGAACGGCGTCGCGGTGCTGATCGCCGGCCTCACCAACGGCGCGCCCTACCCGGTCGAGCTCGGCCCCATCGGCATGCCCGGCTGCTGGCTCGGCACCGACATCGTCGCGACCGCCCCGGTGCTGCTCGGCGCCACCGGCAACGG
>JAEUHV010000532.1 GCA_016794485.1 Planctomycetota bacterium
CCTGGCCGCGGGTGACACCGGGGACAGCAAGGCCACGGCGCCGGCTGCGGCGCCGGCGACCCCGGCGCCACGCGCCGATCTCGACCCCACGCCACCGTTCGCGCCTTCGACCGCACGGGTCGAATCGGTCAGCCCGTCGACACTGAGCGCGCACGACCTGATCCGCGACATGCGCACCCCGCTGACCAGCATGCTGGCCACCGCCGGCCTGATGTCCGCGGACCCGGGCTCCCGGGAACTCCAGATCGTGTCGCTGCAGAACTACGGTCGTCAACTGACCTCGATGCTGGCGGACATCGACGACTTCGAACGCCTGCTCCGTGGGTCGGTCGATCTCGCCGCGGACACCTACGACTTCCCGCAGCTCGTGCGCAACTGCGCTGCCGACGTCGCTGCCACGATCGCCGACCGCAACATCGAGGTCCGCGTCGACGTGATCGCTGGCGTGCCGCGTTGGGTGCTGGGTGATCCGTCGCGCGTGCGGCAACTGCTGACCCGCTTGCTCGAGAACTCGGCCTGGCAATGCACCCTCGGTCCGCTCGAGGTGACGGTGCACGCCGACGAAAACACCATGGGCGTGGTCGTGCAGAACCGCACCCAGACCGCGACCGCCGACGACGGCTCGTTCGGCATGCTGTTCAGCCGCCAGCTGGCGCTGACACTCGGCGGCGGACTCGTCGTGACGGCACGCGAAGGTGGCGGCGTCGAGTACCGCCTGAGCCTGCCGAAACAACTGGCTCCGGACTGGGAGATCGACCTGCTCGAGGACGACGACGAACGCACGGCCGAGACCGCGCCGCGCGCCGCCTTGCCGCGCGTGCACGGCAAGGTGTTGCTGGTCGACGACAGCGCCGACCACCAGCGCCTGATCGGCCACCTGCTGACCAATGCCGGCGCCGACGTGACCACCGCGAGCAGCGGCTCGGTCGCCCTGCACATGCTCGAGTCGATGCCGTTCGACCTGGTGTTGCTCGACATGCAGATGCCGGACAAGGCTGGCTACGCCACCGTCGCCGAGCTGCGGCAGCGAGGCGACACCACGCCGGTGCTGGCGATCACCGCCGACACCGGCCGGGCCGACATCGAGCGCGCCCTGGCGGCCGGTTGCAACGCCCACCTCGCCAAGCCGATCGACAACGACCTGCTGGTGCACACGCTGGCGATGCACCTTCCAGTCGCGCGCGACTGAGGGTGCAGTGCCGCGGCCGGGCCGGTAGAACGGCGGTCCGTGCCCGACCCGCTGCCGACCCATCGCGAACGTTGCTACCGCTGCCTGCGCCCAGCCGCCGCGTGCCACTGCGCCACGATGCCCACGGTGCCGACGCGCACCCGCATCGAGATCCTGCAGCATCCGCACGAACGCACCCATCCGTTCGGCACCGCGCGCCTGCTGCGCATGTGCCTGCCCAACGCGGCGGTGCACGTTCCCACCCCGGGCTTCACCGGCACCCTGGAGCACCGGTTCGAACTGCCGCCCGACGCGATGGTGCTGTGGCCCCATCCCGACGCACCGTTGCTGCACGAGCTGGCACCGGATCGCCGGCCGTCCACGCTGGTCGCGATCGACGGCACCTGGGCCCATGCAAAGCGCCTGTGGCGCGAGAACGCGTGGCTGCACGCGCTGCCGCACGTCCGGCTCGAACCGGCCGCCCCCAGCCGCTACCGCATCCGGCAGGAGCCGCGGCCCGACTACGTCTCGACGCTCGAAGCCGTCGTCGAAGCACTGCGCGTGCTCGAACCGGAGGGCGCCGGGCTCGACGCGATGCTGGCGGCGTTCGACGGCATGATCGACCGCCAGATCGCGCACGCCGCGAGCGTGCAGCGCTTCGGCCGGCACAAGCACCCGCGGCAACGGCCGTCGCGCGCCCTGGCGCCGCAACTGTTCGCCGATCGACTCGCGGTCACCTATTCCGAATCGATCCTGCCCGGCGGGGATCCTGCGGCCAAGCGCCAGCTCGTGCAGTGGGTCGCCGCCCGCTGCGACGGCACCACGTTCGAAGCGATCGTCCGTCCCGAAGGTGAGCCACCGCTGGCCCACCACCTGCAGCACATGCGGCTGGATCCGGAGCGGGTCGCCGCCGGCGAGCCGCTCGCCGCCGCCGTGGCGCGCTTCTGCGACTGGCTCGGTCCAGGGGCGCCGATCACGGCGTGGACGACGACGACGCTCGACTGGGGCGCCGCCATGGTTCCGCCCGGCACCACGCGGTTTCCGTTGAAGACCAACTGGTGCAACCTGCGCAACCGCCGGGCCGGATTCCTCGAGGAGGTACTCGCCGCCGAGGGCCTCACACCGGTGCCGCTCGACCTGCTCGGCCGCGCCCGCGAACGGCTCGGCAACGCCCTGGCGGTGGCCCGGCTGCTGCGCAGCCGCCCGGCGACCGACGCCGACCCCGAACGCCAGCCCGTGGTTTCCCGCCGCAACCCGGACTAGGAACGTGCCGATGCGTCCGCCGCCGTTCCGCCACTGGCTCGTGCACTCGCGCCATCGGGTCGCGCACCGTTCGTTCCGGGTCTGGGTGCCGGCCGACTACGACCGGGTCCCCGACCGGCGTCATCCCGTGCTGTGGCTGCTCGACGGCCAGAACGTGTTCGCCGACGCCGATGCGTTCCGCGGCCAGGGCTGGCACGCCGATGTGGCCGCGCAGCGCCTGATCGACCGCGGCAAGCTGCCACCGCTGCTGGTCGTCGCCGTCGACAACGCCGGCGCGCTGCGCCTCGACGACTACACGCCCGTGCCGCAACGGGGCCGCGGCGGCGGCGCCGACGCGTTCGCCGAGCAGCTCGTGCACGAGATCAAGCCGTTCGTCGACGCGCACTACCGGACCTTGCCGGGCCCCGCGACGAACGCGATCGCCGGCGCGTCGCTCGGCGGGCTCTGCGCGCTGCACGTGGCCCTGCGCCATCCCGACGTGTTCGGCCACGCCGCCGCGCTGTCGGGCTCGCTGTGGTGGGCCGGAGGCGAACTGCTGCAGCGGCTCGCGGCCCTGCGCGCGCGCCTTCGGGTCTGGCTCGACGCCGGCAGACGCGAGAGTCCACCGCTGCGGCAGTCGGTGCGCGCAGCGGCGGAGTTGCTCGCGGCGAAGGGCTGGCGCAAGCACCGCACCGCCCGCCGGGCCGACCTGCGCCACGTCGAAGTCGCCGGTGGACGGCACGACGAAGTGGCCTGGCGCCGCCGCTTGCCGCGCGTGCTGCAGTTCCTGTTTCCGATGCCACCGCGGCCGCGTCGTCGCCGCAAGGCGAAGGCGGCCGCAGCGGCGCGGGTCACTGGTTGAGGATCGTCGGGGCGCCGCCGCGCGCCGTGCGGTCCGCGTCGATCCAGCTGTTGAGCACGATGCCGGTCGTCGGGTCGGCCAGGCGCTGCGACAATGTCGTGCCGAGCGGCCCCGCCATGTTCGGGTCGATCGCTCCGTCGCGCCGGTTCGGCCCCACGACCGGCTGCTGCAGCGGCTGGTTGCTCGAACCGTTGCTGACGCCGTTCGGGTCGACCACGCGGTCGAGGTCGTAGCGGACCAGCGCCGGATCCCACGAATCCGCCGGGGCCACGCCGTCGCTGCCGTAGCGGTTCGGGTTCTCGTCGAGCGGGTTCGCCGCCGCCCCGCGCGCGTCGAACAGCCACAGGCCGGTACCGAGTCCGGCGACCTGGTGCACGAACCACGGCGAGTCGAGCTGGTTGCCCGGGTTGCGGCCGATGTGCTGCTGCAGCGTCGCCCACGGCAGGTTGGCGAAGTCGTTCGCCTGCAGCGTGGCGCGGAACTGCGCGTAGGCCGGGCCGTGGTTGGCGATCGCGTTGTCGGTCAGGTGGCAGGCGACGCAATAGCGCGGGCCCTCGTCGGTCGGCGAGACGCGGCCGCGCACGCTGTGCGCCAGGAACGCGTTGTGGCCGAGCGACGGGAACGGCCGCGCCGGGCGGTTGTTGCCGCCGCCGTTGCGGTCGGTGAAGCCGAACACCGGCGTGCGATCGCCGTTGAGGTCGCGGTAGCGGAAGAACACCTTCGTGTTGGTCGCCGAGGTGCGGATCTTGTTGTCCATGCCGATGCCGAGGAAGAACGGCACCGGCGACTGGTAGACGAACTCGGCGAACCGCTGACGGAACACGATGCGCTCGCCGGTGATGTTGCTGAAGTTGTTGCCCTCGTTGTACTCGCCCTCGAGGTGGCAGCCGATGCAGCTGTTGCTCCACGACGAGTGGCACGAGGCGCAGTTCATCGAGTCCATGTGCGAGAAGCCGGCGTGCGGGTGGCCGGTCTGCTGCGGCCCGATGCCGCTGGCCGGATCGCCGTCGTCGCGGCCCATCGCGAAGCTGCCCATCGCGGTGTAGATCGCAGCACCCGTCGTCGGGTGCGTCTTGCCGCTGTCGACGATCACGTCGCGCACCTGGCGGATGTAGTGCCGACGCCCGTCGAGCTTGCTGGTCAGCCAGAAGTTGCCGGTGCTGTCGCGTTCGACGTGGCGCAGCGCGTTGCCCTCGCTGTCGACGCCCAGCGTCGCGGTCTGGCCGGCGTAGTTCTCGCCGTTCGTGGTGTTGGCGTAGGCGGTCGCGGTGCCGTGGCAGTCCTCGCAGCGGATCGTGATCGCGTGGCCCATGCGGCTCACGATGTCGCCGTTGTTGGCGGCCGCGACGTTGCCGTGCAGGTCGACGCTGCCGTGGCAGTCGACGCAGCCCATCCCGGCCTCGTAGTGCACGTCGGCCGGCGTGTCGTCGCGGCCGTCGCCGTCGTAGTCCTCCTTCAGCAGGTACTGCTGATGGTCGCGCCCGTTGAACGTGCGGTTGCCGACCGCCGGGTCGAACAGGCGCGTGTCGAGCCGCGTGGTCGTGAACGACACCGGATTGGCCGGGTACTGGAAGCCGCGCACCACGTCCTTGTTCTGGTCGAGGCGGATCCCCCAGTACTGCATCACCATGCGGTTGCTGCCCTGGTGGCAGCCGGCGCAGGTGTGGTCGTCGATGCCGGTGACCTCGGTGCCGTTCGACAGCGTGCGCGCGACGCCGCGGATGCGGTGCGAACGCACGTGCGCACGTTCCGGCTCGTCGATGTCGTCCGGATCGAGCGGCTCGTTCTTCGGCACGTTCGGGTCGCGGCTGCGGCTGCGCCCGTCCTGGCTGTACGGCATGTGGCACGCCGAACAACCCGACGGCCGGAAGTCGCCATAGCGGTTGTTGGCGCCGCTGCTGCCCAGGTGGCAGTCGCCGCAGGTGAACGCGACCTGCTCCTGGTAGAGCTTGGCCAGGCGGCTGCCCGTCACCAGCGAACCATCGGCGGCGACGTCGCCGACGAGGTTGGCGGCGGTGAAGTCCTGGTTGCGGAACAAGTACTCCGGTCCCTGCGTGCTGCGCGAACTCCACACCGGCGGTTCGATCAGGCGGCCGATCTTGCCGGCGTTCTGCGGATCGTGCACGTGGGTCGGATCCTCGACCGCGCGCCAGCCGTAGTCGGCGGCGTTGTCCTCGAACAGCCCGGCATGCTCCGGGATCGCGTTCTCCAGGCCGACCGCGTAGAAGGCGCCGCTGAAGATGCCCATTTCGTTGCCGAGCGGGGCGCGGCTCATGCCGGTGGCGTGCGCCGGATGGCAGTCGCCACAGCCGCGACCGCGCGACGAGACCCGCAGGTCGCCCGGGTTGAGGAACTGCAGGTAGTCGATGCCGGTCCAGGTGACGCCGTCCACGACGTAGTCGGCGACCTTGTCGATGCCGGCGAGCGTCAGCTTGTTGAACCACGCGTGCGGGTCGGTGCGCTGCTGCTCGCGGTCGCCGATCGACGGCGGCGGCGGCACGTGGCTGCCGAGCATGTCGGTGCCGTTCGGGTTGCCGCCGTGGCACTGCGTGCAGCGCAGCACTTCGGCGTCGCCGGGAAACGCATGCGGATTCTCGAGGCCGGGGCCCGCGTAGTCGTCGTGCAGCGAACCGTTGTGGCAGCGCATGCAGGACTCGGCCGTCGCCGCCCCCACCGTGCGGCCGGACTGGTCGATGCACGAGGCCTGGAACGCGCTCGTCACGCCGATGGCGACGAACGCGAGCCCGGCACAAAGTCGGATCGGATGGTTCATGGCTCTGCTCCGCAGGTTCTCCCGACTCCCTCGTGTGTCGGGTACTTCGACACTTCCCGGTCCCGTACGCACTCGGCCGTCCCGTTCCGGGAACGGCCACCGTCCTGGTCCGGGAGCGTCATCGCACCAGCCCCGGCCGCCATGCCGTCGGCATGTGGCAGCGATCGCAGCGATCGGTCCAGCCGAGTCCGGCGTGCGGCGGGTTGGTGGTGCGGATCGCCTCGTCGCGGTGGCAACTGACGCAGTCGGGATCCGTCGGCCGGAAGTTGCCGACCGACGCACCGCCGTGGCAGTGGGCACAGGCGACCTGCTGGTGCGCGCCGGTCAGGGGCAGGCGCACGTGCAGATGGCGCACGCGGGTGTTCGGCACGAACCAGCGCGACTCGTCGTGGCACGACGCACAGTCGAGGCCCAGCTCGCCGAAGTGCACGTCGGCGTGGCAGCCGGCGCAGCCCTGCGCCTGGAACGTCGCCACCGGCCCGCGGTCGTTGTGGCAACGCAGGCACGCCGCTTCGGCGTGGGCGCCGCGCAGCGGCACGCCGGTGCGCACGCCGTGGTCGAACACGAAGTCGGCGACGAGGTCGTTCCACTTCGCCCCGCGATGGCACAGGGTGCACTCGCCGGGGAACGACTCGTGCGGCACGACGAGGCCGAAGCCGGCCCACCACCGGTGCAGTTCGCCGCGCCGCGGCGTCGACACCGTGCAGGCCACCACCGCCAGCAGCATCGCTGCGGCGACCAGGAACGGACGCGAACGGAAGGTCGTCATGGTCGGGTTCCTCAGAAGTGCTTCTGCAGCCAGATGCCGACCCCGAACGACAACTCGTCGTCCCACAGGGTGCCGTCGGCGAAGAAGGTGGCGTCCCAACCGCTGCCGAGGTCACTGGTGCACAGCGCCCCGAGCCGATGCTGCAGCAGGTCGTCGCGGTCGCTCGGCATGCCCTCGTGGTGCACGAAGCCGAGCTCGTAGAGCAGGTCGAGCCGCCCGAACGAAAGGTCACCGCCGTGTTCGACGCGCACTCCGGCCAGGGACTGGGTCACGCCCTGCACGTCGAACACCGCCAACGTGGTGCGTGCGCGCTGCTGCAGCAGCCCGTCGACGTCGACCCCGAACTCGGCGGCGCCGCCGTCGCGTTCCTCGTCGGAATACCCCGTGAGCCGCGTGAACCACCGCGTGGGCCCGGCGTGCACGTAGGCGTGCAGCGACGCCCGGTCCTGATGCGCGTCGACCAGCGTCTGCGGCAGCAGGGTCTGCGGCAACTCGCGTCGCCGCGTCTCGGGATACTCCTCGTGGTCGAGCACGAGCTCGAGCCCGCCGACCTGCGGCCAGCGTCGCGACGCGAACGCGTTCGCTCGCGTGATCTCGACCGTCTCGTCCTTGAGGTCGTCGCGCGCGGTGTAGAAGTCGATCCACAGCGCACCGGACAGCATCCAGCCATCACTCGGCAGCAGGCGCGCCTTGACCACGACCAGGTCGCGGTCGACGTCCCAGCGATGCCATGTCTTCTGGTACCCGAAGCCGACGGTGAAGCGCTCGCCGACGTCCTGGTGCCACAGGTACCACCCGGCGATCTGCAGGTCGGCGAGCGACTCGAGGTCGTCGTCGAGCTCGGGCAGCCAACCGAAGCTGGCCCCGAAGCGATGGCCGTTCTCGCGCCGGTACCCGACCTCGACGCCGTCGAGCAGGCCGAACTCGGGCATGTCACGCTGCAGAAAACGGCCGACCTGCCAGCGGAACGGCTGGTGGCGCGTGCCACCGTGCTCGTACGACAACTCGTACAGCCGCAGGTCGTCACCCCAGTTCTCCGAGGTCTCGGTCGAGGCGGTGAAGTCGCCGTGGAAGCGCAGCGTTCCGCCGTCGCCGCGTAGATTGTCGAGCTCGACGTCGGCGCCGGCGACCAGCCACGACTCCTCGAAGTCGCCGAGCGTGCGCACGAGATTGGCACCGCCGTAGACACGGCCGTGCACCGACGTCGGACGTTCCTCGGGCCGCGGCGGCCGCGTGTTGCCGAGCAGCGGCATGCCGGGACGCCATTCGTCGGCGGGCTGCGTCGGATCGGGCCTGGTCGGCTGCGCCTGCGGCGCCGGATCGGGCTTCGGCTGCAAGCGGACCTTCGGCACCAGCACGTGGCCGCGCGTGCCCGCGGTCACCGGGGCGGTCGGATCGACCAGCTGCACCAAGGCGGTGCGTTCGTCGAGCTCGGTGACCGTGCCGTGCGCGACCTGGCCGTTGCGTGGCACCAGCACGACGCGGTCGCCGACCTGCACGTGGTCGCGTTTGCCGCGGTCGACGACGACTCCGCCGTTGGGCCGCAGCGACGCGATGCGCAGCGCCACTTCCTCGAACACGTCGCCCTGCGCCGCGACCACGCCGCAGCACGCCAGGACGACGACGGAACGGAACGTTGCGAGCATGGTCATTGCCTCCGGCGCCGCTGGGGCGCACCTCCCTCTTCACGACCGTGGCAGGACACGCATTCGGTGGGCAGCGGCTTGTAGCGCACCACCGCGCGTCCCCCGACCTGCTCCGGCTTGTGGCAACCGGCACAGGCGACCTTCTCGTGTTGCTCGCCGAGTGGGAATCTCGAGTCCAGGTTGTGGCGGAACGACAACGTCGCGAACGTCGTCGTGCTCTTGTGGCACCGGTTGCAGTCCGTAGCACCCAGGCGCTCGAACTGGCCGGCGTGCGGGTCGGTGTGGCAGTCCGCACAGGCCGTGCCCTTCGCGCGGGCCCAGGTGCGGCCCTCGGCCGTCGGCACCGCGAGGCGTGCGTGGCACGCCGTGCAGTCGAGCTGCGCGTGTGCCCCCTTCATGGCGAAGCCAGTGAACGCCGCGTGGTCGAAGCCGTGCGGCAGCGCCCGGAACGACGCGGTGTCGTGGCAGCGTTCGCAGCCGGTGCGGCCGTCGAGTGTCGCCGGCACGCCAGCGCGGTCGAACTGGCCCAGGTGCGGGTCGCCGTGGCAGGTGGCGCACGCGTCCGTTCCGTCGCCGTGCGCCGGAACGCGCCCGAAGCGGCGGCCGGTGGAGTCGGGCTGCCCGGTGCGCGCATGGCAGTCCTCGCAGCCGATCTGGCCGTGCGCACCGTCGATGGCGAACCCGGTCCAGTCGGCGTGGTCGAAGCGCGAGTGGTCGAGCTGCGCGAACGCCGTGGTGCCGTGGCACGAAGCACAGGTGCCGCGCGGCGACGCCGCCAGCCGCTGCTGCCGCTCGACGCCTGCGAACGCGCCGTGGTGCGCGTCCTGGTGGCACTGCTCACAGCGCGACGGCGTGCCGCGGAACGACCGCGATGCGTCGCCCACTTCGCGATGGCACGCCGCGCACCCGACCTCGGCGTGGCGACCGTCCAGCGGCAATGCCGTGCGCGCATGCCGGTCGCGATCGAAGGCGTGCGGCGCCCAGTGCGTCGCCGCGTGGCAATCGAGGCACCGCGTCGTGCCGGCCGCAGCGGCGAACTGGCCACCGTGCGGATCGGCGTGGCACGCAAAGCAGTCGTCCGCGCCGCGGCCCGGGTGGCGCCCGGCCCATGGCGCCGACGGCTGGTGGCAGCGGTGGCACGCGACGCCCTCGTGCGGCGTGGCCAACGGGAAACCACCGTGGGCGTGCTGGGCCGGCGTGACGGTCACCCGCGAGTCGGCGAACGCCGGCAACGACGCCGCATGGCAGGTGGCGCAGACCTGGGCCGGGCCGACCCCGGCCGCCGCCGTGTTGCCGGCGAGGAACCGTTCCGAGTGCGGGCTCGGGTGGCAGTCGGCGCAGCCGCGCGCCGCCGCGTGCGCGCCGGGCCGCAACCGTTCGAGTGCGTGCGGGCCGCCTGCACCATGGCAGTCGCGGCAGCCGACGGCCGCATGCGGGCCGACCAACGGCAACCAGCGCTCGTGGTCGGCGACGCGCCGTTCGGCGAACGTGGCCTGCTCGTGGCAGGTCGCACATTCGAACTGCATGCGGCCCTGGTGCGGATCCTGGTGGCACGAGGCGCAGTCCTGGCTCTGGCCGAGGAATCGCTTCGCCCCTTCCGGCAACAGCTTCGCGTCGGCGTGCGGATGGCACTCGCTGCAGCGCAGCTCGAGATGGCGACCCGCCATCGTGTAGCCGACGCGGGCATGGTCGAACGCGGCGGGATCGGCCACGCCCGCCTGCGACCAGGCGAGGCGGTTCACCAACGGGAAGTCGTCGCCGTGGTGTTCGCCGTGGCACGTGGCGCAGGCGCCCGCCAGTTCCGGCGACAACGTGCCGTGCAGGCCGCGACGGGCCGCGATCTGCGTCGCGACGTCACCGTGGCACTCGGCACAGGAGCTGCGCATGTCGCCGAACCAGCCACCATGGCACTTCGCACAGGCTTCGCCGCCGACGAGTTCGGCGATGCGGCCATGCACGCTGGTGACGCGTCCGGGCGACTGCTTGCCGGTCGCCGCGACGACGAGCAGCAGCACCGCGACCGCCGACAGGATGCCGACGACCAGGGCCGTGCGCGGATGCCTCATGCGCCACCTCCGGCGAACGCGCCGTGCAACGTCGCGACCACGACGTGGGCGAGCACCAGCAGCACCATGGCCAGGGCCAGCCAACGATGCAGCCAACGCCACGTGCCGAGCACCACCCGCAGATCCTCGAGGTGTGCCGCGGCCACCGCCAGCGCATGTGCCTGTCGGGTCCGGTCCAGAGCCGCCTCGACCTCGCGATGCGGAGTACCCTGTTCGCGCCCGACGCGGCGCAGGCGCCGCAGCGTCGCCCACAGGTCCCATTGCAGGCCGACCATCGCGACCACCCGGCCGATCCAGGTCGAGCGCCACTGCCGCCGCGCGATCAACGCGAGCACCTCGGCTCGGGCCCGTTCGGCGAACGGATCGTTGCCGACCAAAGCCTGCAGTTCGGCCCGCATGGCGTCGAGTTCGAGCTCGCGGCCGTTCGCGGCGCGCGGCAGCCACGAATAGAACCAGCGGCCCACGGCACCGGTGGCGAGCAGGATCGCCAGGGCCCAGAACGCCTGGCCGCCGACGGTGGCGCGCGGCGCCAACGCTGCATGCAGCGCGGCCCCCACGAACGCGGCGATGCCGGCGACGACGTGCACGTCCATCCACGCGCCGAGCGAACCGACGCGCAGTCCCCACCACTGCCGCCGCCGCGCCAGGTAGAGCAGGTTGACCAGCACCGCGCCGAGCGCGGCGAAGCCGAAGCCGAGCCCGACGGAGTGGTCCGGACGCAGCGTCGCGTGCAGCGGCTCGGCGGCGCGCACGGCGGCCGGCGCGAAGTAGTACTGCGCGTGCCACAGCAGGAAGCCGAGCGCCGCCAGCACCACCGCGAGGCCTGCGGCCCACACCCACGGGCCGCGCGCCGCCGGCTCGACCGCGGGGATCGACGGCCGGGCTCCGGCCCCGACCGACTCCGCGTCGAACGACACGCCGCTGCGCTGCAGCGCGGCGAACGGCGGTTCCCCGCCGATCAGCACGAACACGCGGTCCGCCCGCAGTTGCGTCACCACGCCGCCGCCACCGCCGGCCGCGGCCGGCACGACGTCGAGACTGTGTTCGCCGATCGCGCGCACTTCGCAATGGAACAGCGCCTCGACCCGACCGGCCGCGAGCGCCGTGGCGATGCGTTCGCGGTTGCGCTGCCGCAGCCGGAAGAACGCACCCTGGCGGTAGACGACCGTGACGTGCGTGCCGGGCTGCTCGGCCAACGCCAGCGCGGCCTCGACCGCGCTGTCACCACCGCCGACGACCACGGCATGGCAGCCCGCATGGCTCGCCGCATCGAGCAGCGCGTAGGTGACGTGCGGCAAGTCCTCGCCGGACACGCCGAGGCGCCGCGGCTGGCCGCGCCGGCCGACCGCGAGCACGACGTGCCGCGCGACGAAGGGCCCAGCACTGGTGTGCACGACCGAACGGCCGTCGGCGCGCCGTTCGACCCGTTCGAACGCGACGCCGCCGCGGAACGGCAATCCGTGGCGCGTCGCCAGTTCCTGCCACAGCGCCACCAGCTCTTCCTTGCCGTACTCGCGACGCGCGAGCCGACCGTGGCGCGGCAGCGACACCGCGTCGGTGAGCACCAGTTTGTGGCGCGGGTACTTCGCGACGGTGCCGCCGACCACGGTCTCCTGGTCGAGCAGCACGTGCACCAGGCCGTGCTCGCTGCAAGCGAGCGAACAGGCCAGACCGGCCGGTCCGGCCCCGACGACGACCACGTCGAGTTCGCCATCCGCCAACGCCTGCTGCGGTCGCGTCGCCCGTTCGCGCACGATCGCCGCGGCGACCGCGGCGCCCTGCTCGGTCGCGCGGCGGATCAGCGCGCGCGCGGTGACCTCACCGGCGAGGAACAGGCCTTCGGCCCCCACCGCGCGCAGCTCGGCGTCGAGCACCGGCACGTCCGTGCGCCGCGTCGCGTCGCCCGCGACGAGCGTCACCGCACCGACCGGGCACTCGGCGACGCACACGGCATGGCCGACGCAGGCCGCGCCATTGACCACCGCGGCCTGGCCGTGGACCAGCGCGAGCACGCCGTGCTCGGGACACGCCCGCACGCAGGTGCCACAACCGAGGCACCGCTGCAGGTCGATGCTCGGCACCTGCAGCGGAGCGGCTGCATCGGGCCGCGCGAGGTTCTCGGCGCGCTCGTCGACCGCTTGCTGCTGGCGAACCAGGTCGGCACGGCGGTGCCACACGCCGGCGAGCGCCAACGCGAGCCCGACCGCGAGCAGCAGCAACAGGGTGAAGGTCATGCCCACCTCCCGCTCGGGGACGTGCGACTACCGTCCCGCCGCCGCCGGCAACGACTGCTGCTCCACGAACGCGCGGGCCGCCGACTGGCACGACTCCATGCCCCGATCCAGTTCCCGGGCCGTCGCCGCGACCGCCTTCACCTCGTCCTGGATGTCGTCGATCGCACTCGCATTGAGGTCGTGCGCCAGGAACGTGGCGTGGTCGCGCAACGCCTTCACGTAGGCGTCGAGCCGGTCCTGCGCCGGCACCGCCGCCGCCGCGATCGCGTCGTAGCGCTCCTTCGCCACCGCGAAGCGCAGCTCCGCCCGCTGGCGCATGCGGTCGCTCTGGTAGGTCTTCACGTCGGCGGCCCATTGGGTGAACACCGGCTCGGCGCTGGCGAGCATCGGCTGCACCACTTCACGGAAGCGACGCGCCTGCTGCTCGGCGAGGTCGATCGACTGCACGAAGCGCGCGTACACCGACGCCGCCGGCTCCTTGTCGAACCGGCCGGCGGCGAGCGTGTTGAGCCGTTCGAACGAATCGGCGATCACCTGGCGCGAGCGTTCGGACTCGACGTGCACGCGCTCGATCCAGCCGTTCATCGTGTCGACCTGCACCGGATCGTCGGCACGCCCCGATCCGGTCGCGCACGCGGTGAACACGACCAGCAACGAACAAGCGAACGACGGACGATGGGCAGGGTGCATGGTCTGATTCTGGGGGCCGGGCACACGCGTGCCACAACCCACGTCGGACCTTCGACGCGTCGATCTGGAGCCTTGATCGCACTGCCCCGCGCCGAGACGCGCCGCGCCGCAACCTCCGCCGGCACGGACCGGATCCCGTGGAACGCCCCCTGCCGTCGCGGCACGCCTCAGCCGTTCGCGGCACGCCCCGCGCGGCGAGGCCGCAGCACGAACATGTCCTGGAACAGGTTGAGCGCGCACGGCACGCAGCCCAGCAGTTCGGTGCAATCCGCCCACCGCTCGCGTGCGAAACGTTCGGTGAAGAACGCCTGCCCGTAGTCGTCGGCGACGCCGTCGGCGGAATCACGGATCGCCTGCGGCAGCACGCGGTGCACGAATGGTTCGCGCGCGAGCGTGCGCAGGATCACGCGCGCGTCGTTCGCGTCGATCTGCAGGGTCTGCTGGTGGTCACGGCTGCGCGCACACAACGCCGCCGCGAACGCGCCGTGCGTCGACACCAGGATCAGGCCATCGGGCTTCGTCACCCGAGCCATTTCACGCATCCACGCGAGGTTCTGCTCGAGCCCGAGGTGGCTCCACACCGACAGTGCGTAGACCAGGTCGAGCGACGCGTCGGCGAACGGCAACGGCGGCACGACGCCGTTCGCGACGAAAGTCCCGCGCAGGTTCTGCCGGCACCAGTCGATCGTCGCGGCGCGCACGTCGGCGCCGTGCAGGTGCGCCTCCGGCAACGCGGTCTGGAACCAGCGCAGCACCCGCCCGCAGCCACAGCCGAAATCGAGCACGCTGCGCACCGCGTCGAACGGGCGGTCGGCGAACGTGTGCCACAGCTCGGCCAGCATCGCAAG
>JAEUHV010000229.1 GCA_016794485.1 Planctomycetota bacterium
GAAGCACTGATGCAGCGTTCCGGCGGCGGTGCGATCGAGGGCGATCACCTGCAGCACGAAGCCGTCGCCGACCAGCGCGCGCAGGCCGGACTGCACTTCGGGCTGCAGGGCCGCAGCGCCAGGACGAAGCGGCACCGGCAACAACGCCAGCTGGCGCGAGCCCGACGGCAGGCGACCGACCACGTCGGCGAGCGCGGCCCGACGCCGCGGCAGCGGCGCCGCGGGCGTGTTGCTGCCGAGCGGCCCGACCGCGTCGAAGTGGCCGCGCACCTGCGCGGCAGCCGCGGCATCGTCGACGACGTCGAGCACGACGCGGCCAGCGGCGCGCAGGTCGCGCGCCGCGACGCCGGTACCGAGCCCGAACGCGATCGCGCGATCGCCGGCGCGCGCCAACGCGTGCGCCACCGTCGCCAACAACGCCGCTTCGTGGCGGTCGGGGCCCACCCAGTCGACGGCATCGCCACCGACGACGAGTTGCAGTTCCTGGTCGGTGCGGTGGTAGTGCACCGCGACGGCGCCGCTGCGCGCGACGAGTCGCACCCGCTCCCCGTCGAGCGCCGCAACCGGTCGGACGACGGGCAGCAGGACGGTCGCACCGGCGAACACCCACGGTGCGAACGTTCGCCCTTGCCAGACCGCGGCAGCCGTCGCCAGGAGCAATCCCACGCCCACGGTCTCGGTGCCCGCACCGGGCTCGGCGAACGCGCCAAACCACGCAGCGGCGACCACGGCGAGCGTCCGGCCGATCCGCCCGCGCCACGACGCGGCGGCGCCAAGGGGCAAGTCGCCGTCTCCCGCCACCGCGGCGAACACCAGCGCCGCGGCCAACGCCGCCGCGGCCAACGCGCAGGACCAGGCGCCGTCGGCGGGCACGAAGCAGCCCACGGCCACGCCCAGGCCGAATCCGAGCAGCCGGTTCGTCGCCGGCCGTTCGGTCAGTGCCGCAGCCAGGGCGACCCCAGACACGACTGCCAGGGCAAACCATGCACCATGGGCGAGCGGAGCGTCGGCCGAAGCGAACAGTCCTGCGGCCGCGAGCCCGAGCCCGCCGACGAGCCCGACGCCGGGCCCGGCACCGGCCGAGGTGCGACCCCGGCGCCACACGAGCGCAGCCATCGCGGCCCCCGCCGCCAGCAGCAGCACGGCCGCGAACACCCAGGCGCCGTGCACCCCGAACGGCAACACGGTGCGGTGCTGGTGCAGCGCCGAAGCGAACAACCCCTGCTGCGCGGCACCGACCAGGCCCGCGGCGACGACCGCCGCGAAGGCCCTGCGCGGCCCCTGGCGCGGGCCAGGCCACGTTGCTGGTTCGGGGCCCGGCTCCGGCACGATCATCTGGGCCAGGATACCCGGGTCGGCGAGCACGCACAGGTCACCCACGGCACGGGCAACCGTGGGCGCGCCCCGGGGCGACACCATGGCCGGCGACGCCGCACCGGGCGGCGATGTCCGCACGCTCGTTCCCATCGTGCTGTCCGCGTCCTCAGAGAGTGAGAAACAGTGGGTTTCGAACTCTCGGTGTGGCCGCGACGGCGGGCCCGGACAGGGTGCGAAGGGGCCGGAGCATGGTGTTCGCTCGGGCGTTCAACCCTGGACTTCCATCAGCACGGCCACGGCACTGGCTGGATCGACGCAGCGCACCAGCTTGTCGCGCACCTCGGCCCGCGACAGCAGCTTGGCGATCTCGGCCAGGGTCTTGATGTGGGCCAGCTTCTTGGCGCGGGGATACACGAGACCGACCACGATGCGGGCCGGAGCTCCGTCGAGCGTTTCGAACGGGATCCCGGTCGGATTCAGGCCGAGCACGGGCACCAGGTCGTCGATGCCGTCGATGGCGGCGTGCGGGATCGCGATGCCGTGCTCCATGCCGGTGGTCATGCTGCGCTCGCGCGCGACCAGCGCCTGTTCGACGACCGATACCATCGCCAGCGGGTAGCGGCCGGCCCGCACCGGCACCCGGGCCAAAACCGAAAGCGCCTCCCACTTGTCGGCGGCGCGCAGCGGGACCTCGACGAGGTCGGGGGTGATCAACTCGGAGAGCTTCATGCTCGGAAAACGACTCGAGAGTCACCTCGTCGAGTGTCGCGCAGATGCAACCCAGGCCTTGGGAACGGGGCAACACGAAAGTCGGAAACACGGACTCTCTGCTTCCTTGCGTCGACGACCGGAAATAAAAACGGCGCGCTTCCGGTCCTACGCGGGTCCATGGCCCTGCTCTGCCGAGCCAAGACCCGCCACCCACAAGAACGATGGTCGATCACGCACTCCGGTCCGCCCCCCGCTCCTCGACCGCTGCCAGGCTGCTGGCCTTCGCCGCCCGCCTCGCGGCCACAGGCCTCCTGGCCGGCACAGCGCTGCTCCCGGCGCAAGCGAACCAAGGTGGCGCCGGCAACCAAGGGGCCGGCAATGCCGGGGCCGGCACCCAGGGCACCCAGCAGGACCCGAACAAGCCGCGCATGCAGGTCGACGAAGCGACCGGCACCATCGCCTTCTCGATGAACGAGAACAACGGCATGGAGCTGACCGAGTTCATCAAGTGGGTCTCGGAGGTGACCGGCAAACGCTTCACGTTCAGCACGACGGACCTCCAGGGTGCCGGGCAAGGTGGCAACACGATCACCTTCCTGAACACGATGCGGTTGAAGCGCGAGACCTTCCAACGCGACTTCTACTGGTTCTTCCAGACGATGCTCTACATCAAGGGCTTCGCCGTGGTGCCGCGCGGTGCGGGCGACCTCGAGATCCTCGAGATCGTGTCGATGAACGGTCCGCGCGGCCGCGAAGTGACGAGCGGCGCCGTCTACGTGACGCCGGACGAACTGCCGCAGTACCGCAACCAGGCGGGCGTGTCGATCCTGACCACGGTGCCGCTGAAGAACATCAACGCCACGATCGCGACCAACGCGCTGCGGCCGTTCTTCGCCAGCACCGGCGCCCCGACCGGCGGCGGCACGCTGACGCTCGGCAACGTCGGCAACAACTCGGCGATGCTGGTGCTGGGCTTCGGCCCGCAGGTCTACGCCGCGGTCGAGATGCTGAAGCTCGTCGACATCCCGATCGAGCAGCCGAACCTGATGGTGCAGGTGCAGGAGCTCACCCACCAGGCGCCCGAAGAACTCGAGCCGATCATCACCGAGGTGTTGGAGAGCCGCAGCAAGATCCGCCAGGCGGTGCTGGCCGAGAACGCCGGGCAACCCGGCGCGGTTTCGGCGGCGTCGAGCCAGCCGCAGCTGAAGGTCGTGGTGCACAGCTCGCAGAAGGCCCTGGTGCTGAGCGGCACGCAGGAGCAGGTGCGCGAGGCGCTCGAACTGATCGCGCGGCTCGACGTGCCCGGCCAGCCGATCGATGGCGCCGCCAGCGTGATCAACCTGAAGAACGTGCTCGCCGAGGAACTGCAGCAGACCCTGCAGACGTTCCTGCAGGACGACAACAACGCCGAACGGCAGGCACAGCAGCCCGCCGGCGGTGCCGGCGGCGCACAGGTGCGCCGCACGCGCAACACCGTGATCAAGTCGCACAAGGAGAGCAACGCGCTGCTGGTCTCGGCAGCCGGCACCAAGTGGGCCCAGATCCAGGCGCTGATCGACAAGCTCGACCGCCGTCAGCCGCAGGTCCTGATCGAGGCCGCGCTGGTGGAACTGACCACCGGCGACCTGCAGCAGTTCGGCGTCGAGCTCGGCGCGTTCGACCTCAAGGAGAACGGCGACTTCACCCGCGGCTTCGGCTTCACCAACTTCGGCCAGTCGGTATTCGAGGACCAGGACGACGACGGCATCCCCGACACCCGCCTGCCCGACTTCGACAACCCGCTGCAGGGCGTCACCGGCGGCATCATCAGCGGCGGCGACTTCGCGGTGCCGCTGCTGATCAACGCACTGGCGACCGACGACCGCGCCAACATCCTGTCGATGCCGAGCGTGCTCGTGAACAACAACGAGACCGCCGTGGTCAAGACCGAGGAAGAGCGTCCGACCCTGCAGAGCAACGCCGGCACGTCGACGACCACGACTTCGTCGGGCAGCCCGCGCAACGCCGGCATCACGCTCGAGATCTCGCCGACGATCTCGCCCAACAACGCCCTGCGCCAGAACCTGTCGCTCGAGGTGTCGCGCTTCGTCGGCGCCTTC
>JAEUHV010000570.1 GCA_016794485.1 Planctomycetota bacterium
GAGGTTGCCTGCGGCCTGCGTCACGTCGGTGAAGCGCAGTGGCGCGGTTTGCCGGAACAGCTTGTTGGGTCCGTCCTGGCAGACGAGGTAGACGTCGACGAGCCCGTCGCCGTCGTAGTCGCCGGTCGCCAGGCCCGCCCCGTTCGTCAGGTACTGCACCGTGTTCTCGCGGCGGAGGACATTGGTGAACTCCAGGCCACTCTCGCTCGCGGGGACCCGAACGAACCTGGGCCCGGTGGCAGCGGCCGCCGGGGGCCGCAACGGGGTCGATTCGATGCCGCCAGGGCGATGGCCAGTGGTGGTGGGGCTGCCGCCACACGCGGTCGCGATGGCGAGCGGCAACACCAGGTGCCAGCTGCAGTGGGACGAGCAGATGGGGCGCATCGGCGCATCGTGGCGCGGCCGGGGGCGGTATGCACCTGCAGGCTTTGCAGGCGTGGCGACGACGAATTCCCGGCGCGCTGTAACCGGACGGGGTCGAGCGGGCACCATTGGCAGTGGCCGCACACAAAGTGTTTGGCTTTTGTTCGGGTGCGCGCTACGGTGTGCATCCAAGACCAAAACGAAGCGACCCCAGGGAGGGCGTCACGATGAAACCCAAGGCTGGTGAACCCCAGAAGCCCGTGTTGAGTGAGGCATTGCTCGATGCCCTCGCATCCATCCAGAAGTCCCACGGCGAAGGCTCCATCATGCGGATGGGCGACCGCAACGAGGTGCCGATCGAAGGCATTTCGACCGGCTCGCTCGGCCTCGACCTGGCGATCGGCGGCAAAGGCCTGCCACGCGGCCGCGTGATCGAGATCTTCGGCCCGGAATCGTCTGGCAAGACGACGTTGACGCTGCACGTGATCGCCAACGCCCAGAAGCAGGGCGGCATCTGTGCGTTCATCGACGCCGAGCACGCGCTCGACCCGCAGTACGCCAAACGCCTCGGCGTCGACCTCGACGCACTGCTGATTTCGCAGCCGGACAACGGCGAGCAGGCGCTCGACATCTGCGAGACCCTGGCCAAGTCCGGCGCGATCGACGTGATCGTGATCGACTCGGTCGCGGCCCTGGTCCCGAAGGCGGAAATCGAAGGCGAGATGGGCGACAGCTTCGTCGGCCTGCACGCGCGCCTCATGAGCCAGGCGCTGCGCAAGCTGACCGCGTTGACCGCGCGCACCAAGACGACGCTGATCTTCATCAACCAGATCCGCGAGAAGATCGGCGTGATGTTCGGCAGCCCGGAGACGACCACGGGTGGCCGCGCGTTGAAGTTCTACAGCTCGGTGCGCATCGACATCCGCCGCATCGGCCAGATCAAGGACGGCGAGGAGCCGATCGGTGCCCGCACCAAGGCGACCGTGGTCAAGAACAAGATCGCGCCACCGTTCAAGAAGTGCGAGTTCGACATCCTGTTCGCCGAAGGCATCAATCGCCTCGGCGAGATCCTCGACCTCGGCGTCGAGAGCGCGTTCCTGAAGCGGTCCGGAACGTGGATCAGCCATGGCGAGACACGCCTTGGGCAAGGGCGCGAAAAGGCGCGCGAGTTCTTGAAGGAGAACCCGGCGTTGGCCAAGGAAATCGAGGATGCGTTCCTCGGGTTCATGGGCAAGCGCGCGGCCGACAAGCTGGCCAGCGGCGCTCCGGCCTCGTCGACACCGTCGGTTTCGTCGGACGGTGCCAGGCCCGCTGGTGCGGGCGCGCCAGTTCCCGCGAGCACTGGCGCCGCTGGCCGTCCGGGTTCGATGCCGGCACGTCCGCAGAGCGGACCGGCGCCAAAGCAAGCGACCCACGACGATTGATTCTGGGCTGCGGCTTGCTCCTGCCGGAGGGTTCGGCCCCCGGCAGGCTTTCGGCCATTGGTAGGGGAGGCCACGGTCGCTACAACCTTCGCCCCACATCCAGCGATCCATGAAGCCGCTCACTGCCGCCGAGATCCGTTCCCGCTACCTGAAGTTCTTCGAGCAGAACGGCCACAAGGTCATGGCCTCGGACTCGCTCGTGCCGGCCAACGACCCGACGCTGCTGTTCACCGGCGCGGGCATGAACCAGTTCAAGGACATGTTCCTCGGCAAGGGCACGCTGCCGTGGAAGCGCATCACGACGTCGCAGAAGTGCCTGCGCGTTCCGGATCTCGACAACGTCGGGTTCACGGCGCGGCACCACACGTTCTTCGAGATGCTGGGCAACTTCTCGTTCGGCGACTACTTCAAGAAGGAGTGCATCGCGTGGATCTGGACGTTCTTCAAGGACGTCTGCGGCATCCCTGCCGAGCGCATGGTGGTCACGATCTACCGCGACGACGACGAGGCCTTCGAGATCTGGACCAAGCACGTCGGTCTGTCGCCCGACAAGGTGTTCCGCTTCGGTGAGAAGGAGAACTTCTGGCCGGCCGAGGCGCCGAGCAAGGGGCCGAATGGGCCGTGCGGGCCGTGTAGCGAGATCTACTACGACAGCAAGCCGGGCACGCCGTATCCGGACAAGCGCGGGCTCGAATCGCTGCCCGACGACCGCTTCACGGAGGTCGGCAACTGCGTGTTCACGCAGTTCGACCGTCAGCCCGACGGGTCGTTGAAGTCGCTGCCGCAGAAGAACATCGACGTCGGACTCGGGCTCGAGCGCATCGCCGCGGTGCTGCAGGGGGCAAAGAACAACTTCGAGACGGAGTTGTTCCGGCCCTACCTCGACCACCTCGGCAAGGCCACCGGCACCGGCTACGGCCAGGACGGCAAACGCGACATCCGGATGCGGCGCATCGCCGACCATGTGCGCGCGATCACGTTCTGCATCGCCGACGGGGCGTTGCCGAGCAACGAGGGCCGTGGCTACGTCGTGCGCAAGATCCTGCGCCGGGCTGCGCGCGATGGTTACGAACTGGGCCTGCAGCGGCCATTCCTGTTCGAGATGGTCGACCTCGTCGGCCAGTTGATGGGCGACCAGTATCCCGAGGTCCGCGAGAATGCCGCGCAGTGCCGCGCCGTGATCAAGGGTGAGGAAGAGAACTTCCTGACCGTCTACCGGCAGGGCATGGCGCGGCTGGACGAGTTCCTCGCGACGGCGGCAAGACCAGCACCCGGGCAGTACACCGCCGGCGGCGGCGAGTTCGCGTTCACCCTGCACGACACCTATGGCTTCCCGGTCGACATCACGCAGAAGGTGATGGAGGAGCGTGGCCACCGACTCGACGAGGCGGCGTTCGAGAGTGCGATGGAGGCGCAGCGCCAGCGCGCGCGCGCCAGCATGGCGACCGCCGATGCGGTGTTCACCGCGAGCGTCGCGGTCAAGCTTCGCGACGCGAAGTGTGCGCCGTCGCAGTTCGTCGGCTACACCGAAACTGCGGCGCCGTCCCGCGTGGTCGGCATCGTCGGCGACGGCGACACGTTGCTGCAGAAGGCCACAGCCGGCCAGAAGGTGCTGCTCGTCGGTGCCCGGACGCCGTTCTACGCGCAAGGTGGCGGCCAGATCGGGGACCGCGGCACGATCACCGCCGCGAACGGCACGGCGGCGATTGCGAACACGACGTCGTTGGACGGGTTCCACCTGCACCACGCGGTCGTGCAGTCCGGTTCGATCGAGGTTGGCAGTGAGGCCACGTTCGCGGTCGACGAACCGGCTCGCCGGGCGACGGAGCGCAACCACACCGCGACCCACCTCCTGCATGCGGCGTTGAAGCGGGTGCTTGGCGACCATGTCAGCCAGGCCGGTTCCGAAGTTGGGCCGGACCGGCTGCGGTTCGACTACACCCAGCCCGAGAAACCCACGTCCGAGCAACTGCAGAAGGTCGAGGACCTCGTCAACGAGCAGATCTTGCTTGCCCACGAAGCCGCGGCAGTGGTCCGCAAGCTCGACGACGCTCGCGCGGCGGGCTTTGTCGCCCTGTTCGGCGAAAAGTACGGCGAGCAAGTGCGCACGCTGCAGGTCGGCGAGTTCAGCAAGGAGCTCTGTGGCGGGACGCACGTGCGCAACACCGGCAACATCGGCTCGTTCCGGATCGTCAGCGAAACGTCGGTCGCCGCCGGCACCCGCCGCGTCGAAGCGGTTACCGGGCTCGGTGCGCTCGAGTTGGCGCGGGCCGAGCGGGCGCAACTGGCGCTGATCGCGCAGGCTCTCAAGGTGCCGACCGGCAAGGCCGCGGAGCGGGTCGGCGAACTGGCCGAAGAACTCAAGAAGACGCGCAAGGACCTGGAAAAGGCCCTCGCACCGGACCTCGACGTCGAACTGCAGAAGCTGCGCGGAGCCGCGGTCGCAAAGGACGGCGTGCACACGGTGCTGTTCGAGCGACCAGGACTGCAGGGCAAGGACGCCCAGGAGTTGCTGAAGCGCGCCAGCAAGGCACTCGACCCGTTGGTCGGCATCGTGTTCGCGACGGTAGACGGCGAAGTGCAGGTCACTGCCTGCGTGGCGCCGAGCCTGACCGGCCGCATCAAAGCCGGTGACCTGGTGAAGAACCTGGCCACCCTGCTGGGAGGTGGTGGGGGCGGACGTCCGGAAAACGCCCAAGGCAAGGGGCGCGATGCCAGCAAGCTCGCCGACGCGAAGGCCGCCGCACTGGCCCTGCTGGTGGCACAGAGCCTCCGGTAGCGACCAGCCGAGCGGGACCCGGAGAGCCGGTTCCCGCCGTTGACTTCCGCTCTCCGGTCCGTAATGTCCTCCGCCCTCTGATTCGCCGTTCGCCCCGCCGTCGAGGCCGGGCCGCGGCGCGACGACAGGCAACCGAACATGGCAAATCCGAAGCGTAAACTCAGCCGCGCGAGCAAGGGTCACCGCCGCGCCCACTTGGCGTTGGAGCGGACCCAGCTGGTGCGATGCACGCACTGCGGCGCGATGATCAAGCCGCACACGATCTGCAAGGCTTGCGGCCACTACCGCGGCCGCCAGATTCTCGTCGCCGAGAACGGCTGAGCGGTGGTCCGGTCCGCGACCCGATCGTGCCCTGTCCCGGGCAGTTCGGGGGTGCGCGGCCGGGTTGCCTTTCCCTTCGTGTGATCGCGCCCCGGGTCCGAATCTGCCGGCCAGGCTTGCCGGCCCAACGCCCATGACCAAGGTTGTGCTCGATGCTGTTGGCGGCGACCACGCTCCCAAGGAGTGCGTGGCCGGAGTGGCGCTCGCGCTGCAGCGCGGGTTCGTGGCGCCCGAGCATCTGATCCTCACGGGGCCGCGTGATCTGGTCGAGCAGGCCTTGCGCGAACAGAACGTTCCGCTCGCCGGCCTGTCGATCGTCGACGCCCCGGACGTGCTCACGTGCGACGACTCGCCGACGGACGCGATGCGCAAGAAGCCGCGCAACAGCATTTCGCTCGGCATCCAGGAAGTCAAAGAAGGTCGCGCCGGCGCCTTCGTCAGTGCTGGTTCCACCGGCACGGTCGTCGCCGCTTCGACCCTCGGCCTCGGTTGCCTCGAAGGCATCAAGCGTCCGGCGATCGGGGCGATCATCGCCGGGGAGAAGAACCCGTTCCTCGTGCTCGACGTCGGTGCCAATCCGATGCCGAAGGCATTCCACCTGGCGCAGTATGCCTTGATGGGCGCCACGTACTACGGTGGCACGTTCGGCATCAAGGACCCGAAGGTCGGCGTGCTCAACATCGGCAGCGAGGAGCTGAAGGGCAACCCGTTGGTCCGTGAGGCTCGGCAACTCATCAAGCAGCTGCCGATCAACTTCCACGGCAACGTCGAAGGCGTCGAGGTCTTCCACGGCGACTGCCACGTCGTGGTAACCGACGGATTCACCGGCAACGTGCTGCTGAAGGTGAGCGAAGGCGTAGCCGAATACGTGCTGCGCACGACCTTCGGACTGATGATGAAGGCGCAGGTCGAACCGCAGAAGATCGGCCAGGTCAAAGCTGGCATCCTGCCCCGGGTCGACTTCTCCGAGTACGGTGGTGCGCTGCTGCTCGGCGTGAACGGCATCGTCACCATCTGCCACGGTCGCTCGCATGCGCCCGCGTTCGCCAACGCGATCCGTTTCGCCCGCCGGGCCATGGATGCGCAGGTCAACCAGCACATCGTGCAAGCCGCCCGGCTGCTCGCACCTCAGGCGGAACCCAACGCATGAGCACTCCGACGCTGATCCCGGTCGGTCTCGCGGGCCTCGGGCGCTACCTGCCGGAGCGCCGCCTGACCAACCAGGACCTCGAGAAGATGGTCGACACGTCGGACGAGTGGATCGTCCAACGCACCGGCATCCGTGAGCGTCGCATCGCAGCCCCCGGCGAGGTCACCAGTTCGCTGGCTTTGCAGGCCGCGCGCGCGGCGCTGGCCGATGCGAAGATGGAGCCGGACGAGATCGACTTGGTCATCTGTGCGACGGTGACCGGCGACCAGCCGTTTCCGGCGACGGCCTGCCGGCTCGGCCTAGACCTCGGTTGCAAGCGGGCAGGAGGCTTCGACCTCGCCGCAGCCTGCAGCGGGTTCGTGTTCAGCTCGCAGATGGCGGCGGGCATGATCCAGTCGGGCCAGGCGAAGACGATCCTCGTGGTCGGTGCCGAGATCCTGAGCCGGATCCTCGACTACAGCGACCGCAACACCTGCGTGCTGTTCGGCGACGGTGCTGGCGCTGCCGTCTACACGTCGTTGGCCCGCGCCGGTCGCGGCGAGTTCCTCGGTGGCTCGATGGCGATGGAAGGTGGCAGTGAAGGCATCCTCGCCCAGCCGGCCGGCGGCAGCCGCCATCCGGCGACGCGCGACACCGTCGACCAGCGCCTGCATTTCATGAAGATGGGCGGGACCAAGGTGTTCCGCTTCGCGGTGCGCGTGTTCGCCGAGCTGGTGAAGGGCGTGATCGACAAATACGGCCGCGACCAGATCGGCGTGATCGTGCCGCACCAGGTCAACCAGCGCATCATCGAGTCGGCGATGGAGCAGCTCGGCATGCCGATGGACCTGGTGTTCAGCAACATCGACCGCTACGGCAACACTTCGGCAGCGTCGGTGCCGATCGCGCTGCGCGAGGCGCTCGATGCCGGCCGGCTGCAGAAAGGAAAACTCGTGGTGATGCCGGCGTTCGGAGCGGGTATGGCCTGGGGCCACCTTTTGCTTCGCTGGTGAAACCGCAGCGAACGAAACCACGATGACGACGCAGCTCACGGGCAGGACAGCATTGGTCACCGGCGCCTCACGAGGCATCGGCCGTGCCGTCGCGGTCGCCTTGGCGCGCGCCGGGGCCTTCGTGTTCTGCACGTCGACCAAAGAGGGCGGCTGCGCGGAGACGCTGGCCGCCATCGCGGCCCTGCCCGCTGGCAGTGGCAAGGCTCAGGCCCTGGTGTGCGACGTCGCGTCGGCGGATTCCGTCGACGCGCTCGCCAAGGTGGTGCTGGAAACGGCCGGCAAGCTCGATTTCCTGGTCAACAACGCCGGGATCACGCGCGACGGACTGTTCTTGCGCATGAAGGCGGACGATTTCGATGCCGTGCTCGCGACCAACCTGCGCGGCACGTTCCTGGTCTGCAAGGCCTTCGCGCGGGCGATGGCCAAGGCCCAGGGTGGGCGCATCGTGAACATCGGTTCGGTGGTGGGGCTGTCCGGCAATGCCGGCCAGGCCAACTACGCGGCCAGCAAGGCCGGCCTGATCGGCCTGTCCAAGTCGCTGGCGCAGGAGTTCGGCGGCCGCGGCCTGACCGTGAATGTCGTGGCGCCCGGTTTCGTGGCCACCGACATGACCGCGGGACTCACGCCAGAAATCAAGGACGGCATGCTGAAGTCGATTCCCCTGGGCCGCTTCGGCAGCCCGGACGACATCGCCGGAAGCGTGCTGTTCCTGTGCAGTGATGCCGGAGCCTACATCACGGGACAGACTCTCGTGGTGGACGGCGGCATGACCATGTAGCTACGCTAGGTGGTCCTTCCCAACCTCTTCTCTCCGGTGCCGGGAGTGATCCCGCACCGACCCCTGAATCTCCCAAG
>JAEUHV010000574.1 GCA_016794485.1 Planctomycetota bacterium
GCCAGACACTTCGTGCAGGTGTTCGAACGCGCCGACGCGATCGTGGCCCCGTCGGGCTCGTGCGCGGCGATGGTGCACCGGTATCCGGAGCTGCTGCGCGCCGAGCCGGAGTGGCGGGCGCGGGCCGAGGCCGTCGCGCACAAGACGTTCGAGCTGGCGTCGTTCCTGGTGCGCGAATTGCGCGTCACCGACGTCGGCGCGCGACTCGCGGCGCGGGTCGCGTGGCACGACGCCTGCCACGGTCTGCGCGAACTCGGCTTGAAGGACGAGCCGCGCGCGCTGTTGCGTGCGGTGCGGGGCCTCGAACTGGTCGAACTGCGCACCGGCGAGGCGTGTTGCGGCTTCGGCGGCACGTTCAGCGTGAAGTTCCCCGAGCTGTCGACGGCGATGCTCGACCACAAGCTGTCGGCGCTCGACCCGCAGGCGGTCGACGTGCTGAGCGCGGTCGACGCGAGTTGCCTGATGCAGTTGCGCGGTCGCCTGCAGCGCCAGGGCGCGCGCGTCAGGGTGCTGCACCTGGCCGAGATCCTGGCGTCGCGCTGACGGGCTACTTGGGTGCCTCGACCTTGGGCGGGTCGCGCTCGGCGAGCTTGCACAGCGCCTCGACCACCGGGTCGATCGACTTCTTGCCCTTGTGCTCGAGCACTTCCTTGCCCGCGAAGTCGGCCAGCAGTTCGTTCGCCCAGGCGGCTTTCGCCGCCTTGCCCGGCACGGTCTGGCCCCAGGCCTTGACGCGTGCGGCGAAGCTGCGGCCGATGCGCTTGTCGCGAGCCCGCCCGGGGGTGTCGAGATAGGTCTTCACCTCGTCGCGGCAGCGTTTGGTGAATCCCGCTTCGCCGTCGATCGCGCGCCAGACGCGTGCCAGCAGCTTGCCGTCGGTGCAGCCCTGGCGTTCGAGCTCGCCGAGCAGCTTCTCGTTCGCGGCCCGGCCGGCGGGCCCGGGCAGTTGCAGCACCCGTGCGTGGGCGAGGTCGCGCACGGTGCTGCGGTAGAGCGCGTGCTCCTTCGGGTCGGTCGTCGCCAGCGTCGCGCGGTCGAACGTGTCGAGCGCGGCCATCGTCGCTGTCGCGTCCGGCGCGGCGGCCAGGCCGGCTTCGACCGCCGCCAGCGCGAACGGGTTGCGCGCCAGCGCGTCGGCGACGAAGCCCACGCATTCCGCCTGCTGCTGCGCCGGCGGCAGCGCCGCGAACGTGCGGCACAGGGCCAGCGTGTCGACCAGCGTCGCGGTGTCGTGGTTGCAGCCCCACGCGATCGACTGCCAGAACACCATCGGCCGGCGCCCGCCCTTGTCGTCGAAGTTCCAACCGGCGTGCACGGTGGTGACCTCGTCGCCGCCGGTCGCGTACTGGCCGCCGACGCAGCGCAGCTTGCCGGTCGCCGCATCGCGCTCCATGCGCACCAGCGCGCAGTGGCCGGGCTGGCCCGCGGTCGAGGCCGGCACGCCACAGATGCGGAACGTGCGCGCGCCGATGTTGCCCATCGTTCCGCACACGCCGCCGTCCTTCCACATCATCTGGATCGAGCCGTAGCCGAACGCCAGCGGACTCAGCCGGCGGGCCGATTGCATGTCGAACTGCTGGGCGATGCCGCCGATGTACTCGCCGTAGGTCTTCATCTCACCGTGGTCGCGGAACCGCAGCCAGATGTCCTCGCGTTCGCGCAGCGGCTGGTCGTCGGCGGCCAGCATCAGCAGCACCGGCCAGGGTGCGTCGAGCGGGAACAGCGGCCAGGCGCGCGCCTTCTTCTCGGCGTCGGAGAACGCGTGGCGGTCGTTGCGCACGAACCACGCCATCGACTCGGCCGGGGTCGGTGCCGCGTCGCGTTCCTTCGGCATGCGGCCCTTCGCCCGGTAGGCGGCGTGAAAGAGCTCGTGTGCGGCGGCGATGCGCTGGCGCAGGGCGCCGTCGTGTACCGCTGCTTCCGAGTACCAGTGCACCACGCGTTCGCCGCAGTCGACCCTCACGTCGGGATGGCCGTGCGCGGCCATGTAGGCGTTGAACTCGGCCTGCAGCGCCTGCGATGCGATCACGTCGGCGGCGACCGGCTTGCGCGGCACCTTCTTCACGACGGTGACGGCCTTGCCACGCGGCTTCGCGACGCCCTTGTCGTCGTACTCGAGCGGCGGCAGTTCGCGCACCTTCAGGTCGACCTCGATCTCGGCGTGGTCCTCGAGGAAGTTCACGATGTGGTCGTCCCGATCCCGCGGGCGGGTGCCGTCCTTGGTGTCGACCGGCACGCGCGGATCGCCAGGGATCACCAGGGCGAGCGGCGTCCGCGGGCGCACGTCGGGCAGCGATTCGTTGTCGCCGTCGACGGCGCCGTCGTTCCAGTCCGACGCGGGGCCGCGCGGCTTCTGGTAGGAACCCTGCAGCGCGAACGCGAGCGCCAGCTGTGGATGCTCGCGCCGAACGAGGTCGGCACCGAGATCGAGTTCGAGCGAACGCAGCGCCAGCAGCACCCGCAGCGGGTCGTTGCGGCAACCCCACACCGAAGTGCGGCGCACGGGGTCGGCGTCGACCCAGGCGAGGAAGTCGGCGGGCAGCTCGACGTGGCGTTGCTTGCACGTCGCGAGCGTGCGTTCGCGCGCGGCGTCGAGATGCTCGGCGAGCCGTCGCGTCCACGGAGAAGTCGTGGGGCCTTGCGCCGCCGCGGCGGTGGCCGCGGCGAGCATCGCTGCGGCGACGAACAGGCGATGGCGCGGCATCACTGCACCTTGACCAGGAGGCCGTTGCTGGCGGTGAATCCCTGCGGGCCGCTCGGGTCGAGTGCGAACGCCTGCGCGGTGAACTCGATGCCGGTGCTGCCGAGCGGCAGCGGGAACGGGAACGAGCCGGCGCCGCTGCCGTCGAACGGGATCGCGACGGTGCCGAGCACCGAGCCGAGCAGCAGGTCGCAGCCGAGCACCGGAATGCTCGCCTGGCCGAGGCCGAGGCCGAGCACTGCGACCGATCCGGGCAGTCCGTTCTGCAACGCGAACGTGCAGGTCGTGCCCGCGGGCGCCGCTTCGTCGCTGGAGTCGAGCGCTGGCGCGCCCAGCGTGCCTGCGCAACCCGTGCCGTAGGCGCCGTCGTAGGCGACCGCGATGCATGCACTGGCGACGCCGCCGTTGTTGCCGTGCACCAGGAAGACGTTCGTGCCGATGCCGAAGCCGGCGAGGAACGACGCCGCGGGCACCGTCACGCCGACGAACGAGCCCTGCGCACAGAACATGTTGGCGGCGTGGGTGAGCCCGCCGGTCTGCGTGCAGGTCGCGTTCGAGAACCGCATGTGGGCGCAGGTCGCGAAGTTCTTCGAGTAGACCACGGTCACCTGGTTCGTCGCCGAGATCGTGACGCCGTGCAGCGTGACGACGTCCTGGGCCGGACACAGGGAGGCGGACAAGGCGAGCAGGAGGAGCGGGCGCACGTTCATGGTGGCGAGTGGGGCAGCGGGTGCGGAAGTCTAGGCGTGCTGCGCATGGCGCGGCAGGGGCCGGCCGGTAGGTTTGCGGGATGCCCGAAGTCTTCGGCTTCGACTGCTATTCCCCGCAACAGATCGCCGAACGGGTCGAGGCGGTCGGCGTCGCCAAGGCGAACCTGCCGCTGCCGCAGATGGTGGCGCTCGGCGTGCTCGCCGGCGGCTTCGTGGGGCTCGGGGCGATGGCGTGCACCATCGTCGCCAGCGACCCGACGCTGCCGTTCGCGGTCGCGCGTTGGCTCGGCGGGGCGGTGTTCGCGCTCGGGCTCGTGCTGGTGGTCGTCGCGGGGGCCGAGCTCTTCACCGGCAACAACCTGCTGGTGATGGCGTGGGTGTCGCGGCGCGTCCCGACCCGCCTCGTGTTGCGCAACCTGGCGGTCGTCTACGTCGCCAACTTCGTCGGGGCCGCCGGCCTCGCGTGGCTGGTCGCGCGTTCTGGGCACGCCGCGATGAACGACGGTGCGATCGGCCGCGCCGCGATCGCGATCGCCACCGGCAAGTGTGCACTGGCGTTCGCGGCGGCGTTCTGGAAGGGAGTGCTGTGCAACCTCCTGGTCTGCCTCGCGGTCTGGCTGGCGATGGCGGGCCGCACGGTCACCGACAAGATCCTCGCGGTGGTGCTGCCGGTCGCGACGTTCGTCGCCGCCGGGTTCGAGCACAGCATCGCCAACATGTACTTCGTGCCGTTGGCGCTGTTCCTCGACGTGCCGGGGGCCGGTGGTGCACTCGGCTGGAACGGGTTCCTGCACAACCTCGTGCCGGTGACGCTCGGCAACCTGGTCGGTGGGGCGGGGCTCGTCGGCCTCGTCTACTGGGTCGTCTACCGGCGCCCGGTGCGCGGCTGATCAGTTGGTCGCCGCTTCGGCCGCAGCGGCGCCAGGCCGCGTCCGGCCGGCCCAGGTGTCGCGGTCGACGGTGAAGTGCAGGGCACCGTCCGGTTCGCGGCCGTCACAGGACATGCCGAGGCGTTCGAGCACGCGCACCGAGGCCCGGTTCGGCGCGTCGACCGTCGCCGACACCGAATCGCGCGCCAGCTCGTCGAACGCGAACGCACACACCGCCGCGGTCACCTCGCCGGCGAGTCCAAGTCCGCGGCAGCTCGGCAGCAGGCCGTAGAGCAGTTGCAGTTCGGGCGGGTCGAAGAACTCGCGGAAGCCGGCGAAGCCCACGATGCCGGACGCGTTGCGCCGCCGCACCGCCCAGAGGCCGGTGCCGAACCGCGCGAAGCGGCGCTGGCTGGCCTCGATCTCGGCTTCCATCCACGCCGGCGTCACCAGCACGTCGTCGAGCAACGAGACGCGCACTTCGGGGTCGCGGAACAGCGCGAGCAGTTCGGCGTGGTCCGCGTCGCGGAACGGCAGCAACACCGTGCGTTCGGTGGCGAGCAGGAAGGTGGCGGTCGGCATGGCTTGCTCGTCGGGGATGGGCGGCTTCGGCGCAGTACGGAATCCGGCCCGTCCGGGCGGGGTGGATCGCCACCGCGGGCAGGGAGTCCGGCGGAGGAACCCTAACGGACGCGTGCACCGGCCGGCAGGCCCGGCGATCCTATTCCGCCGTGACCCTGCCCGGCCCCGAGACCTTTGCCGCCAATGCCCGCGCCGCCCTGCGCGACTCGACGTTGACCGGGGCCTTGCGCCGCGCCACGGACACCTTCGCCGAGCGACGCGCCGGTGCGATCGGCCAGGTGCCCGACTGGGAGGGGCTGCGCACGCGGGCGGCGGCGATCAAGGCGCACACGCTGGCGCGCCTCGACCACTACCTGGAAGAGTTCGTCGCCAACGCCGAAAGGTCGGGGGTCGTCGTGCACTGGGCCGAGGACGCCGCAGAAGCCTGCGCGATCGTGCGCCGTCTCGCCGGCGAACGTGGCGCGCGGCGGCTCGTCAAGTCGAAGAGCATGGCCACCGAGGAGATCCATCTCAACGCGGCGCTGGCGCAGGACGGTGCCGAGCCGGTCGAGACCGACCTCGGCGAGTGGATCATTCAGCTGGCCGGCGAGACGCCGTCGCACATCATCGTGCCGGCCATCCACAAGACGAAGGAAGCGATCGGCGAACTGTTCGTCGACAAGCTCGGCATCGCGAAGAGCAGCGAACCCGCCGTGCTCGCCGAGCACGCGCGCACCCGCCTGCGCGCGCACTTCGCCGCGGCCGACATGGGCATCAGCGGCGTGAACTTCGGCGTCGCCGCGACCGGCACGATCCTGATCCTCGAGAACGAGGGCAACGCCCGCATGACGACGACCCTGCCGCGCGTGCACGTCGCGGTGATGGGCATCGAGAAGGTGATCCCGCGCTTCGCCGACCTCGAGGTGTTCCTCAAGCTGTTGCCCCGCTCGGGCACGGGCCAGCACCTGACGACCTACCAGAGCCTGCTCACCGGGCCGGATCCCGAAGGCCAGGGCCCGCGCGAACTGCACGTCGTGCTGCTCGACAACGGGCGGTCGCGCATCGCGGTCGACGCGACGATGCGGCAGACGCTGGCGTGCATCCGTTGCGGGGCGTGCCTGAACGCGTGCCCGGTCTACCAGTCGATCGGCGGCCATGCCTACGGGTCGGTGTATCCCGGGCCGATCGGCGCGATCCTCACGCCGCAGCTCGCCGGCATGCATTCGGCGGGCACGCTGCCGTTCGCGTCGAGCCTGTGCGGCGCGTGCAAGGACGTCTGTCCGGTCAAGATCGACATCCCGTCGCTGCTGCTCGAACTGCGCCAGCGCGCAGTCGAAGGCACGGCCGCGCAGCCGCGCACGCGCGGGTCGTTCGTGGAGCGCCTGGCGTGGAAGGCCTGGGCGTTCTGCATGCGCGGCCCGCGCCGCTACCGCGTGGCGATGGCGCTGGCGCGCTTCTGCGAGAAGCTGCCGTTCGTGCGCCGGCTCGCCGGCCCGATGCGCGCCTGGGCCAGCACCCGCGAGCTGCCGACGCTGGCGAAGCGTTCGTTCCGTTCGACCTGGCGCGGAGGTGCGTCGTGAGCTCGGCGCGCGACCGCATCCTCGGCACGCTGCGCACCGGATTGCGCGGGACCCGTGTGCCGCCGCTGCCGGACGCCGGCGCAAGCGCTGGGGTCGTGCCGGGCGAACGCGCCGACAAGTTCGCCGCCGTGCTGGCGAAGATCGGCGGGCGGGTCGATCGGGTGCGCGGCCTCGCCGCCGCCGCGGCGCGGGTGCGCGAGGTGCTGCTCGCCGCCGGGGCGG
>JAEUHV010000033.1 GCA_016794485.1 Planctomycetota bacterium
GGGCACCGGGGCGTCGTTCGTCGACATCGATCGCGACGGCGACCTCGACCTCTACGTCTGCAACCTCGAGGCGAAGAACCTGCTGTACGAAAACCAGGGCGACGGCACCTTCCGCGAGAACGCCGCGAAGTTCGGGCTCGATCTCGTCGCGGCATCGACGATGGCCGCGTTCGCCGACTACGACAACGACGGCGCGATCGACCTCTACCTGCTGACCAACCGCGCCCTGACCGCCGCGATGACGCCGGGCTGGAACCTGTCCGATGCGTTGCTGAAGGACCTCGTCGTGCCGGCCGACACCGCCCGTTCGCCGGAAGCGATGCTGCCGACCCTGGACCAGCTCGCCGCCCTGAACAACCTGAAGAAAGCCGGCAAGCTGCAGGCCACGGCCGACGTGCCGGCCGAACTGCGCGACCACTTCTTCGTGTTTCGCGGTCGCGAGCTGCCGACCGGCCAACCCGACCGGTTGCTGCGCAACGTCGGCGGGCGCTTCGTCGAAGTCTCGACCAGCAGCGGCATCGCCGGCCACGGCATGGGCCTGTCGGCGACCTGGTGGGACTACGACGCCGACGGCCATCCCGACCTCTACGTCGCCAACGACCTGGAATCGCCCGACACGCTCTACAAGAACCAGGGCAACGGCACGTTCCGCGACGTGACCGGCGAAGTGCTGCCGCACACCGCCTACTACGGCATGGGGGCCGACGCCGGCGACATCGACGGCGACGGCCAACTCGATTTCCTGGTCGCCGACATGAGCATGACCACGCACAAGAAGGCGAAGGTGCTCATGGGCGACATGGACGAGGAACGCGACGTGCTGCTGCACGCGCGCCCGCCGCAGTACATGCGCAACGCGCTGCTGCTCAACACCAGCCGCGGTCGCTTCCAGGAGGCGGCGATCCTGTGCGGCGCCGCCAGCACCGACTGGACCTGGAGCGTGCTGTTCGGCGACCTCGACAACGACGCGCGCCTCGACCTGTTCGTCACCAACGGCATCGCCCGCTTCGACATCGACCCCGACCTCGACCTGCGGGTCAAGGAACTGGTCGCGCAGAACCGGATCCAGGCGGCGATCGAGCAGATCAAGAACGTGCGCAAGGTGCCGGAGAAGAACCTGGCGCTGCGCAATGCCGGCGACCTGCAGTTCCAGAAGACCGGTGCCGACTGGGGCCTCGACGTCGAAGGCGTCGAACACGGCGCCGCGCTGTGCGACTTCGACGGCGACGGCGACCTCGATGTGCTCACGCTCGGCTGGAACGAACCGACGGCGCTGTTCGAGAACCGCACCACCGGCGGCAACGCGGTCGTCGTGCGCTTGCGCGGGCAGGGCAGCGACCGGTTCGGCATCGGCGCGCGACTCGTCGCGACGCTGGCGGACGGCACGCGGCTGGTGCGCGAGAACTGGCTCGCGCGCGGCTACCTGTCGGGCCAGGCCCCCGAAGTGCACTTCGGGCTCGGCAAGGCCACGGCGGTGCGGAGCCTCGAAGTCCGCTGGCCGTCCGGCCACGTGCAGACGTTCGCCGACCTCGCCGCCGGCCAGCGCTACACCGTGACCGAGCCGCCCGGCAAACCGGACGCGCCGCGCGTCGCGGTGCCGTCGGCGACCGGCATGTTCACCCCCGCGACCGCCCCGGCGTTCGTGCACCGCGAAAACGAGTTCGACGAATACGTCGACCAGCCGCTGCTGCCGTCGGGCGTGGCGCGGCTCGGCCCGGGCATGGCGCTCGGCGATGCCGACGGCGACGGCGACGACGACCTGTTCGTCGGCGGGGCGCTCGGCCAGGCCGGTGCGTTGTGGCTCGCCGACGGCGACCGCTGGCGCGAACAGCCCGGCCCGTGGCAGCAGGATGCGCGCTGCGAAGACCTCGGGGCACTGTGGCTCGACCACGACGGCGACGGCGACCTGGACCTGTTCGTCGCCAGCGGCGGCGCCGAACGCAAGGCCGGCGACGAAGCGCTGCGCGATCGCCTGTACCGCAACGACGGCAACGGCACGTTCACGCGCGACGCCGCAGCCCTGCCCGACGTGCGCGACTCGTCCGGCCACGCCTGCGCCGCCGACTTCGACGGCGACGGCGATCTCGACCTCGTGGTCGCCGGCCGGCTCGTGCCCGGCCGGTTCCCGGACGCGCCGCCGACGCGCTTCTACCGCAACGACGGAGGCAAGTTCACCGACGCGACGGCGACGTTCGCGGCCCCGCTGCAGACGGCCGGCATGGTGACGAGCCTGCTCGCCACCGACGTCGACCTCGACGGCCGTCTCGACTTGCTGGTCGCGGCGCACTGGCAACCGATCCGGTTGTTGCGCAACGACGGCGGCAAGCAGCTCGTCGACGCCACCGCCGCCGCCGGCCTGGCCGCGCATCCGGGCTGGTGGAACTCGCTGTGTGCGTGGGACTGCGACGCCGACGGCGACCTCGACTACGTGGCCGGCAACCAGGGCTTCAACACGAAGTACAAGGCGAAGCCGGACCATCCAGCACACCTGTACTTCGGCGACTTCGACGACAACGGCACGCGCGACCTGATCGAGGCGAAGTACGAAGGCGACAACCTGCTGCCGGTGCGCGGCCGGTCGTGCTCGAGCCAGGCGATGCCGTTCCTGAAGGACAAGTTCAAGACCTACGACGCGTTCGCCAGTTCGCTGCTGCAGGACATCTACACCGCACCGAAGCTGTCGAACTGTGGCCATCTGCAGGCCACCACCCTGGCGAGCTCGCTGTTGCGCAACGACGGCACCGGCAAGTTCACCGTCGAGGAGCTGCCGCGGCGCGCGCAGCTGGCACCGCTGTTCGGCATGCAGGCGCTGGGCGACCTGCTCGTCGCCGCCACCAACAGCTACGCCCCGGAGCCGGAGACCGGCCGCCACGACGGCGGCACGATGCTGGTGCTGCGCGCGTCGCCGCAGGGCCTCGCCGTGGTGCCGCCGGGCGAACACGGCCTGTGCGAGTTCGGCGACCACAAGGCCGTGGTCGTGCGGCGCACGGCGCGCGGCAGCGAACTGTTGGTCGCGCGCAACGACGGCGCCGTGCACGCACACGCGTTCGCGGGCGGCAGCCGCGTGGCCGTGCCGAAGCTGCCGCAGAACCCGCAAGCGATCGGCGCGCGCCTGCTGGTGACCGAAGCCGACGGCCGCCGCCGCGCGGTCGAAGTGCACGCCGGCTCCGGATACCTGTCCCAGTCCGGAGCGTGGCTGCCGGCCTCGGCGACCAAGGTCGCGCTGCGCACCGCCGACGGCACCGAACGGGAACTGCCGCAGAAGTGAACGTGCGGGCATTGCTTCCGCAGCACAGCATCACGCGCGACCGGATGCCGGCTGGCGGCACGAACCCACGGCGGCATGATCTGCGGCCCCTGCCGCCGCTCGCCGTACCGCCGACCACGATGACTTCCACTCGCTCCTGCGCCACGTTCCGCTTGCTCGCCCTCGCTTCGCTCGCCACCGCCGCGAGCGCGCAATGCACCTACTCCTGGCCGGCCAGCTTCAACGGCGGCGCCAGTTCAGGCGTGTTGTCCGGAGCGATCTACGCGAACGGCAGCGTCTACGCGGGCCGCTTCACCACGATCGGCGGCGTGGCCGCCAACCGCATCGCCCTGTGGGACGGCAGCACCTTCAGTGCGCTCGGCACCGGCACCAACGGCGACGTCAACGAAGTGCTCGTGCTCGCCGACGGCACCCTGGTCGCGGGCGGTACGTTCGGCAGCGCCGGCGGCAACACCGTCAACTGCCTCGCGCGCTGGAACGGCAGCACGTGGTCGGGCTTCGGCAACGGCGTCGACGCCCTCGCCCCGTTCGGCGCCAACGTGCAAGCTCTCGCGCAGCTGCAAAACGGCGACCTCGTCGTCGGCGGCAACTTCGCCGGCGTCAGCGGCACCGCCGCTGCGAACATCGCTCGTTGGAACGGCACTTCGTGGTCGGCCCTCGGCACCGGCATCAACGGTTCGGTGCGCGACCTCGCGGTGCTGCCGAACGGCGACCTGATCGCGACCGGTTCGTTCACCAACGCCGGCGGCGTCGCTGCCGCCAGCATCGCCCGCTGGAACGGTACGTCGTGGTCGGCCCTCGGCACCGGACTCGGCGTGTTCGGCGGCTCGGCGCTGTGCGTGCTCGCGAACGGCGACCTGGTGGTCGGCGGTTCGTTCCTGACCGCGGGCGGCGTGGCCTGCAACCGCATCGCGCGCTGGAACGGCGCGTGGTCGGCGCTCGGCACCGGGACCAACGCCGTGGTGTCGTCGCTGCTAGCGCTGCCGAACGGCGACGTGATGGCCGGCGGCCTGTTCACCACCGCCGGCGGCCTCGCCGCGAACCGCCTCGCCCGTTGGAACGGCAGCGCCTGGTCGGCCTTCCCCACGGGCCTCGACGCCGCCGTGCACGAGATCGTGCAGGACGGGACCGGCGCCGTCGTCGTCGGCGGCGACTTCACCCTCGCGAACGGCTCCGCCGCCGGCAACCTGGCGCGCCTCGTCAGTTCGTGCGGACCGTCGGCGGCATCGCTCGGGGCGGGCTGCGTCGGCAGCGGCGGCCTCAACACGCTCACCGCGGCGCGGCTGCCGGTGGTCGGCGGCGCGTTCCGCGGCGTCGGCACCGGCATGCCGACCCTCGGCTTCGTGCTGGTCGCGACCGGCTTCACGTCGACCAGCCTGCCGCTGTTCCCGCTGCTGCCGCAGGCGTTGCCCGGCTGCACGCTGTATGCGAGCCCCGACGTCGTCGACGTCGCGGTGCCCGCGGCCGGCGCGGTGGCGTCGACGCTCGCGTTCCCGAACAACCCGGCACTGGTCGGCGCGTCGTTCTTCCACCAGTACGTGCCGATGGAACTCGACCTCGCGGCCAACATCACCGCGTTCACGTCGAGCAACGCGCTGCAGGTCACGGTCGGCACGTTCTGATCGCCGCAGCGCGAACGCACCCGCTTCGGGCAACCGTTGGCGGGTCCGGCGGAGCGCCGCGAACGCGTGCGCGGGAGTGCGCAAGGTGAAGCGTTGGCTGGCGGTCGGCGCGCGCTGCGTCTTGGTGTGCATGGCCGGCAACGCAGCGTCACCGTGCCGCGCGTGGACGCGGCGTCGACGACGTTCCGGTTGCCACGCGACCGCGACTGAAGCGACCGCCGGCCACGCACCTGCGACATTCGTGCGTTACCGCTCGATCGGTGCTGGCTAACCCTCCGCGCCATGAAGAGAGTTCTGTCGACGAGCGTTCTCGTCGCGTGCGCGGCCGTCGCCGCGGCGCGACTCCCGAGCCAATGCGCGAGCCAGGCGATCGCCGCCAACGCGCTGCCTGGAGTGCTGGGCACGACCATCGGCGGTGCGGTGCTGACGATGGTGCCGTGGGACCCGGATGGCCCTGGGCCGCTGCAGCGCGGCATCGTCGTTGGCGGATCCCTCACGAATGCAGGGGATTCGCTGGTCGACGGCATCGCCTTCCTCGACCTCACGACCCAGCAGTTCTCCCGCCTGGGCACGCCGTCGGGGAATCCAGGTGCCGCCGTTGCCCGGCTCGCGACCGGACCACAGGGCCAGTTGTTCGCGTTGTCCGGCGCACGCGTGCAGCGCTGGTCCGGCAGCCAGTGGCAGCCCCTGTCGCTGCAGATCGACGGCGCGGTCGCCGCGATGACGATCCTGCCCAACGGCGAACCCGTGGTCGGGGGCCTGTTCAGCTTCATCGATGGCGTGCCGTGCGCGGGGTTGGCGCGCCACACGGCCGCGGGTTGGAGCCCGTTGGGTTTCGACTTCGGCACCGAAGTGAGCACGCTCGCCACCCTGGCGAACGGCGACCTCTTGGTCGGCGGCAACTTGATCCACCCCACGGGCAGTGGCGGACTGGCGACGGTCAGCGGCAACACGGTGTCGTTCGTGCCCGGCGCGCCAGGGGGCGTGTTCGCCTCGGTGGTGGCCCAAAACGGCGATCTCTACGTCGCCGCCGGCCAACCGAACGTCGGCATCTATCGCCTCAGTTCCGGCGTCTGGTCGTCGTTGACCTCGCAAGGCTCCGCCGGAGCCGCGTTGCACGTTGCGCCGAACGGTGACCTGTACGTCGGCGGCGGCTTCACGGTGTTCGAGGGCCTGGCCTGCAACCGCATCGCGCGCTTCGACGGGACCACGTGGTCGGCCGTCGGGGCCGGCGTCGACATCGGCTTCGGCCCGAGCGTTGCGTCGATCGTCGACGGCGCCAACGGCGGCATCGTCGTCGGCGGCAACTTCTGGCGCGCGGGCAACACCGGCGTCGCCAACCTGGCGAACTGGGATGGCACCTTCTGGAGCCCGTTCGGCATCGGACTCAACCAGCCCGTGCGGGCCGTGCTGCCGCTGCCGAACGGCGACCTGATCGTGGCCGGCGACTTCCTCGACCTGCCCGACGCCAACGGGGCCCGCTGCCGGCGCATCGCCCGACACAGCAACGGCCAGTGGTTCGCCCTCGGCAGCGGCCTCGACGCCGGCGCAATCGCCCTCGCGCGGCTGCCGAACGGCGACCTCGTCGTCGGCGGTTCGTTCCAGACCGCAGGCGGCCTGCCGTGCAGCAACCTCGCCCGCTGGGACGGCACGAACTGGCACGCGTTCGGCAGTGGCACCAACGCCTACGTGCACACGCTCGCCGTGCTGCCGAACGGCGACTTGCTCGCAGGCGGTTACTTCACCACGGCCGACGGTGTGGCGGTCGGCAACGCCGCCCGCTGGGACGGCAGCCAGTTCCATCCGTTCGGATCGTTCAACGGCGGCGTCGAGCAGTTCACCGTGCGCACCAACGGCCGCGTGCTGGCCGGCGGCGTGTTCACCATGGTCGACGGCCAGGCCGCAACCCACGTCGCCGAGTTCACCGGGACGGCATGGGGCCCGATGGGCAGTGGCGTGCCAGGATTCGTCGGTCAGATCCTCGAGTCGCCGTCGGGACTCGTGTGCGCCTCGGGCGGCTCGGGGCTGTTCCAGTGGGACGGAACCCAGTGGCTTGCGCAGTACGGACCACTCGGCGTGAACCGCATGTGTGGCCTGCCGGACGGCAGCGTGCTCGTCACCAACGCCCAGGGTGGTCCTGCCCAGGAGGCCAAGGTCCTGCGGTTCGACGGCTCGTCGGTGACGCCGTGGGCCAGCGTGCTGGGCGGCCGCATCGAAGCGCTCGCGGTCGACGGCGAAGACCACATCGTCTGCGGCGGTCAGTTCACGCGGTCGTCGCCAAACCTGGGCGACGTCGCCTCACCGTTCCTGCAACGCCTCGCCACGACCTGTCCCTCGGCCCAGGTCCCGTACGGCAACGGCTGCCAAGGCAGCGGCGGGCTGGTGCAACTCACCGCCCAGTCGCGGCCGTGGCTCGGGTCGACCTGGCGTGCGCGCGGCACCGGCATGCCCATCGGGGCCCCCTTCGTCCTGCAGCTGGTCGGCTTCCCGGGCTGGCCGACGCAGTTGTCGTGGTTGCTGCCCGAAGGCCAACCGGGCTGCGATCTGCTGCTGGACGTCGTCTTGCTCGACGTGGTGGTGGTGAACGGTGGCGTCGCCGATTCCCAATGGCCGGTGCCGAACGTGCCGGCGCTGGCCGGCCTGTCGCTCGCGATGCAGCATCTGCCGTTCGAGTTCAGCTCAGGCACGCTCTCGGGCGTGTTCGCCAGCAACGCCTTGTTGGCGACGGTCGGCGCCTACTGACCGCCACACTCGGGGCGGCGGCGCCACACGATCGGAAACGACTCGCCTTCGACGATCGCTCCGGTCGGGATGAGCGGCACGCCGCGCAACAGCGGTACCGCCCCATCGGCGACGCGCACGTGCGCGCCCATGTAGTTCAGCACGACCGCGCGTCGCCACCGATCCGAACGGTTGGCGTCGCTGCCGTGCAGCACGTGGCTGTGGTGGATCGTCGCCTGCCCCGCGCGCACCGGCACCGGCAAAGGCCGCCACTCCGCCTCCGGCGGCAGGTGCGCTCGCACCGCATCGAGCGGCGCGTCGAACGGCAGCTTCGGCAGGAGGCCCCAGCGATGGCTGCCCGGCACGAACTGCAGGCAGCCGTTGTGCTCGTCGGCATCGTCGAGCATCAGGTTCAGCGTGATGTGGCAGGCCGGCGCCGTGCGCGTCCAGTACGAGTAGTCCTGGTGCCAGGGCACCACGCCGGGATGCCGCGGCGGCTTGGCGAACACCTGGTCGTGCCAGAACCGCAGCGCGTCGACGCCGAGAAGGGCGGCACACGGCGCGGCGATCCGGGCGTCGGCGACGAGTGCACGCAGCACCGGATGTACCCGCCAGCCGCCCAGGAAGTGGCACACGACCTCGCCGGGCCGTTCGGTGTAGGCCTGCTCGACCTCGTAGAGGTTGGCGCGGTGCCGCTCGAGGTCGGCCATGACCTCGGCCACCGCGGCCCGCACCCGCACCACTTCGGCGGGAGCCAGGACGTCGACCGGCCCGACGAAGCCGTCGCGGTCGAACGCGGCGCGCAACGCGGCCGGTGGCGGGACAGTGGTCATGCGCCGCACCACTACCACGCCGCCAGGGCCGGCGCGACCGGGGCGATTGGACCCTTCAACCGGCTGGCACGTCTCCCTATACCTCTTCCCCCTGACGTCCGGGTAGCACCCGTCCGTCCTCCATTCCATGGCCAGCACCCCCACCGGTTTCCCCCGCCACGACAACTTCGCGTCCCGCCACCTGGGCCCCCGCGAGCAGGAACTGACGCAGATCCTGGCTGCCCTGGGCTGCACGTCGCTCGACGACCTGACCCACAAGGCGATCCCCGGCTCGATCCGCTGGCGTGGCGAACTGGCGACCCCGGCCGCCAAGAGCGAACGCGACGCGCTGGCCGAACTGACCGCGCTGGCGGCCGAGAACAAGGTGCTGCGCAGCTACCTCGGCATGGGCTACCACGGCACGCTGACCCCCGCCGTGATCCAGCGCAACATCCTGGAGAACCCGGGCTGGTACACGCAGTACACCCCCTACCAGGCCGAGATCTCGCAGGGCCGCATGGAGGCCCTGCTGAACTACCAGACACTGGTGCTGGACCTGACCGGCATGCAGGTCGCGAACAGCTCGCTGCTCGACGAAGGCACCGCCGCCGCCGAGGCGATGACGATGTGCCACCGTCTGCACGGAAACGACAGCGCGAACACGTTCTTCGTCGACGTCAACTGCCACCCGCAGACCCTGGCCGTGGTCCGGCAACGCGCCGAGCCGCTCGGCATCGAGGTCCAGGTCGGCGACCACCGCGCCGCCAGCTTCGGCAAGCAGCACTTCGGTGCCTTGCTGCACTACCCGGGCAGCGACGGCCGCATCGACGACCTCGAGCCGACGATTGCGCGCATCCACGCCGCCGGCGCGTTCGCGACCTGCACCGCCGACCTGCTCGCGCTCACGGTGCTGAAGCCCCCGGGCGAGATGGGTGCCGACGTCGTCGTCGGCAGTTCGCAGCGCTTCGGCGTGCCGATGGGCTACGGCGGCCCGCACGCCGCGTTCATGGCGACCAAGAAGGAGTTCCAGCGGCAGATCCCGGGCCGCATCGTCGGTCTCTCGATCGATGCGACCGGCAAGCCGGCGATGCGCCTGGCACTCGGCACGCGCGAACAGCACATCCGCCGCGAGAAGGCGACCTCGAACATCTGCACCGCGCAGGTGCTGCTCGCCGTGATGGCGAGCATGTATGCCGTCTACCACGGCCCCGAAGGCCTGCGCGCCATCGCCGAACGCGTGCGCGCGCAGACTGCGTGCCTCGCGCACGGCCTCGCCGCGATCGGCCACCGCGTGCAGGACGGCGCCCGCTTCGACACGCTGCGCGTGTGGCCCAAGGACGGCACCCAGAAGACGCTGGCGGCAGCGCTGCACAAGGGCATCAACCTGCGCGACTTCGGTGACGGCAGCCTCGGTGTGACCCTCGACGAAACCGTCGACACCCAGGACCTGCACGACCTGTTCGCGGCGTTCGGCGGCAGCCCGCTGCAGTTGCGCATCGACCAGCCGGCCCCCGAACTCGGCGCGCTGGCGCGCACCAGCGGCTACCTGACGCACCCGACGTTCCACCGCTTCCGTGCCGAGCACGAACTGCTGCGCTACATCCACCGCCTGCAAGCGAAGGACCTGTCGCTGACGACGTCGATGATCCCGCTCGGCTCGTGCACGATGAAGCTGAACGCGACCACCGAGATGTACCCGGTGTCGCTGCCGGGCTTCGGCCAGATCCACCCGTTCGCGCCGCTCGACCAGGTGAAGGGCTACCAGAAGCTGTTCG
>JAEUHV010000036.1 GCA_016794485.1 Planctomycetota bacterium
ATTGGGTGCCGAACGGATTCCACCACGAGTTCCTGCGCATCGGGGCCGCGGCCGGCAAGCCGTTCGTCGGCCACGCCGTGCACGGAAGCTTCGGCACGGTCGATGCGCGCGATCGTCCTCGCCAACAGGAGTGGCAACGCCGCATCGCCGCCGACCACGCCGCGTTCTCGTTCGAATGGCTGACCGACCATCTCGGTGCCGCCGTGCTCGACCAACGTGCGGTGGCGTTGCCGATCGCGCTGCCGATGGTCCCGGCGATGGCCCAGGTCGTGCGCGAACGGCTCGTCGAACTGCAGCAGGTCGTGCCGGACGTCGGCGTCGAGAACAGCGTGTTCTACTTCCTGCTCGGCGACTGGCTCGACGAGCCCGCGTTCCTCGCCGACGTCCTGCGGGCGAAGCGCACGCACCTGCTGCTCGACCTGCACAACGTGTTCACGATGGCACAGAACGTCGGCCAGGATCCCGAGGCCTGGCTCGCGCGCCTCGACACGTCGCGCGTGGTCGAGATCCACCTGTCCGGAGGCGAGATGTCGCAGCCGCAGTGGTTGCCGGCCGGGCGAACGATGCGGCTCGACAGCCACGACCACGCGGTGCCCGAGGAAGTCTGGCGACTCTTCGAGCGGTGGTGGCGTCGCTGCCCGAACCTGCGCGGCGTCACGCTCGAACGCATGGAAGGCACGGTGGGCCCGGACGACGTCGCGACGATCCGCAGCGAACTGCGGCGCATCCGCGAGGTGCTGCGATGAACCGCGAGCAACTCGCGCACTTTCAGGGAGCCCTCGCAGATCTGCTGCTGGCAGCCGATCCCGGCGTGGCGTTGTCGGCGGCATGCACCGCACCGGGGGCCGATCCGATGCTGTCTGCAATCGACGCCGACGGCTTGCGCCTGGCGGCATTGCTGGTTGCGAAGCTGCGGTTCCAACGGCTCATGAATGCATCGCGCGCCGCGGCCGAGTGGTTCGAGCGCGACGGCCGTGGCTTCACCGAGGCGTTCCGCCGCTACCACCGGGAGGTCGCACCGTCCGCACTCGACCCATGGCGTGAAGCTGCGGAGTTCGCGGCCTGGTCTGGCAGGCAAGGCATCGAACCTGGCGAGGATTGATCGACGGCGCCCGCGGCGCCCCCCCCTTGTCGATCCGGATGGGCAGTTCTAGGTTCGTTGGTGAGGAGTTGCCCATGCCGAACGCGAAGCGAGTCGAGTCCGTACCGTTGGTTGTGGCGTTGGTCGCCCTCGGCGCACTGGGATGGACCGTGTCCATGTCGTTGACGCCGCGCGTCGAAGTTGTGGCGCCCGTGGTGTCGACGGAGGAAGCCAAGGCGGCCAGCACGGACCCACTGCCGGCGGCAGCCGATTCCAACCGCGAAGCCCTCGATCTGGAACTGCTCGAAGCGATGGCCGCAGCGGAAGACGCGGCCGAGGACGATCGCCTCGAAGAGTTCGTGGCGTACACGCCCGACGTGATCGAACGGAGCCGGTACGGCTCGCTGCGCGATGCGGCCACGGCGATCGGCGTCGAGTTGCCGCGGCAGCCGGTCGGCACGCGAGCGATGTGGACCGAACTTCTCGACGTCGTCAAGACCTACGAGCGCGAACTGAAGCGGGCCCAGACCAAACGCGGCAAGCGCCTGTTCGACTACGCGGTGAAGAAGCAGCAACGCGAGCGCATCGGCGAGCCGGGCACGTTCCAGAAGGTCCCGCGCGAATCGCTGACCGGGCCCGACAGCATGGTGCACGTTTCGGGGCCGGACGGCGTCTACCTGGTGCGCGTCAGTCCCGGCGAAGACGCCGAGTTCGACGGCCACGTCGCCAGATTGCGCGAGCTGCAACAAGCCCAGACCGATGCGGCCACGCACGTCCTGCGTTCCCACGGCGCCCTCCGCTGATCCCACATCCTCCCTCGGCTGATCGATCGTGAACTCCCTTTCGAGGTTGCCCACATGAGAACGCTCGGTTCCCTCCTCCCGCTCTTCCTGGCGCCGTTTGCGGTGTCGGGCGTCGGCCCGCCGGCGCCGCTGCCGACGCACGCGCCCGCGACCGTGGTCGCGCCCGCGACCGACCCGTGTGCCTGCGAATACGGCTACATCGCCCCGCCGGCGCCGGGCGGTGGCCTGTTCGTCGTCGAGTTCCTGCCGGGCAGCGTCGACGGCTCGTGCACCGCGGCGAATCCTCCGTGCGAGGAGGTGTCCGGTTGCGAGATCACGGTGCATTGGCACTTCATCACCCCGCTCGAAGGCCCGGACGCGTGGGAGACGTGGATCTTCTCGCCGAGTGGCGAGGAGTCGGTCACCTGGCTTGCCGAAGAACCGGACGTGACGACCAAGTTCGCGGCGCACTGCGGCCGCGGCTACACGTGGTTCTTCCCCGAGGTCGGCGAGGGTGGGCAGTGGATCCAGGTCCTCTGCACCCACTGCGACAACCCGCACTGACGCGCGCCGTGCGCGTCAGACGTTGAACTTGAACAGCAGCACGTCGCCGTCCTTGACGACGTATTCCTTGCCCTCGATCCGGTAGAGGCCTTTTTCGCGCGCCGCGGCGACGCTGCCGGTCGCCACCAGGTCCTGGTAGGCGACGGTCTCGGCCTTGATGAAGCCGCGTTCGAAGTCGCTGTGGATGACGCCCGCAGCCTTCGGCGCGGTGTCGCCGGCACGGATCGTCCAGGCGCGCACTTCCTTCTCGCCGGCGGTGAAATAGGTGCGCAGGCCGAGCAGGTGGTAGGTGGCGCGGATCAGCGAGCCAACGCCCGACTCGTCGACGCCGAGGTCCTTCAGGAACGCCTTCGCGTCAGCCGGTTCGAGGTCGACCAGGTCGCTCTCGATCTGCGCCGAGATCACCACCGCCTCGCAGGCGAGGTGGGTCTTGGCGTACTCGCGAACCTTCTGCACGTACGGGTTCTGCTCCGCGGTCGCCAGCTGATCGTCCTTCACGTTGCACGCGAAGATCGTCGGCTTGTCGGTCAGCAGCTGGAAGTTCTTCGCGATCGCCTTCTCTTCGTCGTTCAGCTCGACGAGCAGGGCCGGCTTGCCGGCGTTGAGCACCGGCAGGACCTTCTGCAGCACCGGCATCTCGGCGATCGCTTCCTTGTCGCCGCGCTTGGCCTGCTTGCCCTGCCGGTCGATGCGCTTCTCGACCGATTCGAGGTCGGCGAGCACCAGTTCGGTCGTGATGACCTCGATGTCGCGCACCGGATCGACGCTGCCGGCGACGTGGTGGATGTCCACGTCCTCGAAGCAGCGCACGACCTGCACGATCGCGTTCACCTCGCGGATGTGGCTGAGGAACTTGTTGCCGAGCCCTTCGCCCGTCGCCGCGCCCTTCACCAACCCGGCGATGTCGACGAACTCGATCGTCGCCGGGATCACCACGCCGGTCTTGGCGATCTTCTGCAGCACGTAGAGGCGGTCGTCTGGCACGGTGACGACGCCGACGTTCGGATCGATGGTGCAGAACGGGTAGTTCGCCGCCTGGGCCTTGCGCGTGCGCGTGACGGCGTTGAACAACGTCGACTTGCCGACGTTGGGCAGCCCGACGATGCCGGCCTTGAGCGTCACTTGGCGCCGACGATCGCGGCGATCGCCTTGGTCAGGGCCGGCACGACTTCGAACGCGTCACCGACGATGCCGAAGTCGGCGATCTTGAAGATCGGCGCGTCGGCGTCCTTGTTGATCGCGACGATCGTGCGCGCGGTGCGCATGCCGGCGATGTGCTGGATGGCACCGCTGATGCCGATCGCGAAGTAGAGCGGCGGGGCGACGACCTTGCCGGTCTGGCCGACCTGTTCGCTGTGCGGACGCCAGCCGGCGTCGACGATCGCGCGCGAGGCGCCGACCGCGGCCACACCCGGCCCGAACGCCGCGGCGAGGTCCTCGATCATCTTGAAGTGCTGCGCCTCCTTGAGGCCGCGGCCGCCGGCGACGACGACCTTCGCCTCCTGCAGCGGCGTCTTGCCGCCGCCCGACGCGACGATCTCCTTCACCACCGACAGCAGGTCGCCGCCCGGGGCCGCGACCTTCTGCACCTCGGCGCCGGCACCGCCGCTGGCCGCGGCGAAGTTGTTCGGCCGCAGCGTCGCGGTAAACGGGGACTTGGCGGCGCGCACGGCCAGCGTCGCCTTGCCGGCGAACACCGGCTTCTTCGCGGTGAACGCCCCGCCCTCGAAGCCGACCGCGACGACGTCGGTCACGATGCCGGTGTCGAGCAGCGCCGAGACGCGCGGCAGCAGGTCCTTGCCCATCGCGGTGTGCGCCATCAGCACGGCCGAGGCGGCGAGCGCCTTGCACTGGTCGGCGATCGCCTTGGCGTAGGCGTCACCCGAGTAGTTGGCGAACGACGGGCCGTCGATGGCGACGACCTTGTGCGCTCCGCTCTTGCCGAGTTCGGCGCAGGCGGCATCGAGACCCGAACCGCAGGCGATGACGGCGACCTTGGCGCCGGACGCGGCCGCGAGCTGCAGGGCGGCGGTGACGGCTTCGAGCGAGGGGCGCTTGCACGCACCACCACGGACTTCAGCGACGACGACGATGTTGCTCATGGGAGTTCTCCGTGGGTGGGTTCAGAGGGCCTTGATCTCGCGCAGGGCGGCGACCAGTGCGGGAACGGCGTCGGCGCCGGTGCCGACGATCTTGCCGGCGGCGCGCGCCGGCGGCAGCGTCAGCGCGACGATCTCCATCGCCTTGCTGCCGAGCTGGGCGGGCTGCTCGACGAACGGCTTCTTCTTCGCCGCCATGATGCCCTTCAGGTTGGCGTAGCGCGGCTCGTT
>JAEUHV010000038.1 GCA_016794485.1 Planctomycetota bacterium
GATCTTCGACGGCAAGACCGCCGACTTCGCGACCGAGATGTTCGTCGTGATCAACAGCACGCACACGCGCATCAACAAGTCGCACCTGATCGACCTGTACGAGCGCATCGAGTGGGGCACCGACCCGGAGAAGAAGTACGCCGCGTCGCTGGTGCGTGCCTGCTATGAGGAGGACGACAGCCCGCTGCAGTACCACATCAACATGCTGGGCGGCCGCTCGCACCAGGAGATGTGGATCAACCAGGCGCAGATCTTCGGCGAGGCCTTGCGGCTGATCGGCCGCAAGGACGCGCAACACCGCTTCAAGGACGGACGCGGCTGGAGCAAGGACCGGGGCTACGGCCTGATCCGCGACACGCTGAAGGCGTTGCGCACCGCGTTCGGCGCCGCGTGGGGCGACAACAAGAACTTCATGGTGACGCGCGACGTCACGATCGAAGCGATGCTGCGCCTCTCCGGCGACGTCGCCGCGCGCATGGACGCGACGGTGATGCCGGGCCCGGACCTGGTGAAGCTGCTCGAGAGTCGCTTCAAGCCGATCGCCGAGATGACGCCCGAGTTCCGCCGCGAAGGTTTCTACGAACGCTTCCCGGCGCGCGGCCAGCTCGAGCGCATCGACATCATCCGGAAGCGCATGGCGCGCCAGGCCAAGTTCGAGTGATGCTCGCGCGGCGCCGCTGGCGCCGCTGCGCTCCACGGTCGGTTGGCCCGATCGTCCCCGCCAGGCGACTGGCGGCGGCACGACCCGTTCGCTCGCAGCCACCGCGTGAGCTCATGGTTTCGCCCCGGCGGCGCCGAAACAAGCGACCGTAGAATCCACAGGTCGATGTGGATTTTCTGGTATTATCCACGGCGACATGTTCTTTCATCGCAGCCTCCTGAATGCCCTGCTCGGCCCGACCTCCCGCGAGAAGGTCCGTCTCCTGTTCGGAGCGCGTCAGACCGGCAAGACCGCCTTGCTTCGCCAGGTGCTGCAACAGTCCGAACCGGCCCAACTCTTCGACCTGCAGGACACCGCATTGCGGCGTCAGCTCGAGAGCGACCCGGCCCGATTCGGTCGCGAAGTACGCGCACTGCCAAAGCAGAAGCAGGTGATCGTCGTCGACGAGATCCAGAAAGTGCCAGCACTGCTGGAGGAGGTGCAGTCCCTCTACGACTCGGCTCCGGGGCGCTGGCGGTTCTTCCTGACCGGCAGTTCGGCGCGCCGCCTGCGCGCGGGGGCCGCCAATCTGCTGCCGGGGCGCAGCCACCTGTTCCGCATCCACCCCATCACCCGCTGGGAGGAAGGCGGCGAGGACCTCGCGATCGCCGAGCCACGCGCGGCGACGTCGAAGGGCAAGCGAGTGCCTCCGCCGTTCCGGCAGCAAAGTCTGCAGCGCCAACTCCTGTTCGGCAGCCTGCCGGGCGTGCGCATGGAGTCGACGGCATCGGCCACGGCGACACTGGATGCCTACGTCGCCACCTACGTCGAAGAAGAAGTGCGGCGTGAAGCGCTGGTGCGCGACCTGGGCCCGTTCCAGGTGTTCTTGCGCCTTGCGGCACTCGAGTCCGGCCAGGTGACCAACCTCGCCAAGCTGTCGCAGGAGAGTGGTGTGCCGGCCAGCACGCTGAAGAGCCACTACCAGGTGCTCGTGGACACGTTCGTCGGCCACTGGATGGCCGCCTACGGCCACCCGTCGCGCAAGCGCGTGCTGACGACACCGCGGTTCTATTGGTTCGATCTCGGCGTTCGCAACGCGGCAGCGCAACTGCCGCCGACGAGCGAACTGCTGCAGAGCCAGGGCGGGCCGCTGCTCGAGCATTGGGTTGCGCAGGAACTGCTCGCGCGTGCCGACCACCTCGGGCGCGGCCATCGCGTCACGTTCTGGCGCACGGTGGACGGCGTGGAGGTCGACTTCGTGTTCGAAGGGCCGCGCGCCGACGTGCCGATCGAGGTCAAGTGGACCGAACGACCGCGTCCGGAGGATGCTCGCCACGTCGAGTTGTTCCTCGACCGGTTCGGTGACCGCGCCAAACGCGGCCTGGTCGTCTGCCGGTGCGAGCGGCCGCAGCAGCTGACCGATCGGGTGACGGCGATCCCGTGGTCGCACCTGTGAGTGCGACTCGCGGCCGTCGCGCAGCGATCAGAACGCGCCGATCGTGAGCGACAGCCCGTTCGTTGCGGTGAGCGCGGTGATCACACCGCCCGCCGCGATCTCGAGTGCCACGACCTGCTGGTGCAGCGACGCGCCGACCAGCGCGGCCACGTTCGGGATCGCGAACGACACCGCGACGCTGCCACCGTTCGGAACGTAGGCAGTGAGCAGGTCGGGCGTGACCAGCAGCGAGCAACCGGGCTGGCCCTGCGGCAGGATCGAAGCGAGCGGGGTCGTCGCGGTGCCGAGACCGCGCACCTCGAGCGCCAGGCCCTGCGCCGGCATGCCGGTGGCGACCGACGTGCACCACCCGCCGAGCCACGGCAGTTCGCGCGCGGTGAGCACGTTCGCGCCGCCGCTGCCCGAGCAGCCGGCACCGGTCGCCGACGCGGTCGCGGGACACGGCGTGGTCAGGCGGCCGACGAAGTGCACGCCCGAGCCCCACAACCCACCGACGACCAGGCGATCGCCGTTCGGGAACGCCGCGGCGTCTTGGCCGTAGCCCATGGCCGGGGCCGGCACGAACAGGCCGGATGCCGCGAGGCGCACGCAGCCCTGGTTGGCCGTGGCGACAACTGGCCCGGAGGGAATCGCCAGGCTGCCGAAGCCGCCGGACACGAGCACGTCGCCGCCGGGCAACGGCACGAGCCCGGTCAGATACGAACGGTTCTCGAGCGTCTCCAGTCGCAGGTACGACGACGCGCCGATGTACTCGAGCACCCCGCGCGAGTTGGTGCCGTAGAACAGCGACCTGGTGCCGGCGATCACCATGCCACCGTCGGGCAACGCCGCGATGTCGACGATCGACTCGTTGAGCTGCAGCGACCACGCGATCGACCACGACGAGCCATTCCACCGGTACACGGAGCCTGGGGAAGAGGCGATCGCCACGAGCAGGTCACCACCGTCCGTCTCGACGACCTTCGCCGCACCTTGCGGCAGGCCCCCTCCCAATCCCGACCAGGTCGAACCGTTCCATACCGCGATGTTGGCGAACGGAGCCCCACCGGCCCCGGTGAACGTGCCGACGACGACCAGATCGCCGTTGGCGCGAACGAGCAATTCCGTGCCGCCACCGGCACCGGAGAAGTACTGCAAGCCACCGCCGAGCTCGCTCCAGGTGCCGCCGTTCCAGCGCGCGATGCCGCGGGCCACCGCACCACTGCCGGTCGTCGCGAACGCACCCGTGGCGATGAGGTCGCCGTTCGGCATGCGCACGAGGTCTTGGACCGGACCGCCGAGGCCGGTGCCGAGCGGGCCCCACGCGCTGCCGTTCCATTCGGCGACGTTGGCGGCGGGCACGTTGCCCATGCCGGTGAACGTGCCACCGACCACGAACCGGGTGTCGTCGATCGCGACGGCGCACACCGGCTGCTCGGCAGGCCCGTCGGCGAGAGCCGACCACTGGCTGCCGTTCCAGCGCGCCAGGTTCGCGACCGGTACGCCTCCCGCAACCGTGAACGCACCGCCGACGAGCAGGTTGCCGTTGGCGAGATCCACGACCGCCGGCCGCGCCGACAGCATGTACTGGCCGACACCGGCGCCGAGGGTGCTCCAGGTGTTGCCGACCGGATCGAACACCGCCACCTGGTGCGTCGCTGTGCCACCGGCGGCAGACAGGATGCCACCGACCAGGATGTTGCCGTTGGCCAGACGCACCGCAGTCTGCAACTGCGCCTGCGGGAACGGAGTCGCGGACAGGCCCGGGACCTGGCTCCAGGTGCCGGCGACCAGTTCGTAGAAGCCCTGGAACGTGGCCGCGAACATGCGGCCGGCGCTCACCGCGAGCGCATTGGGTGTGGGCACGGTCCCCCCGACCGCCGACCACGCGCCGCCGTTCCAGCGCGCCACGCCATTCGTTGCGACCCCGCCCGCAGTCGTGAACGCACCGCACACCAGCAGGTCACCATTGACGTCGTCCGTGGTGCCGAAGACCGGACCGTCGAGGCCACCGCCGACGGCCTGCCACGACGCGCCGTTCCAACGCGCGAGGCCCGCCAGAGGAACGCCGCCGCAGTTGTTGAACAACCCGGCCACCAGCAGCTCGCCGTTCGGCCGCACATGCAAGTCGACCGGGCGTTCGTCGAACGCGGCCCCGAGCCCAGTCCACTGCGTGCCGTTCCACAGGGCGACATGACCAGCAGGAACCGACCAGTCGTAGTAGCCGACCGCGAGAGCGCCGTTCGGCATCGCCGCCAACGCGTACACCTCCAAGGCCGCGTTCGGCGAAGCAGGAGGTGCAGGCAGCGGTGCAAACGACCCGGTCGAAGGGCTCCAGGTCGCGACGCCGGGGGCCGGCGTGGTCCCGGCCAACTGGAAGCCGCCGCCGATCGCGACGACCGCCGGAGCCGGTCCCGTTCCATCGGGATCCCAATGCGCGAGCGCCGCGACGACCGAGTTCACGCCGGGGCAGCCGAAGCCGGGCGCCCACTGCGGCGCGCACTGGGCCACGGCCACAGGCGCGAGCCACACGGCTGCCAGGAACACGACACCAGGGGCAAGGGAGTGAGGGCGCATGCAGCGGGCAAGACAACATACGTGCCGCACCCGACTTCGGGGCAGCCACCCGCAATCGGCTTCCGGGTTGTTCCGGCCAAGGAACGACAGCGCGGTTCGCTCAGTCGGCCGCGATCTCGCGCACGGTGCCGTCCTCGACATGCCAGCGGCGCGTGAGCCGCACCGTGTCGAGCATGCGCCGGTCGTGGGTGACCAGCAGCACGGTGCCGTCCCAGGCGTCGAGGGCCTGCTCGAGCTGTTCGATCGCCTCGAGGTCGAGGTGGTTGGTCGGTTCGTCGAGCACCAACAGGTTGGTGCCGATCGCCTGCAGCAAGGCCATCGCCACGCGCGTGCGCTCGCCGGGCGACAGCGACATCGCCGGTCGTTCGAGGAACTCGCGGTAGAGCCCGAACTTCGCCAGCAGCGTGCGCACGTCGGCGGTCGGTCGGTCCGGCATGCAGGCACCAAACGCCGTGAGCACGTCGTGCTCGCCGACGAACTTCGCGCGGGCCTGGTCGATCTCGCCGACCACGACGCCGCTGCCCAACGTCGCCGTGCCCGTCGTCGGCGCCAGCTTGCCGAGCAGCATCGCGAGCAACGTGCTCTTGCCGCCGCCGTTCGGGCCGGTGACGGCGACGCGGTCGCGCACCATCAACTGCAGGTCGATCGGCCCGAGCGTGAACGTGCCGCGCTGCGCCGTGGCCCCGCGCAGCGATGCGACCAGGTCGCCGGGCCGGGCCGTGCTGGCGATCGTGAACTGCAGCTTCCACTCCTTGCGCGGCGCCTCGACGGCATCGAGCCGTTCGATCATGCGTTCGGTCTGCTTGACCTTCGCCGCCTGCTGCTCGCTGGTCTCGGCGCGGTAGGCGCGGCCGATCTTGTCGCGGTCCTTGGCCTTGCGCCGCGCGTTCTTGACGCCCTTGGCCATCCAGGCGCGCTGCCGCCGCGCCCGCGCTTCGAGCTCGGCGCGGCGGGTGGAGTACTGCTCGAACGCCTCGTGCGCGTGCCGCCGCGTGGTGGAACGTTCTTCGAGGTACGCGGCGTAGCCACCGCCGTACGCGACCACCCGCTGCAGGCTGCGGTCGATCTCGACGACGCGGGTCACCGTGCGGGTGAGGAACTCGCGGTCGTGGCTGGTCACCACCGTCGGCGCCTGCAATCCCTGCACGAACTCCTCGAGCCGATCGAGCCCGTCGAGATCGAGGTCGTTGGTCGGCTCGTCGAGCAACCATGCGTCGTAGCGCGCCAACAGCAGGGCCCCGAGGCCGGCCCGCGCCGCCTGGCCGCCCGACAACGCCGTCATCGGCAGGTCGAGGTCGACGCCGAGGCCGAGGTCGGCGAGCACCGCGGCGGTGCGCTCGTCGAGATCGGCCCCACCGAGCGCGAGCCAGTGCTCGAGCGCGTGCGCGTAGCGTTCGTCGGCGCCGGCCACGCCGTCCCCGAGTTCGACGGTCGCGTGTTGCATCGCCGCGTCGGCCGCTGCGACACCGGTGCGGCGCGCCAGGAACGCACGCACGGTTTCGCCGGGCAGGCGTTCGGGCTCCTGTGTCAGGTAGCCGATGGTGCCGGTCGGCGGGGCGAGCGCGACGCTGCCGGCATCGGGCGCGCGCAGGCCGGCGAGGATGCGCAGCAACGTCGACTTGCCGGCCCCGTTCGGACCGACGAGGCCGACGACGTCGCCCGGCGCGACGACGAGGTCGAGGCCGCGGAACAGTTCACGGCTGCCGTAGCTCGCCGCGAGGCCACGCACGTGCAGGGTTGCGCTCACTTGGCGTAGCTCCTCAGCAGCGCTGGTGCGAACTCGGCGAGCGGACGGCTCGGCGTGCCCGCCGGCGGCACGTAGCCTTCGACCATGCCGTGCTGGCCCCACGGCGCGAGCAGTTCGGGACGGTTGCTCAGCACGTGCAGCGGCACGTCGAACGAACGGTCGGCGGGCTCCTGCGTCCAGCCGATCGGTGGCTGGTGGTCGCCGAGGATCACCACCAACGACGGTCGGGTGAGTCGCGTCGTGAATCCGACCGCGGTGCGCAGCGCGTACTCGAGGCCGTCGCGGTACGCGGGCACGAGCCCCTTCCCGCTCGGCACGTCGAGCCACGTCGTCGGATGCTGGCACTTCGGTTCGGCGGCGAACGTGTTCGCATCGAGGTTCCAGTCGGCGACGTACGGCGGCGTCTTCGCCCACGGCGCGTGGCTCGACACCGACATGAACGCAGCGAACAGCGGCGGCCGTTCCACCTTCGCGACCTCGTTGTGCAGCAGCCAGTGCAGCGCAAACTGGTCGGGCATGCGGCCCCACGGGTAGACGTGGCCGGTGTAGGGCATCTCGAGCTGCGTCGCGGAGCGATCGAAGCCGTAGAAATCCTGTCCTTCCGGCCAGTGCCGATCCATCGCCGGCATCACCTCGACCGTGCGCCATCCGGCGTCGCGCAGGATCTTCGGCAGCGCCGGGTTGTCGGTCTGCAGCACGCGTTCCCAGACTCGCTGGCGATCGGTGCGCACCGCGGTGAACAGTTCCATGTGCGACAGCCACGAACTGCCGCCAATGATGGCCGGTGACGCGAACCCGACCATGCCGTGGAACCCGGCTCGCTCCAGTTCGCCGCGAAGGGTCTGCCAGAGGCCGGTGAAGTGTGCGGCCACTTCGGGCTGGCGCAGGGAAGTGGCCCCGTACGACTCGACCACGAGCACGTAGACGTCCACGCCGGCGAGGCGCTCGGGCTTCTGCGGGGCGGCCGCCAACGCGACGCGGCCGGCCTCGATGCGCGCGCGCAACCGCGATTCCTCGGGGGCCGGATCGAGCCGATTGCGCACTTCCCCGACGGCGAGGTCGGCGACCTGCAACAAGGCCGACGGTTGCCATGCCCGTGCCGGCGCGAGATACGCCGCGACCAACAGGATCTGCACGACGAGCAGCGCGAGCCCGCGCCCACGACCGACCAGCGCACACGCCGCGACGGCGCGCAACGACCACGCCGCGAGCACGAAGGCGAGCAGCAAGGCCCCGCCGATCGCACTCCACAGCAGCACTTGCTGGCTCGTGGTCCGGTTCACCGTCAGCAGATGCACCAGCCCGGGCAGCTGGGCGAAGTCGGCGAGTTCGAACGGCCGCAGGAACACCGCCGGCAGGATCTCGAGCGCATTGCGCAACAGCGTCGCGACGACGAGGACCAGCGAACCGAGGTACGCCGCCAGCCGCGGCCAGCCGGCGAGCGCGCCGATCCCGGCGATACCGGCGACCACCAGCAGATCGGCCGACAGGCGCGGCATCGCCACGGCCCAGGTGTGCGTCGCATGCAGCGGCACCAACGCCAACGCTTGCAGGAACACGATGCCGAGCATGAGCCCGACGAAGCGACGCCAGCGGATCATCGCGGCACCTCCGCGACCAGGCGGCCTTGCTGCAGCACGTGCACGCCACCGATGCGTTCGCACGAACCCTGGCGCGGGCGGAACGCGAGCACCACGACGCGGCGGCCTTCGGCGAGCGGTGCAGCGAACGTCGCGGTCCACGGCACGTCGCGGTCGCGGCCGGCGGCGGCGAAATCGGGCCAGCCGACACCGAGCAACCCGCCTGGTTGCGCGGCATCGACGACGAGCACCGCGGCGACGCCGGGTTGGTTCAGGCTGCTGCGAACGTGCCCGCGCACGCCGTTCGCATCGCCGCCGATCACGGCGCCCGTTCCGATGCCGTCGTGGGCCGTGGCGACCGCTGCCGCGAAGTCCAGCGGCGGCGGTGCCCAGCCACGCGCGCGCACCAGATCGACCTGCACCGGATCCCGCAGCACGTCCATCTTCGCTCCCGCAGCCTCTCTCGGCAGGGCCAACGCCGCTTCGACCTGCTCGCCGCGCGCGCGCGCGAGCCGGAGGTCCTCGACGCCGCGCTGCCAGTCCTGCACCGCGAGCACGAACAACGCACCCGCCGCGATGCGCAGGACACCGACGCCGAAGCGACAGGCCAGCAGTCCGCCAAGCCCGATCGGCAGCAGGAACACACCAAAGGTCGCCGCGCGCCAGCTGTCGCTCGCCGCTGCCGGCCCACCGCGCACGACGTCGAGCGCCAGCACGCCGAGGGCGAACCACACACAGCTCCACCACGGCGCGGCGCGATCGCGGGCGATGCCCGAACGGTCGCCGACCCGCGGCAGCACCAGCAACACCGCCAACGCGACGGCACCCAGCGCCACATCGTCGGCGCGCAGCCCGGGCAGCACGTCGCCGATGGCCGAACCGACGCGCGCGACGAACGCGACCCACGTGTCGTAGCCGGGCATGGTCGGCGCAAACCCGTTGCCGGTGCGCAGGCTGAGCGCCGCCGCGAGATTGCCGAGCAACACCGCCGTCGCGAGCCACGCCGATGCCCGCGTGCTGCCGGCGCGCCCGACCGCGGCCAACAGGGCCGGAATCAGGCCGAACGCGACGACGATGCCGTTCGTGTGGCAGAACGGCGCCACCACGGCGAGCAGCAGGGCGCCGACGGCGCGCGTACGCAACCGGCCCGGTCCCTGCAACCACGACAATGCGAGCACGAAGGCCGCCGGCGCGAGCACCGCCCCGACCCGTTCACCGGCGAGCCACACGACTCCATGCGCCGGCGTCGCGACACGCAGGCCGACCAGGGCCAGGGCCACCCGATGCGCCGGCAGCGCCAGTGCGAACGAACGCCGCAGCAGTTCCGCGAGCAGCCACACCGTCCAGAACGCGACCGCAGCCGCGAGCCACGCCGTGGTCCAGAACGTCGCCCCGGGCAACGCCAGCTCCGCGCGCAACAGCAGCCGCATGACCGCGTGCATCGGCTCGCCGGCGAACTCGGTGCAACCGAGCCACGATGCACTCCACGTCGCTTCGCCCGCCCGCACCCGTTCGAGCCAGGGTTCGGGCCAGGCGTACGCCATCGAGGCCCACACGAACGCCGCCGCTGCCGGCAGCAGGGCCGGCACGAGCGATAGCCAGCGGCGCCAGTTCATGCGGTCGGATCGAAGGGACGGGCCATCCACAGAAGGTAGCGGCAGGCGCCGCGCGCGTAGAGGCGTTCGAGGGCGAGGCCACCGCGGAACGCACGCAGCACGGCGCGCCAGGACGCGGTCGGCGCGATCGCACCGAGGCCACGCAACACAGTGCGTCGCCAGCGATTCTTTCCCGGCGGCACGAACGGCACCCTGTCGGTCAGGTCGACTTCGCGCACGAGCTGCAGGCCGGCCGCAGCGAGAGCCGCGCGCGCGGTGGACGAATCCGGCAACGGCGGCGACGCCCAGCACTCTGCCAGTTCGCGCACATCGGGATCGACTGCGTTCCCCTCGACTTCGACGCGCCGATCGTCGAGCCACAGCAGCACCCCGGTCGGCGCGAGCCGCGCCCGCACCGCGCGCAACGCCGCGGCGAGATCTTCGGCATGGGCGAGCGACTCGATCGCGAACACCACATCGAACGGCCCCGCGGGTGCCTGTTCGAACTCGGCCGCCGCGAACGTGCACACCGCCGCGAGGCCACGGGCTGCGGCGAGTTCCTGCGCCTTCGCGACCTGGAACCGGCTCGGTGTGACCCCGAAACACGCGCGCGCGCCCGCCGCAGCGGCCCGCAGGCTCGATGCACCGAAGCCACAGCCGAGGTCCAGCACCCGCTCGCCGCCGCGCCATTCCGCGAGCGAACGCAGCCAGTGGTCGAGTCCCGCGCCGCCATCGACCGGCCCTGTCGCATCGGCGGCCGAGCGCGGCCGCAGGCGCTTGCGCAGTTCGATCGCGACGTCGGACGACGCATCTCGTCGTCGTCGCCACTGCCAGCGGGCCAGGGCGTCGTACATGGCGTCCCGCTCCACCCGACTCATCGCGGCGCTCCGGCGCGGCGCAGAACGAACACCAGCTCGTTGCACCAACGCAGCGGCCGCAGCGATCCCGCGACGGGCTCGGCCCGGCCGGGGCGCGGCCGCCACCACGGCAGCAGCTGGCGCCAACGCTGCCGCGGCCATTGGTCGGGCAGCACGCGTTCGACGGCGAACCCCGTCCGCGTGAACAGTTCGCGCCATTGCTCGAGCGTGCAGGCGTCCTGGTGGCCCTGCACCTCGCGGCGGCCGAGCCCTTCGCGCCAGAACCGCCACACCAACGTGCTCGCGTTGCGCACCAGGAAGCAGAAGCGCGCCGTTGGCTTCGCCACGCGCGCCATCTCGCGCAGCGCTCGTTCGCGGTCGAGGAACCGTTCCAGCGAGCCGAGGCACGTGACGTGGTCGAAGGTGCCGTCGGCGAACGGCAACTGCTCGGCGTTGCCGACCTGCGCGTCGACGCCGGGCAACAGCCGCTGCGCCAGCGCGATCGCTTCGCCGCTGAGGTCGACGCCACTGGGCACCACGCCGCGTTCGCGCGCTGCCGCGAGCACGAGTCCTGCACCACAGGCGACGTCGAGCAGGCGCTCGCCGGCGCGCGCCCCGAGCAATTGCACGAAGATCGGGTAGGCGCGCGCGGGACGCAGATAACGCAGCCCCTTCTGCCGGTAGGTGGCATCGAACCACGCGGCGACTTCGGCCTGGCTGACGGGCGGGGCGGGCACGGGATCAGCGTAGTCCGGGGAACGGCAGATAGCGTGGCACCGCCGCGCTGTAGCGCGTCCACACGTCGCCGAGCCGCGCCTGCAGATGCGCTTCCTCGAGCCGCACGCGGCCGTGCATGTTGGCGGCGTAGAACGGCAGGGCCGCCCACAGCAGCGGCAGTCCGGACGCCAGCACGAGGCCGGCGAAGCAGACGTACATGCCGACCAGTCCGGGATTGCGCGTCCACGCGAACAGTCCCGTCGGCGGGCGGCCCGCCCGCCGCGCGGCCCGCAGCTGCAACACCGACGCGAACGTGAGGCCGCGGCCGATCGCGATCGCGGCGACCGCCGCCGCCGCCGTTCCGTCGGTGGGAACGCGCGCGCATTCGCGCAGGGCCGGCCACAGCAGCGCGAGCCCGGGCACGAGCCAGGCGAGCACGCCCAGGATCGTGGGCACGGCGAAGACCACGGCCTTCGCGACGGTGGGCCGGCGGCGGGCCGCGACCAGCGCGGCGCCGACCGCTGCGTCACCGTCGCGCGAGGCGAGCAGCTGCCATGTGCTGGCCTCGCTCGGGATCGGAAACACGACGAGTTCGACGAGCAACGACCCGTAGGCGAACAGGACCGCGACGTCGGCGACGTTCATGCCGGCCCCTGCGCCCGGCGATGCCGCCACAGCCAGCGCGCGTCCCCCGCGAACGACCACGCCAACAGCCCGACCGCGACCGCCACCGCGAGGTTGCCCATCGCCGCAGGGCACTCGGGACACAGCGCCGCCAGCAGGGCGACCACCACGCTGGCGCACACGATCCGGCCGCGGCGGTTGTCGCCGGCGACCGGTTTCGGATCGCTCGCCGGGATCGCCAGCCACCAGGCGGCGAGCACGAACGCGTACTTCATCGCCGGCAGCACGAGTGCATGCACTCCTCCACCGCCCGCGACGACCAGCACGGCCAACCCGAACACCGTGAACTGGTCGGTCTCCATGTCGAGTTCGGCACCGAACGGACCGCCACCCCACCGCCGCGCGACCGCACCGTCCACGAGATCGGCCGCGACGGCGGCCACCGCGACGAAGAACGCAGGCCACGTCGCTGGCACCGCCGCGACCGCGACCACCGCGAGGATCGCGACGGCGCGCGCGAGCGTCACCAGGTCGGCGACCGTGCGGCCGGCCTTCATGCGCACGACCAGAACCCCGTACGAGGCAGCCATGCCGCCGGCGATCGCCCAGCGCGCCTCCGACGGCAACTGCCCCGGCCGCAGCGCTGCGAGCACCAGGACGGGCAGCCAGATGGCCGCCTGCAGCCGCACCCAGGATTCGAGCCAACGTCTCGGCATTTCGCGGCGGAAGTCTACTGCGCGGGCAAGTGGCCGATGGGCCCCCCGCTCGCCGGTTTCTTCGCTACGCTCCGCGCCCTCTCGCCACGCCCGCCCGCATGGATTGTGCCCTCGCCGTCGACACCCTCTGGCCCGCCCTGCTGCAGGCGCGGTCGTTGTCGTCGGCCGGCGTACGCGATCTCGCCTTCGTCGAACGCGCGACGGAGTGGACGTGTGAAGCGACGGAGTCGTTGACGGTCGCAGGGGCCACGCAGGTCGTATTCGTCGTTGCGCCCACCCATCCGGTGCCACGCCCTGACGTGATGGCACAGGCCCGCGCCTCGACGCTGGCCTGGCGTGACGACGGGATGCCGGACTTCCAGCACACGCGGCAACCGGTCGACGCCGCGGTCCTCACGCTGTTGCGGGTCTACGGTCCGGTCCTGCTCGGTGCCGCTGCCGCCCGCGCGCGCGGCGGAGTGTTCGTCGTCGGCCACGTCACGCAGACCCTGGACGGCCGCATCGCCTGCGCCAACCGCTCGCCGCAGTGGATCGGCAACACCGCCGATCGTCGGCACGCCCACCGGATGCGGGCCCTGTGCGACGCCGTGATGGTCGGCGCGTCGACCGCGCTCGGCGACGACCCGCGCCTCACCGTTCGCGACGTGCCGGGCCCCCAGCCGCGGCGCATCGTGCTGAGCGGCCACGGCAGCGTGCTGCGCACGAAGCGCCAGCTGCAACTCTTCACCGACCACGGCTGCGACGTCGTGACACGCACGAACGTCACCGAACCCGCTCCCGCCGGCGTGCGCCGCATCGACATCGACGCCCCCTGCGGCGGCCTGCCACCGGCCACGATCCTGGCCGAACTCGCCAGGCGCGGCGTGCACTCGATCTACCTCGAAGGTGGCGCTCGCACGCTGTCGTCGTTCCTCACCGAGGACGCGCTCGACCTGCTGCAAGTGCACATCGCGCCGATCGTGCTCGGCTCGGGCCTCACGAGCTTCGACCTGCCCGAGGTCGCGACGCTGCAGAAGGCGCATTCGTTCGCGATGCAGCACGCGACGCTGGATGGCGACGTGCTGCTGTCGTGTCGGCCGCAGTCCGCGCGACGGCCATGACGAACGTGGCCACGCTCGGGTACTGGGCCGACGCGCCGGGCCGGGGCAGCGTGCGAAGCACGACGCTGCGCGATGCCGGCCCCGACGACCTGCGGCTGCAGGCGCTCTGCACCGGCGTGAGTCCGGGCACCGAACGGCTGGTCGGCCTCGGCCGCGTGCCGGCGACCATGGACGCGACGATGGCGGTGCCGGGCATGCAAGGCTCGTTCGCACTGCCGATCCTCTACGGCTACTCGTTCGTCGGCCGCGTCGTCGGCGGCGCGCGCGCTGGCGAACGCGTGTTCACCATGCATCCGCACACCGCCGATGCCGTGGTCGCGGCTGCGGCGTGCGTGCCCCTGCCCGTGGCCGTTCCCGACGCGCGGGCGACCCTGTTCCCGAACCTCGAGACCGCGCTCAACGCCGTTTGGGATGCGGCCCCTGCACCCGGCGAACGGATTGTCGTGGTCGGCGGTGGCGCCGTGGGCCTGCTCGTCACGTTCGTGCTCGCGGTCGAATGCGGCGTGCGCGCGACTCTCGTCGAGGCGGACCCGGTTCGCCGCAGGTTCGCGGCGGCGCTGCCCTGGCAACCCGAAGTCGTTGCACCCGAGGCGGCCCCGCGCGAAGCGTTCGCCTGTGCGCTGCACGCCAGCGGCACCGGCTCCGGCCTGCAATTCGCGATCGATCTCGTGGGCTTCGAGGGACGCGTGGTCGACCTGTCGTGGTACGGCGACCAGCCGGTCTCGCTGCGGCTCGGCGAGACCTTCCACCATCGGCGCAAGTCGCTGCGCGCGTCGCAGGTTGCGACCATCGCGCCGGCACGCCGTGCCGCCGGCCGCGCCGCACGAACGGCCGCCGTGCTCGCTCTTCTTCGCGACGATCGCCTCGACGCGCTCGTTCGCGACCGCGTCCCGTTCGACCGGCTGCCGGACCTGTTCGCTCGCCTCCACCACGGTGAGCCCGCACCCGCGTGTCCGGTCGTCGAATTCGCCACGGGCCGGCCGGTTGGTGTTGCCGACGGGTCGACGTAGGCTATCGCCTTCGCTGCCCACGCCCGGCCCCGGTCCTCTCACCGCGCCGTGCGCTCGGAATCCCTGGGTCGGCCACGAGTCCGGACACTGCCAGCATGCGAACCCACGACCCCAGGGGTGCCTTGCGCACCGCGTTTGCCGCGTTCACCCTCCTTTGCTCGGGCACACCGTTGCTCGGGCAGTGCAGCCCGCAATGGCTGCCTGGAACCGCCGCCGGCGGTTGCGATGGCCAGGTGTACTCCGTGCTCGAGATGCCGAACGGTGACCTCGTCGCCGCCGGCTCTTTCGTCGTGGCCGACGGGGTAGTGGCCAACAACATCGCTCGCTACGACGGCACGACCTGGCTCGCGCTCGGCGGCGGCACCAGTGGAGCCGTGGCCTGCCTTGCCAGGCTGCCGAACGGCGACATCGTCGCCGGTGGCCAGTTCACCAACGCCGGTGGCGTGGCCGCGGCCAACATCGCGTGCTGGAACGGCGCCGCGTGGACGCCGATGGGCACGGGCATGAACGGGGCCGTCTCCGCACTGCTCGTGTTGCCCAACGGCAACCTGCTGGCAGGCGGCGTCTTCACCCTCGCAGACGGCATGAGCGTGGGCCGACTCGCCGAATGGAACGGGACGACCTGGTCGTGGAACGGCCTCGGTGTCAACGCACAGGTCACCACGCTCGAGCTGCTGTCGACGGGCGACGTCCTGGTCGGAGGGAGCTTCACGCTCGCCGGTGGATTGCCAGCCCGGGCGCTCGCGATCTGGAACGG
>JAEUHV010000100.1 GCA_016794485.1 Planctomycetota bacterium
CGTGGTCGCGCTTGCCGGCTTGGATCGTCACCTCGTGGCGCATGGCACCTTCGGCACCACCACCGACGCGCAGTTCGATCCGGCCATCGGCGACGCCGTCCAGTTCGAACGAGCCGTCGGCCTTGGTGCGCACCGTGGCACTCCAGTCGCGCGCCGGCAGCCGCTGCGCCAGCACCCGCACCGCGCGCACCGGGCGGCCATCGGCGCCGAACACACGGCCGGTCAAGACGGAACCAATGGACTGCGGTTGCTCGGTCAGACGCCAGGTCAACGCCAGCGCATTCGCGGAACGCATGGCCTGCGTTGCGAAGTCGCTGCGGATGGCGATCGCGTCGGCAGCGCGAAACACCGCCGCCGGATGCCATCCCGGAGCGACCTGGCCGTGCACGACGAACGTGTCGGGGCCGATCGACGGCTGGTGGCACTGGCGACAGTCGGTGGCGCTGTCGACACACGACGGCACCTCGGCGATCTGTTCGCCGTTCGCATCGACGCGGACCGCGAATGGCATCGGCGCCACCCCGACGACGAACGCCACGTGCGCGGCCTTGCCGGACTCGAGGCGAACCTGCTGCAGCGCCTTCTGGCCCGAATGCACGAGCCCGACGGCGCAGACCATGGCCGGCACGCGCGCGCCGAACGACACCGTGACCTTGCCGTCGGCATTCGTCGCCACGGGCCACGTCGCCAGCACAGCACCGGGCGGGGCCACGGCCACCTGCGCACCGACGACCGGGGCCCCTTCGGGATCGACCACGGTGCACTGCAGTTCGAGCGCGAACGCATGCGCGAGGTCGGGCTCGGACCGCGCAGAGGTCGCTTCGACGCGCCCGACCGGGTCGCGTTCACCAGCAGCGGGCAAAGCCGAGTTCGCTGGCGCACCGCTCGGCTCCAGCAACGTCACCACTTCGATCGGCACGTCCACATCCGGTTCGGAACGGCCGATCCACCACGACAGACAACCCAGCGAACCGACCACGACACACGCCGCCGTCTTGCCGAATGCACCCATCGACGCCACCGAGAACGGAAGCCAGTACCCCGCCGGAACCCCGAGCCCGAACGCCGGCGCCAACGCCATGCGCCAGTCCCGGCCGTCGCGGCGCGCCACGTCGGCGCGCAGTTGTTCGAGGCCACGCTGCAGCCGGCTCTTCACCGTCGCCAGCGGCACGCCGGTCGCAGCCGCGATCTGCGTCGGCGCCAGCCCCTGGAAGTAGCGCAGCACCAGCGTTCGCTGGTACGGCTCGGGCAAGGCCCACAGCGACTCGGTGACGACGCGCGCGGTGTCGCGCCGCATCGCCAGATCGGCCGCCGAGCACGCCTCGACTACGCCCGTGTCGCTGGCACGTTCCCGCCGCAGCCGCCGCGCGTCGTCGCGCCGCCGGTTCGCCGCCAGGTTGCGCATCACCGTCGCCAGCCAGCCGAACAGTCCCTGGCGAACGGCCGGCGGCGAACGCAACGCCCGCACCGCAGTGTCCTGGACCAGGTCGTCGGCGCTGTCGCGGCCGACCAGGTCGCGCGCCAATTGCCGCATCGCCGCCGCATGGCGCTGCAGTTCGGTGGCAAGGCTCGGTTCGGGCATTTCGGCCATGCACGGTAACACCCCGCGCCCACCGCCGGGGATGCACGTTCGGGCGTCTCAGTTGCCGAGGGCGCGCAACGCTTCGCCGACCCGCGCATCGTCCGGCCGCAGCGCAGCCGCGCGCTGCAGGGCGACCCGGGCTTCGCCATTGCGCCCGCCGGCGGCCAGCACCCGGCCGAGGCCGAACCAGGCCTGGAAGAACCCGGCATCGAGTTCGACCGCTCGTCGGCCAGCACGCACGACCTGCGCCACGCCGTCACCGAAGCCCTCGCCGGCCGCGCCGTGCCTGCGCCGCATCCGCCGGCGGTCGGCTGCCTGTTGCCCGAACCGCGCCGGTGACCACGCCCGCCCGCGTTCGTCCGAACGGCGAACTTCGTGACGGGTCCGGGCCGCGCCTTGCGTTCGGTGGGCAACCGAACCCATCCCCATGCTTCGCCCCATCCTCTCCTTCGCGAGCGCGCTCGCCCTCGCCGTCCCCGCCTGCGCCCAGGCGCAAGACTTCCTGCTCTACAAGTTCGAGGGCGCGTGCTCGAACGAGGTCGTGAACTTCGCGCCGGGCAGCACCGTCGGCAACGGCACGCTGGTCGCGAACTTCGGCGACGGCATCTCGCCGGGCTTCTTCGGCGAAGGTCTCGCCGCCGGCCAGCAGACCCCCACGTTGCGCAACCTGGTCGACACCAACTGGAACCCGAGCACCGATCCACTCACCGGCAACGTCACGATCGCGTTCTGGGCCCGGCAGGAACAGGCGTTCCTGACCCAGCTGTCGTACCTGTTCGGCATGTCCGGCAGCGGCTTCCGCATCTTCACCAACGGCGCGGCTGGCCGCGGCCTCTACCTGCGCAGCGCAACCAGTCCGGTCACCGACATGCTGCTGCCGGACACGACCACCGACTTCCAGGCGCTGGCGGCGAACGCCTGGGTGCACATCGCGATCACGCTCGACGACACTGCACACGTGGCGACCTGGTACGTGAACGGCACCTCGGTGTTCACGCAGGCCAACATCGGCACCGTGCAAGTGCTCACCGGTGGCGAACTGCAGCTCGGCGGCTACGCCGGCGCCACCGGCAGCGCCTACACCCTGGACGAAGTCCTGTTCAGCCGTTCGCTGTACCCGCCGGCGGCGATCGCCCTGCTCGCCACCAGCACGCGCGCCGGCGACGGCTCGTACCTGACCGGTTCGACCACGCAGTGTGGCGCCGGCAACGTCACGCTCGATTCGGTCGGCGGCCGCCCGAGCCTCGGCAACGCGCTCTACTCGCTGCGCATCACGCCGAACGCGCCCTCGGCCTGGCTGCTGCTCTACGGCGAGAACCGCTGCACGTTCGCGGGCACCGCACCGCTGCCACTCGACGGCGGGCTGCTGCTGCCGTTCCTCTCGGGTTGCACGATGCTCGCCGACCCGCTGGTCGTGCTGAGTGGCCTGGGCGGCCCGGCCAATCCCGGATTGATCCCACTGCCGATCACGCCGGCGGTGCCGTTCGGTGCGAACGTGTGGTGCCAGGCCCTGACGATCGCGCTGCCTGGCAACGCCGTGTCGATGTCACCCGGCTTCGCCGTCGGCGTCGGCAACTGATGCGGCCGAAGCCGGTGAACGCGTCCGCGCCGCCTCGTATGGTCCAGCCCCGATGCCTTCTGCCCGCAGCTGCCGCTGGCTCGTGTTCGCCGTCGCCGTCACTTCGCTCGGGGTCGGCATCGCGACCACGGCGTGGCCGTTCGTCGTCGACGACGCCTTCATCGCGCTGCGCTACTCGGATCGGTTCGCTGCCGGGCTGGGTCTGACCTGGACCGACGGCGAACGGGTCGAGGGATTCTCGAACCCGCTGTGGCTGCTGCTGGTGGCCGCGTTCCGGGCGTTGGGCGTCGAGGCGGTGAGCACGGTGCGCGCCCTCGGCGTCGCCGCGGCCGCGGCGACGTTGGCGCTGCTGCTGCGCGGCCGCTTGCTGCCGGCTTCGGGGCCCGGCCTGCTGGCCGTTCCCATCCTCGCCGCGACCACGATGCTGGCGACGTGGTCGATCGGCGGTCTCGAAAGCACACTGCTGCTGCTGGCGCTGACGACTGGCCTGGATCGGCTCGCAGCCGCGCTGGCGAGCGACGAGGAACGCGGCGAACGCCGGCAGTGGCTGAGGGCAGGAATCGCCTTCGCCGTGGCCTCGTGGCTGCGCAGCGATGCACCGTTGTGGGTCGCGTGCGGCGCGGCGGTCGCGCTGCTGGCGACACCTCGACCAGGGCGCGTGTCGCGAAGCCAACGGCTCGCGCGATTGGTCGGCCCCACCGCCATTGCCGTCGCGGTCCTGGTCGGCGCGCGCCTGGCCTACTTCGGCGAATGGGTGCCCAACACGGCATTCGCCAAGGTCACGCCCAACGCTGCGAGCCTCTCCGTCGGGCTCGCCTACCTCGCGAACAACGCCATCGCCCTGCGCGCCCTGCTGCTGCCGGCCGCACTCGGCGTGATCGCGTTCGCGAGCCCGAAGCACAATGCCCTGGTCGCCGTGGCCGTGGTCGGCACCGTTGCGTGGTGGCTCTATGTCGCCGCGATCGGCGGCGACACGTTCCCGCGCGGTCGGTTCCTGGTGCCGTCGCTTGCGGCCTTGGCCGTGCTCGCCGGCCACGGCCTCGCCTGGCTGGCGGAACGAGGCCGCGGCGGCCGCATCGGTGCCTGGTGCGTCGGCCTTGGCTGCCTCGGCCTGGCCCACTTCGACGCGCACGCGGCACCGACGCACCCGAGCCAACGGCTGTCGACCTGGGAATGGCTCGGCAAGGCCACCGGCGAATGGCTCGGGCGCGCATTCGCAAACGCGCAGCCATTGCTCGCCGTCGAAGCGGCGGGCGCCGTTCCGTACTACAGCGGCCTGCCGGCCCTCGACCTGCTCGGCCTGTGCGATGCGACGATCGCGAAGACGCCGCTCGTGCTCGACCACGGCTTCGTACCGGCGCACAACTGCGGCAACGGCCCGTACGCGCTGGATCGGCGGCCCGACCTCGTCCTGTTCGCGACGCCGCCGGGCTCGCCGCTGCCGATGTGGCGCAGTGGTCGCGAGATGCTCGCCAGCGAACGCTTCCGCGCGAACTACCGGCTCGTCGTGTTCGACGGCGGCATCGCCGAGCTGCCGACCGGCCCGATGCCACTGGCCGTCGTCGTGTGGGCCCACCTGCACGGCCGGATCGGCGCACACGCCACCTCGCCGCGCACGATCGAGGTACCAGGCTTCTGGCTGCACGCCTATGCGCCGCCGTTCGCGCTCGGCGCCACCGACGTCGCGCCCGAACGGGTACAAGCCGAAATGGTCGCCACCGGCGCGCGGCTGCTCGAGGCGCGCGTGGTCGCCGTGCACGATCCCTCGGCCGACCTGCCGGTCGCGGAAGTGCGACGCGCGGGCACGTTCTTCGTCGAAGGACTGTTGCTGGCGCCGGGCCGCTACCGCATCGAAGCCCCTGGCCTGCCGACGGGCGTGCGGCTCACGCTGCAGCTGCCGGAAGGCGATCCGGCGGCGCCCGAAAGCGACACCTGGCTGGTTCCGGCGACGGCGCGCCCGACCCCCATGCGGCTGTCGTGCTCGGTTCCGGAGACGACGCCGCTGCCATTCCGCATTGCCCGCTTCACGCTGCTGCGCACCGACTGACCGGCTCGCCGCGGACCGGCGCAATCTATATGCTCCCGGCCCTCGATGGGCTGTCGCCACCCCCACGACCTGCCGCCCGAGCTCGCCGGCCTGCCGCCGCGGGCCGAGTTCCACGCGCTGGCGATGCCGCGCGAACTGCGCGGCGACATCGACGACGCCTTGCTCGAATGCCACCGCCTGCCCGGCCTGCGCCTGCTGCGCATCTACGTGCCGGCCCGAGCCCTGCGCGGCGATGCACCGCTGCCATTGGTGCTGGTCAACGACGGCCACAAGGCGTTCGAGCCGGCGCGCAGCCGCACGCTGCCGCCGTGGCAACAGAACGGCACGCTGCAGCTGCATCGGGTGATGGACGGCCTCCTGTGCACCGGTGCGGTGCGCCCCGCCGTGGTCTGCGCGATCGCGACGCACGCCAGCTCGCGGGCCGACCACTACGTGCCGGTGCAGGCGAAGTACGGCGACGCGACGTTCGGCGGCAGCGGCGACACCTACCTCGACCTGCTCGAACACGAGGTCGTGCCGGCGATCCGCCAACGCCTGCGCGGCGTGCCGATCGCCGACGCCCCTCGCGACCGCGTCCTGTTCGGGTTCTCGATCGGCGCCGTCTCGGCGCTCTACGGTTCGCTGATGCGGCCGCACGCGTTCGGCGCGGCGATCGCGCTGTCGCCGTCGGCGTGGGTCGACGACGGCTTCCTGACCCGGCTCGCGCGCGAACGGGGCACGGTGCACGCCCGCATCGCCGCCGACGTCGGCGCGGCCGAACGCGACCCGATCCGCGACCACTGCCGCGACCTGTTCAACGAACTGCGCGCGCGCGGCAACGGCAACGTGCTCGCCGAGGAAGTCGCCGGCGTGCACCACGAAGACAGCTGGCGGGAACGGCTGCCGCGGCTGCTGCAGCACGTGCTCGGCGTTCCGGGCGCGACCGCCTGATCGCCGTCGCCACGTACTCGCCGCCGTCGCCAGCCCCGCATCGGGGGAGCGTGCACGATGACCGCACGCGTTGGACGTCGACTTCGCACCACGGCCGACGCGTTGCGAAGGGCCGGCTGCTCCGCTGCTGCGTGGAGGCTTCCATGAACCATCACGAATCGTCGCGCGGTCTCGCCTACGCCCATGCCCGCCGGACGGCGCGAACGTGGGTCGACCGCTACCGGCCCGAAGGCAAGCTCTACCCGGTCGTCTGTCCTGCCTGCGGCGCCGCCGAGTGCCGCGGCCGCTGGACCTGGGACCAGGCGCCGGCCGACCTGCCGCGAGTGCTGTGCCCGGCATGCGAACGCCTGCGCGACGGCGTCGCCGCCCACGAACTGGTTCTGTGTGGCGACCTGCAGCGTTGGTGGCCCGAGGTACGGGGCCTGCTGCGCCACGTCGAACGCGCCGAGACGGCGACCCATCCGCTCGAACGCGTGATGGCGATCGTCGACGGCGACGACGGCGTGCACGTGACGACCACCGGCATGCACATGGCGCGACGGCTGGTCGCAGCGCTCGTGCGGCGGTTCCGCCGCGGTGTGCGGATCGTCTTCGAGGATTCCCGCACCATCCTCGAGTGGCGCTGAATCACGGCCGCGGCAGCGCCGACCGGCCTCGACCGCACCCGGTGCAAGATGCGATCGCATTCCTGGAGCGGCTGCCCGATCAGGCCTGGGCGAGCCGGCGTTTCGGATTGGCGAGGATGCGCACGACGTTGAGGTGTTCGAGGTTCTGCAACACGACGTCCGGCGGCACGCCGTAGTCGATCAGGCACGCGATCTCGTCGACGTCGGCCGCTTCGACCCGATCGACCATGTCGAGGCACCGGGCGTGCGAACCGAACAGCCCGCTCATGTGGAAGTACTTCTCGAACGACGCGTCGAGCACGTCGTCGACCATCTGCGGGGTCGCCCGGCTCAGGTCGATGTTCTCGGCGTGCTGCAGGAACGGCACCGAGCACAGGTGCGCCGAGGCGAGGCTCAGCGAGCCCTGCAGGTATCGCTTCATCGGCGCCTTGACCAGGTCGTGCACTTCGTCGTCGTCCTCGCCGACGAACGTGTGCAGCATCAGCGTGACGATCCCGCGCCCAGGGTGTCCGGCCGCACGCCACGCCGAGCGGTACTCGGCGATCTTGTCGCGCAGCCCGTCGAGGGTCTGCCCGAGCAGGTGCGTCAGCACGTTGGCGCCAAGGCGCCCCGCGGTGCGGAACGTGTCGGGGTTGCCGGCCACGGTGACCCACAGCGGCAGTTCGGGTTGCACCGGCCGCGGCAGCGTGTGCACTTCGATTTCCTGGCCCTGCGGGTTGTGCACGCGGTGGCCCTCGCCGCGCCAGAGGCGGCGCAGCACGTCGATGTTGCGCGCGAACACTTCCTTGCGCGGCTCGAACGCGTCCTGGTTGCCGCCGATCACGAAGTCGTTCGGCACCCAGCCGCAGGCGACCCCGAGCCCGACACGGCCACCCGACAGGTTGTCGACGACGGCCCACTCCTCGGCGACGCGGATCGGGTCGTGCAGCGGCAGCACGACGCTGCCGGCGCAAAGCTGCACCCGTTCGGTGCGCGCGGCGAGGGCGGCGGCCAGCACGGACGGATTCGGCGACAGCCCGCCGAAGCTGTGGAAGTGGCGCTCCGGCGTCCACAGGCGGGTGAAGCCGTTGCGGTCGGCCCACGTCGCACTCTCGAGGATCAGGCGGTACTTGGCACGTTCGGCGGTGTCGCCGTCGTGGTTGGCGAAGTAGTAGAGGCTGAAGTCCATGGCGGCGGGGCGATGCGAGCGCTGTCGGAGGATCCCACGTATCGACGCAGGTGCGCGCGGCCGGTGTGCGCACGCGCCCGCGGACTTGTGCGCAGTTTGCGGCGAAGTGGCAGCGACTCGACCGCCCCAACACGTGGCCGCCATGGGATCGGGCGCCGACGGCCCCCGCCGCCGTCCAGGCCCTGCCACGGTGTGTGCGCCGCACGAATCCGGCTGGAAATCCGCGTTGTCCCGTCCAGCAGACGAGGGCGCGTCGCTTGCCGCCTCACCCGCTCCCGGGGAGAACCCACACATGCCGCGCCACTTCGCCATCCCGTTCCTGTTCGCCGCCATCGCGACCCCGCTGTCGGCCCAGACCATCGCCTGGGGCCCCGTGCTGCCCACGATCGCCGCGACCGACGTCGACACCAACGGCACCCTGGTCGTCGCGCGCAACCTGCACTCGGCGGGTGCAGCCCAGACGCCGACCGTGAACGGCGTCACGTTCCTCGGCAGCTTCGCGCCGTCGGGGTGGACCAATGCGTCGACCCTGGCATTGAACGGTTCGACGACCGGCGACGCCGGCTACGACCAACTGCTCGGGTCGGCGCGCGCGACCAGCGCGCCCGCGACCGGCAACCCGACCGGCTGGGGCGCCATCCGCATCGACAACCTGGGGCCGCTGACGAACGGTGGCACCTACGAGATCCAGTGCTGGTTCACCGACCAGCGCCTCGGCACCGGCACCGCCGCGTTGTACGACCGCGCGATGGAACTCAGCTCGTGCGTCGGTGCGGCGACGCTGACCGGCGGCGAAGTGAACAACCTCGGCGCCCTGGTCCAGGGACCGGTGTCGGGCCTGCTCGACGGCGACCCGGACAACGCACCCGCGGTGAACTCGCCCGACGTGCTGTTCGGCTCGCACTGCACCGGCACGTTCACGTGGACGACCGGCACCCAGCTTTGGCTGTTGGTGCGCGGCTCGCACCCGGTCGCGACCAACCTGCTGCGGTCGCACCTGACCGCGTTCCAGATCCGCGACGTCGGCCCGACCTGGTCCGCGTACGGCACTGGCTGCGCCGGCCCTGCCGGTGTGACGGCACTGCAACTCGTCGGGCTGCCCGCACTCGGCGGCACGTTCGCGGTGAACGTGACCAACTGCGGTCCGGGCTTCCAGTTCATGCTCACCGGCCTCACGCAGTTGAACTTCCCGCTGCTCCTGCCGGAGTTCGTGCCCGGATGCACCGCCCTGGCGTCTCCGGACCTCGCCGACTTCGTGCCGACCGTCGCCGGCGTCGCGTCGTGGAGCCTGCCCATCCCGAACAACCCGGCCTTCGCGGGCCTGCAGCTGTTCCAGCAGTCGCTCGAGTTCGGGGCGCAGTTCTCGCTGTCGAACGGCGGCGTCGGCACGCTGCGCTGACCTTCGCGGCCGATCGGGCCGCTGGCCGAGTGCCCCGTCGACGAGCGCTCCCCGTCGGCGACACGGCGGTGCCGTTGCCGGTGCAACGCAGCTCGCCGTCGTCGTGGCCTCCCCACCCGACGTCCGGTTGCCGTCGCAACCGGCCCGCACGAGTGGTTGCACCAGGGATCTCCGGGAAGTGCGCAATGGCGGGCGTGCTTCCCCTCCCCCCCCCCGATGCGCCGGTGCCATCGGCGGCCCAGGATTCCATGTGGGGATCCGTGCGGGGTCTTCGCTGGAACGGGCAGACGAGAACCAACCACTCCCTCACCCATGCCCAGCCAACGCAACTTCCTGTTCGCCGCCCTGCTCACCGTCACCGCCGCCGTTCCGGCCCAGATCGACCGCGAGTCGAACGTCCCGGTCCAGTTCCAGACCCTGGTCAACGCCAGCGCCGTCGACATCCAGTCCTGGTCGGCGCAGGGCTACCGGATCAGCAACTTCGAGGTCGTGACGCCGTCGCCGATGTCCCTGAAGGTCTCGCTGGTGCGCAACACCGGCCCCTACCAGGCCAGCTGGCTGTTCGTGCACGACAAGACCTACGCCGAACTCGTGCAGTCGATCTTCGCCAACAACGCGCGGCCGGTCGACATCGAGACCTGGGACGACAACGGGGTCGAGAAGTTCTCGGCGCTGCTGTTCACCAACACCGGCCAGCAGCAGAAGGCGTGGCACTTCCACCACGGCCTGGCGCAGGGCACGGTGTGGAGCACCGTCGGCGGCATGGGCCACCGCGTGATCGACCTCGAGCAGTACCTCGACAACGGCGTGTGGCGCTACCACGCGATCTCGATCGCCAACACCGGCCCCGACCTGAAGGCGTGGTGGGTCTACACCAACACGACCGTCGCCGGCGTGCAGAGCAACATGCAGCAGTTGGGTGCGCGGCTCTACGACTTCGAAGGCACGACCGGCCTCACCACCGTGGCGTCCTGCGTGCTGGTCGCGGACGACATCACGTCGCGCACGTATTGGGGCCAGGTCGTCAGTCCGTCGTTCGACCTCGACGACCAGATGGGCGGCCGCGTCGCCGTGCTCGACGGCTACAGCCTCGGCTTGTCGTGCGTGACGCTGATCGACAGCCTCGACCCGTTCACGGAGTTCGGCACCGGCTGCGCCGCCAGCAACGGCACGGGCTTCCACACCGCCGTCGGCAACGCGCTCACCGGCACGCAGATCTCCTTCCGCGGCCAGAACCTGGTGCCGTGGACGATCGCGATCGCGTTCTTCGGCGAGCAGACGATGAACCTGCCGCTGGCCGGCATCGGCATGCCGGGCTGCACCGCCTACGTCGACCCGTTCACGTCGCTGAACGTGTTCGCCAACCAGGCCGGGACCGCGACGGTGCCGATCGACGTTCCGGCGAACCCGGCCCTGCACGACGCGCTGCTGGTGAGCCAGGTGGTCGGCCTGGCGCCGGGACTCAACGCGCTCGGCCTGCAGGCGACGAACGGCCTCGTCACCCGCCTCCGCCACTGGTGAGCGGCGCGGTCAGCGCGCGGTGAGCTTGACGACGACCTTGGTCGCCGCCTGGCCGGACCGCCAAGGTGGCCCGTCGCCGAGCCCGTGCTCGCGGTCGAGCGCCAGCGACGCGTCCCATGGCAAGACGGTGAGGCGCGCGTCGACCAGCTGCAGCGGCATCGTCGGCGGCCCCGGATGCACGAGCCGTCGCGGCGACTCGTGCGCAGCGACCGACCAGGCCCCGTGCACGTGGAAGCCCGCGCGATCGGGCACCGCCGTCACGCCGAATGCGATGCCGCTGCGCGCGATGCCGACCACCGGATTGCCTTCCGCGGCGCGCGACGCGATCTCGACCTCGTGGTCGCGCAGCACGGCGGACTCGCGACCGACGAACGCCGCCACCGGCCAACCGGCCAGCGCCGGCACGACGAACTCGGGCCCGCCCGTTCCGTCGGCGACGGCGCGCGTGGTGATCTCGAGGTTGCGCAGGTTGGCCGTCAGTTCCTGCAACGCTGCATCGCTGCTGCGGCCACCGTCGCCACCGGCGACCACGTGCAGTTCCCCTTCGAGGCTGCCGCCGACCCCGAGCAGGGTGAGCAGTTCCTCGCCCCCGAGCAACCCACAATCCCTGCGCACCGCGAACGCCGGCGAGTCGTCGCCCGGACGCGGCCAGCCCAGGCGCGGCCGCCCGGGCATCGGGCGCGGCAGCCACGCGCCGACCGGACGCACGAACAGGTCGGGCGCAGCATCGCCGGCCGGCGGCGCGAGCCAGCGCGCGCTCACCACCAGCAGGAACGACGTCGGGCCGACGTCGCCGCCCCGTCCCGCCACGCAGAGGGCCCCGCCGCTGCCGATGCGGCCACCGAACGTCGCGAACGCGGTCGTCACCTCCGGCGCGTCGATCGCGCTGCCGGCCTCGTCGAGTTCGACGGCGCGCATCGTCGGCACGCCCGTGTGCAGCCAGCCGCCGCGCAGCAACAGATCGTCGCCAGGCAACGCGTCGACGACCAGCGACAGCCGCGTCCCCGCGAACAACACGTCGACCTTGGGATCGAGGATCTTCGACTTCTCCGCTACCTCGGTGTCGAAGTCGCGCAGGTAGCCGACCGAGCGTTCCTGCGCCAGGCGCAAAGCACCGCCGGCGCGCGTGTGCGCAGTCGCCGTCCATTCGGGCTTCGCGGCTTGCATCGCCTGCTGCACCTGGGCCGCCGTCCACGTCGTCGCCGGCAAGGCACCCTCGGGCAACGGCAGGCGCCACGCGGTCACTTCGATCGGGCGCGCGACCGCCGCTTCGAGAGCGTCGAGGTCGCGCCGACAGGCCTCGACCGCATTGCGTTCGCCGCGCAGCACGAGCGTCGCACCGTCGCGAACGGCACCGCGCGCGCGACCATCGGCTCCCGCCCCACGCACGAGTTGCAGCCGGCCCGACTCGATCGCCGCCTGGTGGCGACCTTCGAGCAACGCGACGACCCAGCGCGCCGCGTCGGCCTCACCGGCGGCCTCGAGCGCGAACGGGACTTCGGCGACCGACTCGCCGGGAATCGCCGAGAACGGCAGGTCCGCGACCTGCACCGACGGCGGCGCGAACGGCAGCAGCGAGCGCACGACGGTGACTTTCGGATCCTGCTGCGCGTGCAGGTTGGGCCGCCAGTGCCGCCAACCGTCGCGTGCCGCGACCGTCATCGACTCGGCGACCCGACGCGCGTCGACAACCCCGGGCCCGGGGCTGCGTACTTCTCCCTTCGGTTGCGGACTCTCCGCGTAGGCGAGGGCGGCGAAACACGAGACGACGACGGGCAGGAGGGACTCCTTCATGGCCCGCGCGATGGTAGCGGCTCATTCGCCGTCGGGCCGATCACGCGATGGCAAGTGTTCCGAAAACAAGAACAGCGGCGCTGTTTCTACCGTGCGCCAGCACCCGCCCGACAAGCTGCCCTGCCCGGCCGCGGCGGCGACGGGTCCCACCCATTGGTTTCCATGCGCGACGAACGCACTCCCCCGAGGGATGGGACTCGGTTGGCGTCACCGTCGACGGGCGATGCCGTCTGTCCCCGTGTTCCTCAGTAACCGAGCACCCAACGCTGCGCGGCGGTGAGCCCGATCGGCACCAGGGCACCCGGCGTGAAGTCGACCATGGCCCCCTGCGCGTACAGCGGGAAGCCCACCAGCGCCACCCCGTACGGCACCGGGAACACCAGCGACGACGGCACTCCCGGCAACCACACGGGCATCACCAGCGACAGCCCGATCGTCGTCGAATCGACCAGCAGTTCGCCCGGCGTGCTCGGCCCAGCAAGGCCGAAGCCCGGCAACGGCAGCCCGCACGGGAACGTCGGCAAGGGTGCGGTTGCGAGCATCAGCAGCGGCAACGCACCGTTCGGCTGCGTGCCGAGCGGATTGTCGGCCGTCACCACGAGCCCCGCACCGAACGACGGCCGCCCCGCCACGGTCAGCGAACCGGCCGGGTTGCCGCCGCAGCCGTAGGTCGAAGCGGTCGCGAACGCCGGCGCCAGCGTGCCGTCACTGGCGATCGCTTGCGCGAACACGTCGCTGTTGCCGGCGCGCAGGTCGGTCCAACCGAGCACCGCCGCTCCCGAGTGTGTGCTGGCGATGCCGAGCCGCAGCTTGTCGCTCGCCGACGTGCCGACGTGGGTCGGGCTGGCGAACAGCGCGGCACCGTTCGCATCGAGCGCGAAGACGCGCACGAGCTTGTTCTGGCTCGCGGGCACCTGCTCGAGCACCGCGCCGAACGCGCCGCCGACGAACGGTGCGGCGACCGGCGCCAGGAACGTCGTCGTGCCGACCGGGACCAGCGTGACGCCGGTGGCGCCCCACTGCGCGGAGCCGGCGGCGTCGAATCGCTGCGCGCCGATGCCCCACTGCGACTGCGCCAGGTTGCGCTCGTTCCAGAACACCGTCAGCGCCGTCGTCGCCGCGTCGACGGCGAGGGCCGGGTCGAACATGCTGTTCGCGGTGCTCGACACCGGCACGCCGTTGTGCGCCAGCACCTCGGTGCCACCCGCGGTCAGCCGCTGCACGCGGGCCACGAACTGCTGCGACGGCGCGTGGTGCCACGCCATCCAGGCGCCGCCCTGGCCGTCGGCCGCCAGCTTCGGCTGGTGCGCGATCGGTACCGAGCCGAGGTCGAACACGGGCAGGCGCACGCCACCGTTCCAGACCGGCGCCCCCGCGGCGTCGAACTTCATGGCGTGCAGGTTCTTCACCGCCGAGAACGCGGTCGCCCGCACCCACAGCAGGATCACGCTGCCGTTGTCGGACGCGCAGATCTGCACGAAGCCCGGCGTGGCGCCGGCGTCGCCCGGGAACGCGATGCCGTCGCCGGGGAACTGCGCGATGCCGGCCGTCGACACCCGCTGCAACTGCACCGTGCGCGTGACGGTGTTGACCCACGTGAACGCGAACATGCCGTCGCTGGTCTCGGCCACGCGCGGGTTCGGTTCGTAGTCGGCGTTGTTCGACAACGCGATGCCGGAGGCACCCCACAGCGGTGTGCCGTTGGCGTCGAAGCGGTAGGCGTAGCAATCGAGGTCGCCGCCGGCACGCGTGTCGGTGAACGTGAGCACGCAGGTGCCGTCGCTGGCGACGATCAGGTCCCAGTCGACCAGCGACGACGACTGCGGATTGGCGGAGACGACGATGCCGTTGTGCGGCCACGCCTCGCTGCCGTCGGCGAGCAACCGCTGCAGCCGCACCGCGTACGACCCACCGAAGTTGTCGAACCAGCCGACGTAGCAGCCGCCGTCGGCGGTGCGGGCCTGCTTGTTGAGCACCTGCTCGCCGGTCCCGTCGCCGACGGCGACGTTCTGGGCGGGATTGGTGGGCCATTGCGCGAATGCGCCGGCGGCGAGCAAGACGAACGACAACGGTGTGGCGAGCTTCATGGCGGGCCGCGCACGATCCGGCTTGTGCATCGTCGCGTCAACCCGCGCAGTCGCGCCGGCGACCAAAGGCGGGCCGACCTCAAGAGCGCCATGCCATCGCGTCGATGGCCACCGGACGGAGGCCCAGGATTCCCGTGACCGACAGCGGCTATGAAACGGTGTTCGCCGAGATGTTCGGCTTCGTGCAACCGCACCCGACCTTCGGGGCGGCTTTGCAGGCGAGCGAGGATCCGCGCGCGTTCCGGCGCGGCGGCGTCGACTTCTGGAACTTCAAGGCACGGGTCGGAGCGGCGTTCGCGGACGTCTGCGACCTGGTCGAGTTCCAGCACGACCCGCTGTTCCACTTCTGCACCGCGCGCGACTTCGGCCAGGACCGCGAAGCGCTGGCGGCGGCGCGCAGCCGGGCGCCACGGTGGCTCGAGCGGTTGCTCGCGGTCGGCGACTCACCGATCGGCTATCGGCCGGGAACGATCCCCACCGGCGCCTGCTCGGTGTTCCACACGCGCCATGCCGCGCAACTCGCGTTCCTGCTGCACCACATCGCACCGCACCGCGATCCGGCGACGCTGCGCATCGGCGAGATCGGCGGCGGCTTCGGCAACTTCGCGCGGCTGTGGGGTTCGGCGATCGGCATCCACGCCTGGACGATCCTCGACATGCCGTTCATGACGCGGCTGCAACGGTGGTTCCTGCACAAGACGCTCCCGAACGTGCCGCAAGCCGCCGGCGCCGCGCCGGTGGCAACAGGCCTGCGCTGGGTCGACACCGAACACCGCAACGAGTTCGTCGACGAAGGCCCCGAATTCGACGTGCTGATCAGCACGCACGCATGGAGCGAACTGCCGCGCGACGAATGGTTGTGGTACCTGCACGCACTGCTGCCGCGCACACGGCACCTGCTCTACGCGGCGTCGAACGAGACGCCCGATCCCGTGGAGTCGAACTGGCGGCTCGACCGCCTCGCACGCGAGATGCGGGTCGAGGACCTCTACCACACGCACGGCCGCAGCACGGTGACGGCGCTGTTCACGGCGAAGTGATGGGCGGCGGGCCTTCGTGAGGCCTCACGAGGGGATCCGATACCAGCAAGATCCGTGACACAACCGCCGCGCGTTCCGGATGACGGGGGCATGACCAACGTCAAGACGCCCGTCGAGACCCTCAGCGTCCCGGACCACGAGGACGGCTCGACCCTCACCGTGCACATCGAGTCCTGCACCGAAGTCGGCAACGACGGCGTGCCCGGGATGCAGGTGCTGTTCCTCGGCAACATCGTCTGCTTCGAGCCGCGCATGGCGAACAAGCTCGCCTACCAGGCGCGCAAGGCCGGCCAGGGTGAACTGTTCCTCGCCGACCGCTCGTGGGCGGTGCACGACAACCAGTTCGTGAAGCTGTTCCTCGTGCTGGGCGCGCCGCCGTCGGTGCGCGTCGAAGTGAAGACGCGTTCGAAGTCCAAACCGATCGTGAAGACCTACGCACTGCCGTTCTCGCTCGACGACGAATAGTTGCCACACGACGGCCAGGAGCCGGATGAGGACGCCATGGACGAGATCCCCGACGGCTTCGTGACCACCGAGGTGCCCGCCCGCATCGCCGAGCTGGGCTTCCGCTTCGCGCGGCCGGCCGATTGGGCCGTGGCGAACCTGCCCGACGACCAGCCCGACTTCGACAAGCCGGCTTCGTTCGCGGCGTTGGCCGTGGTCGTCGCGCCCTACGCGGCGATCGTGTTCAGTGCCGGAGCACGGCCGGCGTACGGCGACGGCACGCTGTCCGACTGGCTCGCGTTCCTCGCGCGCGACCAGGGCTACGACCCGGGACCGATCGAGCAGGAGACGTTCTTCCGCCATCCGGCAGTGGCGTGCTGGGCGATGCAACAAGGCGACGGCGTGCTGATGCGCATGCGGCTCGTCCTGTTCGAGGACGGCGGTCGCATGGTGCAGGTGGCGGTGATGGCGCCCGAGCCGCTGTGGAGCTCGGTGCACGACACCCTGCGCACCATGCTGGCGTCGTTCACGCTCGCCGCCCCGCGCGGCGGCACCGTGGCGCTGGCGCCTTCGGGCCAGGAACTGCCACCGACGACCTATGGTCGCGTCGGCATCAAGGCGCCGCCCGCCGTGCCGGCACCGAAGCCGGTCGACGACGAACCGGTCTTCACCTACGCCGACGATCCGCCGGCCACGGCAGCCGACGCGGAGCCCGAACCGGCGCCGGGAACGGCAGCCGGGAACGACGACGACTTGCCGGTGGAGCACGCCGACAGCGGGGCGCCCGCGACGTATGCGGCGGTGGCGCTCGCCGCCGACACCGCGACGCTGCTGCAGGACCACGAACTCAACCAACGCCTGCTGCAGTCGGGGGCCGGCTTCGCCGCCAAGATCGTCACCGACCACGGCCCGCAAGCGCGCAGCGCGACGGTGCAGGCCGCGGCGCTGCTGGCGATGGTGTGCGTGCCGTACGGCTGGCACGTGCTCGACGACACGCGCCGAACGCTGGTGCACGACGGTGCGGGCGGGGTGCAGATCGCGATGTCGCGCCGGCCGCGCGACGGCCGCGACGCCCACGGCTTCCTGCTCGACCGCTGGCGCGAAATGCGGGCCGACGCCCAGGGCGTGACAGCGCGCCGCGTGTGCCTCAACGGCACCGACATGCTGATGCTGCGCGACCTGCCGATCGACGGGGAACGCCTGGCGCAGACGTTCCTCGTGCGCGAGGCGCCGAACGACCAGTTCCTGGTGCTGCGCTGCACGAGCAAGCCCGCCGACCACGAGCGCGCGATGAACACCGCCGAACTGCTGCTGTTGCACACGCAGTTCCACGACGAAGTGGTCGACGGTCCCGACTGGTGGTGCGCGGCGGTGCGGCTCGAACGCAACGGCGACCTCGCCGCCGCCGAGCAGAGCATCCTGCGCGCGATCGACCATCACGGCGCCCCGATGCAGGTCGCACACCTGTACGAACTGCGCGGCCATCGGCTGCGCACGCTCGGCGACGTGGCTGGCGCGCGGACGGCGTACGAGACGAGCGGCGCGTGGATGGACCGCATGGCCTCCGGTGCGACCAGCGGCGGCGAAGGCGAGGCGCTGTCGCGGCAGCGCGACGAACACCGGGCCCGGCTCGGCCTCGCGCCGTACGGCTCCAGCTGACAAGACGTCTCAGGTCGGGACGGGAAAGTGCCGAAGTTCACGGCAGCGGCGCCCCCCGGCGCCGCGATCCAGCAAGGAGAGGTCCCCCATGCCGTTGCCCGCCGCGTTGCGGCCGTCCTGTGTCGCGTCGTTGCTCGCGTTCGCCGCCTGCCACACCACCCCGGCAACCCCCGCCCCCGACAGCTCGGAGTTGGCGTGCCGCATGCAGATGCTCGAACTCGGCCTCCGGTCGCAAGCCGACTGGCTGGCGCAGGTCACGGCGAGTTCCGGCCCGCGTGAGTTCGAGTCGGCGGCCCTGGCCGAACTGAACGGCCGGCTGGAGGCGCTGGCGGCGAAGCTCGACGCCCTCGTGCCCGGCGGCCCCGTCGACGCGGTGGCCGGGCGCACCGAGCCGATCGCCGCCGCCGACGCCGTGGCGATCCAGACGCTGCAGCACGCTCTGGAGGTCGAACTCGAACGCCGCAACACGATCGTCGCCAACCTCGCCAACGTGCACACCTGCGGCTTCAAGAAGCTGACGCTGGTCACGGCCACGCGATGCGATGCTGCGACCGGCGCCGAGTTCCCGGTGGTCGAACGCCGCCTGCCGATCTTCACGTCCGGTGCGCTCGAGATCACGGAACGCAGCCTCGACGTGGCCCTCGACGGCGAGGGCTTCCTGGTCGTGCGCCACCCCGACGGCACCACCGGCTACACGCGCAACGGCAACCTGCACGTCGATGCGCAGGGTCGCCTCGTCACCGGCGACGGCGGCGTGCTGCAACCCGAGACCACGTTCCCGAACGACGTGCTCGAGATCGCGATCGACCCACGGGGCAAGGTCCGTGGGCGCACCGCGAGCGCACCGGACCAGCCGACGCACTTCGGCCAGTTGCAGCTGGCGCGCTTCGCCAGTCCGGCGACCCTGGTGCCGGACCACCACGGCACCTGGACCGCAGAGGCGGGGGCCAGCCCGGCGCAGATCGACACGCCCGGGTCGCCGGGGCTGGCGAACGTGCAACAGGGATTCCTCGAACGGTCCAACGTGCAAGTCGTGAACGAACTGGTGAACCTGCAACTGGTCGACCGCCAGATCGCGATCCTGCGCCGCACCCTGGCGAGCCACGGCATCTGGCTGCGGTGAACGCGCGGCGGGCGGCGTAGCATGCGCCCCCGATGCCCGCCCCCGTGTCGCCTCGCTCCCGCCTGCGCTGGCTCTGGCTCGGGCTCTGGCTCGCGATCGCCGTGCTGCTCGCCGGCCGCGCGGCGGGGCGACCACCGACGCGTGGCGTGATCCTCGACCACCTCGAATTCGGCCGGCGGCTCGTGCACGGCGAAGACGTCTACGGCCCGTGGAAGTCCGACCCCGATGCACCGATGCGGCCGCTGCACGCGCCGTACCCGCCGTCGTTCGGCCTGCTGACGGCGCCGTTCGCGCTGGTCGACGAACTGCTCGGCCTGCGCGCTGCGCGATTCGCGTGGGCGCTGCTGCAGGTGGCGGCGCTGGCCGCGTGCGGCCTCGTGCTGCGGTCGCTGCTGGCGCCGCGCGCACCGCCGGCGCGGCTGCTCGACGACACCCGCTGGCAACTGCTGTGGCTCGGCACGTTCGTGCTGCTGGCGCGGTTCCTGCTGCGCGACACGCACGGCGGCGGCGGCAACCTGATCAACGCCGCGTTCGCCGTGCTGGCGTTGCACGCGAGCGAACGGGGGCACGACCGCCGTGCCGGTCTCTGGCTCGCGGTCTCGCTGGTCACCAAGCCCAACCTCGTCTGGTTGCTGCCGGTGTTCGCGTTGTTCGGCCGCTGGCGCACGCTGCTGTGGACGGGCGCCTTCGGCGGTGCGGCGCTGCTCGCGACGGTCGCCCTGCAGCGCTTCGACGTGGCACCCTGGTGGCGCTGGCTGCAGGGCAGCTGGGCGATGACCGTGCAGCCGGATCCGTGGGCGGTGCCGGCGTTCGACTTCCCGCCGTTCGAGTGGATGAACCAGGCGCTGCGCTTCGCGCTGGCGCGCTGGTTCGGCACGGTGCCCGACGAGTTCGTGCAGCGCGTGGCGTGGGGAGTCACGCCGGGACTCGGGCTGCCGGCGGACCGCGTCGCCTCGGCCGTGCGCCTCGGCACGCTGCTGTTGCTCGGCGTGCTCTGCTGGGCAGCCTTCCGGTTGCGCCGGAACGCCGCGGCACGGCCGTGGCTCGTCGCCGCGACGCTCGTGCTGTCGCTGCTGCTCAGCCCGATCAGCTGGAAGGGCCACCACGTCGCCCTGCTGCCGGTCGTGCTGCTGCTGCTGCACCGCGCCGTCGGGCAGCGGGCCCGCGGCGCGTGGTGGTTGCTCGGCGGCTGGTACACATCGTGCGCGCTGCTCGGCGGCGACCTCGTCGGCGACGACTGCGACGAGTGGCTCAACAGCATCTACGTCGTCACGCTCGGCGACCTCGCCCTGTTCGCGGCGGCGTTGTGCGGCGCGCGCTCAGCGACGCTCGAACACGAAGATCCGGCGGCCTTCGACCGCCCCCTGCAGTGACTGCGGCATCGCAGCCGGGCGGAACCGACGTTCCAGGGCGGCGACTTCCGCTGCGGTGAACTCCGCGCGCGTGCGTTCGGCGAGCACGAGCCAGCGCACTTCGGGCGGCGCCGCCTGCTCGAGCCATTGCGCCGGCGTGAACCGGCGCGGCAACCCCGGGCGTGCCCCCGCAAACCAGGTGACGCGCGGCAACTCGCTGCACACCGCCGCTGCCGGCCCCGATTGCGGCCGCAGCCACACGCCGAGGTCGCGGTCGACGGCCCGATCGGCGTCGATGCGGCCGTTCCACGCGAAGGCGAGCCCGGAAGCGACCGCCGCGCCCAGCGCCGCCGTGCGCCAACGACCGCGCAACCGCGCGATCGCGAGCGCAGCGAGCGCGACGACCGGCACCGCACACGACAGGAAGAACCGACGCCGCACGACGAACGTGCAGATCGCCGCGACCTGCAGCGCGATCTGCCAGCGCAGCACCTTCGCCAACACAGGCTGCCCGCGCCACGGCGCCAGCAGCGCCGCCGCGGCGGCGATTCCGAACGCTTCGAACCACGGCCCCGGCAGCTCCAGCACGTTGGCCAGC
>JAEUHV010000130.1 GCA_016794485.1 Planctomycetota bacterium
CGTTCCTCACCGTGAGCGCCGCGGCCGTTCGCCGTGCCAGTCGGCGGTGAGGTCGAGCCACAGTGCGAGACCTTGGAACGGTGCGAAGCGCGCGTAGCGCCGTTCGACCGCGCGGTCGCCCGGCGGGCGCTTCGTGCCGTCGAGTTCGGCGAGGCGCGCGCGGCACCACGAGTCGAGCGCGAGCCGTTCGTAGTGGCCGCACAGCCGCATCGCCTGGCCGGCCGCGTACGGGCCGAAGCCGTGCAGGTCGAGCAGGCGCTGCCACAGTTGCGCGGCGGGCTGCGGGGCGAGGAAGGTCGCGTCGGTGAGTGCGCCGGACGCGAACGCCGTCGCGAGGCGCACCGCGGCCTCGGCGCGGTAGCCGGTGCGCACGGTGTCGCGCCAGAACGCCGCGGTCTCGCGCGCGCATTCGGCCGCGGTCGGGAACGCGCGTTCGCCGCTCGGCGCGGCCGGACCGAGTGCTCCGACGAGGTTGCGGGTCATCGCCTCCGTTCCCGACCAGGTCGTGTTGGTCGTGAACAGCAGTTTCATCAGGTCCTCGAACACGCTCGCCGAACGCAGCATGCGGCCCGCACCGCGGCGCGCGGCCCAGCGCAGGCCGGGTTCGGTCGCACACAGCCGGTGGAACGCCGACAGGTCGTCGTCGAGGCGCAGCATGTGCACGATCTGGCGACGGGCGAGGGTCGTCGCGGATGCGGCGAGCGGGCGGGCCGAGTGCAGGCGCAGCTTCAGGGTCGCGGGACCTGGCTGGCGCAGTTCCGCGTCGACCACCGCGGTGCCGAGCCGCAGCACCGTCGCCAGCGTGCCGTTCGCCTCGTCGTAGCGATGCGGGGCGAGGGCCACCCAGCCGTGGCCGTTGAGGCCCAGGTGCAGGTCGAACGGCGGTTCGACCGCGATCGTGACGGTGCGGGTCGGCATTGCCGATCTTCTACTGCGCGACCCGCTCCTTGAGCGCGCGGAACCGGAGCAGCATCCGATCCACCTTGGTCGCGCCGGTCGCGGTTTCGAGCAGGGCCGCCGTGGCTTCGGCCCGAGCCGTCGTGGCCACCGCGGCGTCCCGCTGCCCGCGGTCGAGCTGCAGCGTCGCGAGTTCGACCAGGCCGTCGAGCAGGTTGCGGGCGCGGCGCACCGCGCGCGGCGACGTCACCATCATCGCTTGCAGTCGCTCGATGCCGTCGCGCAGATCGCGTTCGGCCGCGGCCGCATCGCCGAGTCGCCGGTGCATCGCGCCGCGACCGATCAGCATCTCGGCGTGCATCGGCGGCCCGTAGTAGTCGTTGGGTGGCGGTGGGGTCGTGGTGAGGATCGTGAGGGCCTCCTCGTACAGGGCCAGCGCGCGCGAGGGCTCGCGTTCGTGTTGCCGAAGCGCGTCGGCGAGGTTCAGGCACTGCGCCGCGACCGATTGAAGCACGAGGGGAACGTCGGGACGATCCGCCGCCAGCTGCCGCCGCTTGTCCAGGGCTTCGGCCAGCAGAGCGAGCTGCTCGTCGATCTTGCCGATCGCGTCGCGGGCGTGGGCCCGTTCGTTCGGGATCTCGCTGGCCTGCAGGCGGATGTCGATGTCCCGGGGAAAGCGTGGTTGCAGGCGATCGGCGAGGGCCGCCATGAAATCGAGCCACTGCTCGCACCGGGCCGGATCCCCGGATTCGCGCGCAGTCGACGCGCGCAATTTCGCCACCAGGATGCGCTGCACGCCGACCTCGAGCGAATCGGGCACGGTCGGATGCGAGTACAGCTCCTCGGCGTGCGCGAGGGCTGCTTCGCACTCGGCGCGGCGGCCCAGTTCGCGCAGTTCGCGGGCGTAGAGCCAGCAGTACAGTCCGCACGCCGTGCGCATCGTCCCCACCTGCGGGTGGCGCTCGATCATGCGGTCGTAGAACGCGATCGCGTCCTGCATCATCTGCAGCCGCGGCCCTTCGGCTTCGGGTACCCGCGACAGGTCGAGCGAGTCGGCGTGCTCGAACATGCGCCGGATGACCGCCTGGGCGTCGTCGAGGTCGCCATTGGCCCGGGTCAGCGCCGAGTCGAGCTGCTGCGCCTGCGCATGTTGCCAGGCCCACATCGGCAGGGGGGCCAGCAGCGCCACGCCGGTGGCGACGCCCAGCGCACCGGCCAGGAACGGGTGGCGGCGCCGCCAGCGTTCGGCGCGCGCGAGCAGCGACGGCGCGCGGGCGACGATCGTGCCGGCCGAGAGCACCGCCCGCAGGTCGCCGGCGAACTCGGCCATCGAGCGGTAGCGGCGTTCGCGCTGCCGTTGCATCGCCTGGTCGACGACGAGCACCAGGTCGCGCGGCAGGTGCAGTCCGTGCCACCAGCGTGGGTTCACCGCGCCGTCGAGGATCGCGCTGCGCAGCGGCTCGGCCGTGGTCGCGGGGAAGGGCAGCCGCAGGGTCAGCAGCTGGTGCAGCGTGACGCCGAGGGAGTAGACGTCGGTGCGTTCGTCGAGTGCTTCGCCGCAGAGCTGTTCGGGGCTCATGTACGCCGGCGAGCCGACGTCGCCGACGTTCTGCGTCAGCTGCAGGTCGGTGGCTCCGCGCGCGAGTCCGAAATCGAGCAGCTTGGTCCGTCCCTGTGCGGTCAGGAACACGTTCGACGGCTTCAGGTCGCGGTGCAGCACGCCATGGCTGTGCACGAAGGCGACCGTCTCGGCGACTTCGGCGATCGCCGTCACGCACGCCTGCCACCACTGGCGCGTCCCGGCCGGGGGCGTGGCGCCGGGGGTCGGCACGAAGTCGTCGGCGCGCAACGAATCCACCGGGCGGTTCCGATGGCGCTGCAGCAGGTCGGCGAGCGAGCAGCCTTCGAGCAGCTCCATCACCAGGTACGGCACCGGCCCGGCGTGTCCGACCGCGAGCACCTGCACGATGCCGGGATGCTGCAGCCGCGCGATCGTCTCGCTCTCGCGCAGGAACCTGGCGCGCACCCGGTCGGAGAGCAGCAGTTCCGGGCGCATCACCTTGATCGCAACCCGTCGGCGCAGGGATTCCTGTTCGCCCAGGTAGACGATGCCCATGCCGCCGCTGCCGATGCGTTCGAGGCGGCGGAACTCGCCGAACCGTTCGGGCAGGCCGGTCAGGCTCGACAGCGCTGCCTGCGTGTGCGGCAGCAAGGCGAGGGCCGCGCGCAGCTGCTCGCGCAGGTCGGGCCGCGCGGCGAACAGGCGTTCGAGCCCCGGCTCGTCGCCGAGTTCCTGCAACTCGATGGCTTGGGCCAGCAGCTCTTCGAACTCGGCGGGCATGGCGGTACGGGTGGGGAAGATAGCAGGCGGTCGCGGCCGGGAATGCGCGGCATGGGTGTGCGCGGACTGGCTACGGTGCGCGCCATGGCGCCAGCCACCCTGCTCGAGGTCGAGGACCTGACGTACTCCTATGGCGATCGACATGCCGTGCGCGGCGCCAACCTGCAGTGCCATCGCGGCGAGATCCTCGGCCTGCTCGGACCCAACGGGGCGGGCAAGACGACCTTGCTGTCGTGCGTCGCGGGCCTGCTGGGGGGCTTCCGCGGAACGATGCAGTTCGCCGGCGCGCCGTTCCGTCCGGCCCACGATGCCGCGGCACGGCTGCAGCTCGGGCTCGTGCCGCAGGAACTCGCCCTCTACGACGACCTGTCGGCCCGCGAGAACCTCGCGTTCTTCGCCAGGATGCAGGGTGTGCCGGCCGAACGGCGGCCCGCGGCGGTTCGGCGCGGGCTCGAACTCGCCGGGCTCGTCGATCGCGCCGACGATCGCGTGCGCACGTTCTCCGGCGGCATGAAGCGCCGGCTCAACCTGGCGATCGGCGACCTGCACGGTCCCGAACTGCTGCTGCTCGACGAACCGACGGTCGGGGTCGACCCGCAGTCGCGCAACCACCTGTTCGAGTCGCTGCAGGCCCTGCGCGCCGCCGGCCGCACGCTGGTCTACACGTCGCACTACATGGAGGAAGTCCAGCGGCTGTGCGACCGCGTCGCGGTGATGCACGACGGCCGCGTCGTCGCCGTCGGCACGACCGCCGAACTCGCGGCGCGCGCCGGCACGCCCGAAGCGAACCTCGAACAGGTGTTCCTGACCCTCACCGGCCGCTCACTGCGGGACGACGCATGAACCTCTTCGCCGCCGCTGCCACGATCGCGCAGAAGGACCTGCGCCTGTTCTTCCGCGACCGCACCGGAATGCTGCTCGGCTTGCTGCTGCCGATCGCACTGGTGACCGTGTTCGGCATGGTCATGAAGTTCGCCTTCGGCGGTGGCTCGGGCATGCCCAAGGTCGTGGTGTACGTCGTCGACGAGGACGGCAGCGACGCGAGCGCGAAGTTCGTCGCGGGCCTGCGTGCCGTCGACATGCTGTCGGTGCAGCCGCGCGCCGGGGAGCCGGCGATCGCCGCGGCGGCGGCACGGCAGCTGGTCCACGACGGCGAGGCCCACCACGCGATCCTGGTCGGCAAGGGCTACGGCGACGCTCTCGCCGACGGCAAGGAACCGCCGCTCACCGTCGTGCGCGATCCCGGTCGTGCGATGGAAGCGCGCCTGGTCGGCATCGGCCTGATGCAGGCGACGATGGCCGCCGCCGAAGGCCGCAGCATGCCGTGGCTGATGGGCAGCGTGATGCGGCGCCAGGGCATGAGCGAAGCGGGCGTGGCGCGCGTGCGCACCAGCATGCAGATGGTGCAGGACGTGATCGACCGGTTCGTCGCCGGCGACGGCGAACTGAAGGCCGCGGACGCGGCCAAACCGGCGACGGCGGGCTTCGACATGGCGTCGCTGTTCGAGGACATGGTGCCGGTGGTGCACGAGGACGTGCAGCCGCCGGCGCGGCCGAAGAACCTCAACCACCAGCTGGCGCAGTCGGTCGCCGGCATGGCGGTGATGATGCTGATGTTCGGCTTGATGGCGTGCAGCGTCACGCTGCTGCAGGAACGCGACCAGGGCACGCTGCGGCGGCTGCTGGTGTCCGGGGCTCCGCGCCAGGCGCTGCTGCTCGGCAAGTTCGTGTTCTGCCTGCTCGTCGGCCTGCTGCAGCTGGCGATCATGTTCGCCTACGGCGAACTGGTGTTCGGGATCGGTGTGTTCCGCGATCCGATCACCCTCGTGGTGCTGGCGGTGACGTGGGCCGCGGCCGCGACCGCATTCGGCATGCTGGTCGCGGTGTGGGCCGACACGCCAAAGCAGGCCGAAGGCGTGTCGACCCTGCTGATCCTGGTGATGGCGGCGCTCGGCGGTTGCTGGTTCCCGATCCAGATCGCCGACCTGCCGTGGTGGGCCGACGTGGTCACGCACGCGACGCTGACGCACTGGGCGATGGCGGGGTTCCAGGGCATGTTCTGGCACCAGAAGGCGTGCACCGATCCGGTGCTGCTGCGCGCGATCGCGGTGCAGTGGGGCTTCGTGCTGGTGGCGACCTGGCTGGCGTGGCGCATCTGGCGGCGCCGCTTCACCGGCGGGTAGCGGTTGCGCGAGCCGGCTTGGCCGTGGCAATTCCGGCGGCCGACAGGTCCGATCGGCGCACGATGGCCACGCCGAAGTTCCTCGCGGTTGCCCTGCTGCTCGCGGACCTGGCCGCTCGCCTGGTCGGCCAATCCGCGCCGGCCGCCGGCAGATTCGTGCTCGACGCCGACACGAACATCACGCTGCTCCGAGGCTTCGATGCCGAACTGCTCTACGACGTGCCCGCTGCCGAAGGGTCGTGGGTGGCGATGGCGTTCGATCCGAAGGGCCGGCTCATCGTGTCCGACCAGGACAGCCAGGGTGTGTTCCGCGTCACGCTGCCGAAGGCCGGCGACACCGCGACCAAGGTCGGCGTCGAGAGCCTGAAGGGGTTTCCGTACGAGCCGATCAAGTGGGGCAAACGAACGGTCGGCGGGGCACTCGGCTTCCTGTACGCGTTCGACAGTCTCTACATGTCGACGATGACGGGCTTCTACCGCATCCGCGACACCGACGGCGACGACACCTACGACGAGTTCACGCGCATCAAGCCGTTGGAGATGGGCTACGAGCACTCCGCCCACTGCATCGTGCTGACCGAGGACCAGAAGGGCCTGTACCTCGTCTCCGGCAACCACTCGCGCGTTCCCGACGGCGTGCGCAGCCTGCAACCGCCGGTCTGGGACTGGGATTCACTGCTGCCGCCGCTGCCCGATCCGCAGGGCCACGCGGTCGGCGTTCTGGCACCCGGCGGCTGGATCTGCCGCATCACGCCCGACGGCAAGGACTGGACGATGGTCTCGTCCGGCTACCGCAATCCGGTCGACCTCGCCATCAACCGGGAAGGCGAACTGTTCACCTACGACTCGGACATGGAGTTCGACGTCGGCTCGCCCTGGTACCGACCGACGCGCGTCAACCACGTCACGTCGGCCAGCGAGTTCGGCTGGCGGGCGGGCTCGGCGAAGTGGCCGGAGTACTTCGCCGACGGCAACGGCTCGGTCGTCGACATCGGCCCGGGCTCGCCCACGGGCATGAGCTTCGGCCACCACTCGAACTTCCCCGACCTCTACCAGGACAAGCTGTTCCTGTGCGATTGGACCTTCGGGACCATCTACACCGTCGAGCTCGAGGAGAACGGCTCGAGCTACACCGGGACGAAGCAGGAGTTCCTCACCGGCACGCCGCTCAACGTCTCCGCGATGCGGTTCGGGCCGGACGGCCACATGTACTTCCTGGTCGGCGGCCGCAACACCGCGTCCAAGCTGTACCGCGTGCGCTACGTCGGGCCTGGGCAGGACGGGCCGAAGAAGAGCCTCGTCGCCAACCAGCCCCTGCGCGATCTGCGCCGTTCGCTCGAAGCGTTCCACGGTCGCAAGGACGGCGGGGTCGCCGCGCTCGACACGGCGTGGCCGTTCCTGTCGCACGCCGATCGCAGCATCCGCTACGCCGCGCGCCTGGCGATCGAGAGCCAGGACCTCGCGTCGTGGCAGGACCGGGTGTTCGCCGAGACTGCGCCGCGCGCGGTGGTCCACGCCGCCATCGCCCTCTGCCGGCACGGCGACAAGTCGCTGGCGGGTCGTGTCGTCGCGAAGCTGAACCGCGTGCCGATCGCCGACCTCGCCCGCGAGGATCTGCTGGCGCTGCTGCGCGCCTATTCGCTGGCTTCGATCCGGTTGGGCCCGTTGTCGCCCGGTGACGTCGCCAGCGTGGTCGCGCGGCTGGACCCGCTGTATCCCGCCGACGACGCAGCGACCGACGCCGAACTGTGCCGGCTGCTGAGCCATCTGGATGCGCCTTCGGTGGTCGGCAAGACGATCGCCCTGATGCAGACCACGACGGCGAAGGCCCTCGACTACGACAAGGCGATGCTGGCTCGGCACCAGTTTGGCGAAGCCATCCTGAAGGCGATGGCCAACACGCCCAACAGCCAGAACATCCACTACGCGTACTGCCTGCGCCGCGTGCAAGCCGGGTGGACGCTCGACGACCGCAAGTACTTCTTCACCTGGCTCAACGACAGCCTGCAGAAGAACGGCGGCCTGAGCTTCGCCGGCTACGTGCGCGGCATCCGGCAGGATGCGATCGAACACCTCGGGGCGAAGGACGCCGCGGCCGTGGGTTGGCTGGTCGGCGACGTCGCGGTGACGGATCTGGGCAAGCTGCCGCTGCCGAAGGGGCCGCCCGGGGCCTGGACCGTGGACACGGCGACCAAGCTGTTCGAGACCGGACTGACGGCGCGGAACTTCGAGAACGGCAAGCAGATGTTCGCGGCCGGCCGCTGCGTCGCCTGCCACCGTTTCCAGGGCAGCGGCGGCTACTCGGGTCCCGACCTCGGTTCGGTGGCGAAGCGATACTCGATCCGCGACATCCTGGTCGCGATCCTCGAGCCGAGCCAGTCGATCTCCGAGCAGTACCAGGCCAGCAAGGTGGTGCTCAAGGAGGGCGGTGCGCTCTACGGACGCATCATCTACCGGAAGGACAAGGAACTCGCGCTGGCGGCGAATCCGTACGACTTCAGCGTGCTCACCAAGATGCCGCTCGACCACGTCGAGACCGTCGAGCCGTCGCAGGTGTCGCTGATGCCGCCGGCGACGATCGCGCTGATGAACGCCGACGAAGTGCGCGACCTGATCGCCTACCTCGTCTCCGGCGGCGATGCGAAGCACGCGGTGTTCCGGAAGCCCTGATGGTCCGCGCCGGTCACTCCGGGAGCCGGTAGCGCAGCACGTGTTCCTTGCCTTGCCGCCAGACCACGATCTCGGTCTCGGCGCCGGCGGTGAGCGTCAGCCCGACCCAGGCGTGCAGGTGGTCGAAGCCGGTGAAGTCGCGCTTGCCGGCGAAGCCGATCACGACATCGCCTTTGCGCAGGCCGGCCGCCGTCGCGGCGCGGCCGCGGGCCGCCCGTTCGCCCCAGTCGACCACGTACTGCACGCGCATCGCGAACGGCGCGTCCGGCAGGCCCAGTTTCGTTCGTGCTCCGGCATCGAGCGCCGGGCCGCCGAAGCCGCACGAGGGCGACAGGTTCCACTTGAACGGCCGCCATGCGTACTCTTCCGGCGGGCAGCGTTTCCAGCCGTCGGCGAGGTCCAGCGCCGCGTCGTGTTCGCTGCCGTCGCGCGCGAACCGAACGGGCAGGCGGTTCTTGGCGAACGGCGCCTCGTGCAACGCCCACTGCACGTCGCCCTGCGTGCGCACGCGCTTCTGCACGCCCAGTGCCACGAGGTCGTCGCCGGCGCGCAGTCCGGCCGCGGCCGCCGGTGAGCCGGCGGTCACCGCGGTGATCCGGGCCTGCCGTTCGCGGTCGAGGGCGAGCCCGATGCGGGTCGGGTCCGGGAACACGTACGCGTCGTCGCGCCGCCAGGTCTTCTGCACGAACGCGTGGGCGAAGGTGGCGTCGTTGATCGTGTGGCAGTGCACGCAGTCGAGCCGCGCACCCGCTGCCACCTTCTGCTGCAGCACCGGCAGCTCGATCGCCGGCAGGGGAGCTGTGGGCTTTGGCGGCGACGGCGCGCGTTCGTAGTCGCGATGGTCGGCCAGCGTGTCGTGCAGCAACGCCGCCAGCGACGACAGGCTCAGGTAGGTGCTCGCATCGTCGGGGCCGCGGCTGCCGTAGCGGTGGTAGACGGTGCCGTCGGCGTGCATCAGCACCGCGGCGAACGTCAAGTCGAAGTCGAACCGGATGACGTTCAGGTCGACGTTCTGCATGTCGGTGACGCGCACCGCGACGTACGGCTTGCAGGCGGCGGCGAGCTCGGCGGAGGGGCGGCCCAACTGGCCGTAGAAGTCATTGCAGTCCTTTCAACGTTCGCAGCGGAACACCACGAACAGCGGTGCGTGCCGTTCGGCCGCGAGCTTCTGTGCGGCGGCGAAGTCGGTTTGCCATTCGATCGGCGCGGCCTGTGCGGCGACGGGAGCGAGCAGGAACGGGAACGCCGCGGCGAGCAAGCGGATCATGCGGAGCACGATAGCCGGCGCGGTCGCCGGCGAACCGGGGTTCAGCGGCGCTTCTCGTCGATGCCGGTGGCGAGGCTCGGCGGTGCGAACACGTCGAGCACGACCGCGGTCTCGATCGCGTAGGCGCCGTGCGGCGCGTGGCTCGGCAGGTGCAAGACGTCGCCGGCCCCGAGCACCCGTTCGCCGTCGGCGAGCGTGAACTTCACCTTGCCGGACAGCACGCAGGAGAACTGTTCGTTGGCGTGCGCGTGCACCGGCACGTCGCAGCCCTGGTGCAGCGTGATGTGCGAGATCATCGCCTCGCTGCCGACCACACGCCGCCGTTCGAGCTTGGCCATCGGCGCGTCCATCGCCAGCGCGGCCCACGGCGACGACATCGCGCTGGGAGCGGCCACCGGCGGCGCGGTCCGCACCAGATCCTCGAGCTTCGCCACGTGGTGGTCGTCGTGTTCGGCGGTGAAGAACGCGACGTCGAGCGCGCGCATCGGCTGCAACAGGCGCGGGTGCGTGGCGGCCGTGGCGAGGCCCTTCGCGTCGAGCGCCGCGAGGCGCTGCACGAACGTAGCACGGCTCGCCGCGAACGCCGCGAACACCGCCGCGAGGGGCTGTTCGTTGTGGCCCGCGTTCCAGGTCGCCTCGTTCTCCATGTCGGCCGCCGACAACACCGCATCACCGCGCGCGAGTTCGTCGAGGCGGCGCAGGTGCAGCGCTTCGAGGTCGTGCAGGTGGCCGATGTGTTCCTGGATCGACCACGCGCCGCCGCGGCGCGCGACGAGCGCCGCAGGCGGCAGGCCGCGCACGGCTGCCGCGATGCGGGCTGCCGTGCCGCGCAAGCGCGACAAGATCGTTGGGATGCGATCGACCGGGAGGTCGAACGCGAACCGGCGCGAGGTCCAGGCTTCTTGCATGGCGGTGCGGCGAGCGGCGGCCACCCTACGCCATCGGGCCAGGCCGTGCCCGGGCGACGCACCATTCGCGGCGATACGCCCGACTCGGCGCGACGCCACCGTCGCGGCAGCGGTCAAGGGACGACGGGGCCGAACGTGACGCCGTCGGAGGCTGCGAACCCACCGGCTTCGAGGTGCAGGCACTGCGCGTGCAGTACCACGCCGGCCAGGGCCGGGTCGTTCGGGATCGGCACCGGGACGTCGGCCGTGAGTGCTGCCGGCGCGGCCACGACGATCGCCTGCAGCGGGTCGACCAGGATCGTCACGCCGAGTGCCGTGACCGCCGCGCGCGTCGGCGCGAACGCCGCGACCGTGAGCAGCGGCGCCGCCGGTTGGGCGACCACGGTGAGCGCGAACGCCGTGTTGCCGAGGAACGGCACGCCGCCGGCGTTCGGCGCCACCTGCCAGCGGTACGTGTTCGCCAGCGGCGTGCCGACACCGTAGCGGCGCGGCGAGTCCTGTACGTCGACTCCAGTCACCGTTCCGGCGAACGCCGTCCACAGCGGTGTCGTCGGTCCGCTCGCGGCGGCGTGCCGGACCTCTTGCGTGCTGTTGGTGATCGACGTCAACATCACGTCGCCGGTGGCGCGTTCGACTGCGACGGCGCTCGTGTTCGCCGACGTGCCGGTGATCGGCGTGAACGTGCCCGTGTTCGGATCGACGAAGCCGGCCGAGGGATTGACCCCGGCGTTGAGGCCCGAGACCACGAGCCGGCCGTCGTTGGCGACGTCGAGTCCGGAAAGGCCCATGCCGTAGCTGCCCACCAGCGCCGCGGGACCACCGGTCGGCAGTGTGACGCGCCAGATCTGCCCCGACGTGGTCGACGCGAACGTGCCGAACCACGCGAGGGTGCCGGCGTCGTTCACGGTGATGGCGTTGTACGTCGTCGCCGGAGCGCCGGTGACCGACAGCGGGGTCACCACGCCGGCGTCGATGTCGACGATGGCGAGGCGTTGCATGGCGCTGCCGGCTTGCAGGCCGTTGGCGGCGACGAGGCAGCGGCCGTCGGGCAGGAACGCGAGTGCGTTCACCGACCCGGTGGTGCTCACGGACGTGCCGAGCTGCACGCGGGTCGAGGCTGCGACCGTGAGGCCGTTCAGTTGCAGGGCGTGCAGGGCGATCGGCGAGCCGGTGGCGATGCCGAGGTTGCCGGCGAACACGCGTCCGTCCGGATGGATCGCGACGGTGTTGGCGCCGCGCGAGAGCCCTACGGTCAGGACGAGTTCGGCGGGTACGTTCGCGAGCGGCAGCGGAGCGGATCCGCCGCGGGCCGGAAGGGCATGCAGGCCCGGGATCGAGGACGTCGAGGACACGACGATCCAGCCTTCGGGAATCTGCGCGGCCAGGGGAGCCAGCGGGAGCAGCGTCAGGAACAGCGAGGGGCGGAGCATGGAACGGTTCAGAAGGCGCCGAGGGTGAGGGTCAGGCGGTTGCTGACCGTGGTCTCGAGCAAGGCGAACGTGCCCGGATCGAGCTCGAGCACGACGAGCTGCTGGTGCAACACGACGCCGACCAGGAGCGGGTCGTTCGGCAGTGCGAGCTGCGTGTCCAGGGCACCGGCCACCGGCAGTTGCACGTCGACCAGGTCCGGAGTGGTGGCGAGCGTGCAGGCGGCGGGCGACGGCGGCAGCACGGCGGCGAGCGGCAGCGAAGTGGTCGTGAAGCCCGTTGCGATCGCTGCCAGCGAGTTCGCGGCGAGACCGGTGCCGCGCGCGCGCCAGGTGCTGGCGAGCCACGGCCGGGTCAGCGCGGTGAACGTGTTCGCGCCGCCGCTGCCGGCACAGCCCGGGGCCGAGTCCGCCGCGATTGCTGGACAGGTCGAGAGGTGCCGGGCGATGCGTCCGGCACCGACGCCGCCGACGCTCGAGAAGAACCCGCCGACGACGCGGTCGTCGTTGGGGGCCGTGGCGAGGGCGTAGACCTGCGACCCCGACGTGAACCCGACCGCCGCCCACGCGCTGCCGTTCCAGCGTGCCATGCCGTGGGCCGTGGCTCCGCCGGCGGTGCTGAACTGGCCGCCGGCGAGCAGGTCGCCGTTGGGCATGGACTGCAGGGCCAGCACGTCGCCGTTCATGCCCGTACCGAGAGCCGACCACGTCGTGCCGTTCCACCGGGCGATGTTCGCGACGGGCGTGCCACCGGCCGAGGTCAGGTTGCCGCCGACGACGAGGTCGCCGTTCGGCATCGCCGCGATCGCATTGACGCGGAAGCCGGTGAGGCTGCCGAAGCCCGACCACACACTGCCGTTCCAGCGCGCGAGGCGCGGGGCCGGCACGCCGCCGGCACTGCTGAAGTTGCCGCCGACGATCAGGTCGCCGTTGGGCAGGGCGAGCAGCGCGAACACCGTGCCGAGGATGCCGCTGCCGAGCGGCGACCACGTGCTGCCGTTCCAGCGCGCGATCGCGTTGGCGGGCGTGGCGCCGGCCAGTTGGAAGTAGCCGCCGGCGACGAGGTCGCCGTTCGGCATCGCGGTGACGGCGTAGAGGCCCGACGGCGTGCTCGGCGACGACACGCCACCGCCGAGGCTCGACCACGCGGTGCCGTCCCAGCGGGCGATCCGGCTGGCCGCGACGCCGCCCGCATTGAGGAAGTCCCCGCCGGCGACGACGTCGCCGTTCGGCAGGATGGCGAGCGCGCGCACGGCGTTGTCGCAGCCGCCGCCGAGCGGGGCCCACGCGGTGCCGTTCCAGCGGGCGATGCGCGCCGCCGCACCCGTGCCGGCACTGGTGAACACGCCGCCGGCGAACACAGAGCCGTTGGGCGCGCCGGCCACGGCGAGCGTCGTGTTGTTCACACCGATGCCGTACGCGGCCCAGCCGGTGCATTGCGCGGTGGTGCCGGCGGTGACGGCGGCGACCGCCAGGGACAGACGAACGGAGACACGCAGCAGCGAGGCCATGGTGTTCCTGCATGCGCCGTCGCGGTGCCGGCGGGGCCAGGAAATCCACGTTCGTTGGCGGTCAGGAGGTCGTCGCTGCACCCATGCGCTGGAACAACCACAGCCGCGCCACGCCCCATTCGCGCTTCACCGTGCGTGGCGAGACGTCCAGTGCCGCCGCGGTTTCCTCGACCGAAAGACCGGCGAAGAAGCGCAGCTGCACGATCTTCGCCAGGCGCGCGTCGAGCGCTTCCAGTTCGTCGAGCGCCTGGTCGAGAGCGACCAGGTCGACCGGCGGCAATTCGGTGGCCGCCGCGATCGCGTCGAGGGCGACGTCGTCCTGTTCGGCGTGGGCGCGCTTCTGCCGATGCTGCCTGCGGTGGCGGTCGACCAGGACCTGCCGCATGACGCGCGCGGCGGCACCGAAGAAGTGGTGCCGGTCGGTGAAGCCGGCGTCGGCGAGGCCGAGGCGCAGCCACGCTTCGTGCACCAGGGCGGTCGGGCCGAGCGTGAATCCGGCGCGGTCGCCGTGCAGGCGCGACTGTGCCAGCCGACGCAGCTCGGCGTAGACCGCGCCGACCAGTTCGTCCTCGGCCCCGTGCGCACCGTCGTGCACCGCCCGCAGCAGCAGGGTGATGTCGCGCGGGGCGGGTGGCGGGGGCGGAACGGGGGCGGCTTCCATGGGTCGGCTGGCGGTGTGGCGTTGCCGTGGCAAACTTGGCCCCGCGCCGACGAGCCTAGCGCATGCCCTGTACATGGAAACCCCGCCCGCCAGCCCGCGGCCAAGCCCCGAGCCCGCAGCCGCGACCTGGTCGCGGTTGAAGGAGCTCGTCGCCGACGCGCTCGATCTGCCGGCGGACGAGCGCCCGGCGTTGTTGGCGACGCGGTGCCAAGGCTGGCCGCAGCTGCTGGCCCAGGCCGAGGCGATGCTCACCACGGCCGGGGCGATGGCGGACTTCCTCGAACGGCCCGCACTCGACCTGCCGGAGCTGGCGCCGTTGGCGCCCGGGACCCAGGTCGGTCCGTTCGTGGTCGAACAACGCGTCGGCGAAGGCGGCTTCAGCGAGGTCTACCGCGCGCGGCAGCGCGAACCGTTCGAACGGGTGGTGGCCCTGAAGGTGCTCAAGCCGGGGCTCGATTCGCGCGCGGTGCTGGCGCGCTTCGCGTTGGAACGGCGCACGCTGGCGCGGCTCGACCACCCCGGGCTCGCGCGCATCCTCGACGCCGGAGCGCTCGCGAACGGCCGGCCGTTCGTCGCGATGGAGTTCGTCGACGGCTGCACGCTGGCGGAGTTCGTCGCTGCGGCGCCGCCGCTGGCGACGCGGCTCGACGTGTTCCTGCAGGTGTGCGACGCGGTCGCGCACGCGCACCAGCGCGGCGTGATCCACCGCGACCTCAAGCCCGGCAACGTGATGGTGGCGCGCGGCGACCGCGGTCCGCAGGCGCGCGTGATCGACTTCGGCATCGCCAAGGTGCTCGCCGGCGAGCCCGTGGACGGCGACGACCGCACGCACGCCGGTCAGCTGGTCGGCACGCCCGCGTATGCGAGTCCGGAGCAACGGTCCGGGGTGGTCGACGACGTCGACACGCGCAGCGACGTGTGGGCCCTCGGCCTCGGGTTGGGCGAGCTGGCCAGCGGCGCGCGGCTCCTGCCCGGCGCGCCGTGGCCGGCGGCGGCGCCGCGCGAACTCGGCTGGATCGTCGCGCGCGCGACGCGCGACGAACGCGACGAACGGTACGCCGGCGTCGCCGAGCTGGCGGCCGACGTGCGCGCGTTCCTGCGCGGCGACGAACTGCGTGCGGGTCCGCCGACACGGCGTTACCGGTTCGGCAAGTTCGTTCGGCGGCACCGGGTCGGTCTCGGGGTCGCGGCCGCCGTCGGACTGGCCCTGCTGGGCGGCGGCATCGCCGCGACGGTGGGCCTGCTGCGGGCGGAGGCGGCGCGCCGCGATGCGGAGGTCGCCCGGGCCGAGGCCACGACCACCGCCGACTACCTCGCGCGGCTGCTGTCACAGGTGACGCCCGGTCGTTCCGGCCGCGACGTGAAGGTCGTCGACCTGCTCGGCGCCAGCGAGGCGCTGCTGCGTTCGGCCGAAGGCGAGCCCGACGTCGGGGCGCGCCTGCACATGGTCGTCGGCGTCGCCTACCGCGAACTCGGCGAGTACGAGCCTGCGATCCGCCACCTGCGTGCTGCCGGCGACGTCTGGACGGAGCGCCACGGTCCGCTCGATGCAAGGGGGCTCGAGGCCGGCAGCGAACTGGCCAGTGCGCTGCACCGGGCCGGTCGGCTCGACGAAGCCGGAGCGCTGGTCGCCGACCTCGTCGGTCGGGTGGTGCAGGTGTTCGGCGAGCGGCACGCACGCCATCGGCTCCTGGTCGACATGCAGGCGAAGCTGGCGTTCGACCGCGGGCGCCCGCAAGACGCGGAAGGCCCCCTGCGCGCCCTGTTGGCGCTCGACGAGGCCGAGAGCCGTGACGACGCCGTGGCGACCACGCTCGGCAACCTCGCGCAGGTCCTGTTGGCGCGCGACGAGCCGACCGAGGCTCGAGCCCTGGCGACACGCGGGTTCGAACTCGCCACGGCCCGGCACGGACAGGACAGTCCGAAGAGCCTCGTCGCGGCGCGCAAGCTCGCCGCCGTGCACGTGCACCGCCGCGACCACGCCGCGGTCGAGGTTCTGCTCGGCCCGCGGCTCGCTGCAGCCCGCAAGGTGTTCGGGCCAGCCCATCCGGAGACGCTCGGCATCGCCAACTACCTGGCGTACGCCCTGCAGTCGCGCGGCAACCTCGCCGAGGCGAAGTCCCTCTACCAGGAATTGGTTCCATTGCAGCGGCAGAAGCTGGCGCGCCTGCATCCGCAGGCGGTGATGACGGCGATGAACTACGGCCGCCTGCTCGAAGCGAGCGGCGAGTTCGCGGCCGCCGAGCCGGTGCTCGCCGACGCGCACGCGCGATTCCTGGAGCTGCGTGGTCCGTCCGATCGCGACACGTTGAACGCCGCATGGCTCGCGGCGAAGGTCATCGCGGCGCAAGGGCGGCATGCGGAGGTGGCCGAACGGTATGCCGCGGCGATCGCGGCCATCCGGGAGCATCTGCCTGCCGACGATGTCCTGCGGCAGGAGGCCGAGGCGGCCTGGCGTGAGCATCGGGACGTCCTGGCGTCTCGTGCCGGGCGGTGATGTTGGCCAGCCTCCTGTGCGGATTGGCCGTCATTGCAGGTTGGGTCAAGTGGATCTGATTGCCCTTCGATAGGGAGGCATGGAGAGAGGGCGTCTGGTTGTTCTCGCGGTCCTGGCAGGCGCGGCGGGCTGCAGTTCCGGAGGCGTCGAGTTTCCGACAATCCAAGATTCGAGGCCAACCTACGGGCCGGCGAGTGGCGGCACCGCGGTCAGGGTCGAGATGTCGGGGGTCCAGAACGTCGACCGCATCGACATAGGCGGCGAAACCGACTCCGTCAGCATCACTGGCAGGTATCGCAACGTGACCACGCGGGCGCACGCGCCGGGGCTGGTCACCGTTGCCGCCTATTCCGGGCCCTACGAGATCACCCGAGCTTCCGATGGGTTCGTATTCGACCCGAGCGCCTGGGTGCAGTGGGCCGGCACCACCGCCCAGAACGGCGTCAACCGGGATCCGGCCATGACGGCCACCGCCGCGGATGCCGTCGTCGTGGCCGGCGACCACCTCGTGGTCTGGCGTGAAGCGAACCTGACGGCGACCCAGATCCGCGCGGCGATCTTCGACCCCGACACCACGACGTGGACCTGGCTCGACGGCGGTGGCGCCAACGGGAT
>JAEUHV010000176.1 GCA_016794485.1 Planctomycetota bacterium
TGGCGTGCACGCGGTCGACCAGTCGATCGCATGGTTCGCCTCGTGAGTCGGCATCGCCGGAGTATGGTTGATAGGTTGGCGAGCCGTCGTCGTGGTCGTCGCCGCCACCATGGCCCACCGGATCTCGATCGGCTACCCCGGGATCGGTGGCCACCTGGAAGCGGTCGGCAGCGGCTTCGAGGCGTGGGTCGGCGGTGCCTTGCTGCGGCGCTACGGCCTGCGCCCCGAGTTCGCTCGCCTGCGCGACGTCCTGATCCTGGCCAAGACGGCGGCGGTGGCGCCGTTCGTCAGCATGGTGGTCAGCTGGATCGCGCGCCGCATCCCGTCGTCCGAGTTCGAGCAGCTGGGCTTCATGTCCGGCTGGCAGGGCTGGTGGCGCATGAACGCGCTCGGCGTGCTGGTCGTGGTGCCGGTCGCGCTCGCCTGGCAGGCGCGCGTGCGCCAGCCCGGGCGTGCGGCCGCGATTGCCGGCGGTGCCGCCGCCGTCGGGCTCGCCGGCGCGGTGCTGACCACGGCCGTGTTCGCGATGGCGCCGTCGGTGACCGGCATCACGTTCGCCTACTCGGTGTCGGCGGTGGCACTGGTCGCGGCGCTGCGGCTCGGCCCGGTGGGTGCGTGCTCGGTCGGCGCAGCCGGATCGCTGTTCGTGGCACTGGCGACGACGCACGGCTACGGCCCGTTCCAGTGCGTGCCGCAGCACGAGCGACACGCCGCCGCGCAGATCTTCGCGTTGACCCTCGTCGCCGTGCCACTCGTGATCGGTGCATTGATCGCCGAACGGACCGAGAGCGCTCGGCTGTGGGCGCGCAGCGAATGGGCGCGCCAGGGCCTGTTGGCGCTGCTGCCCGACGCCACGGTGCGGGTCGGCGCCGACGGCTGCGTCCTGGCGATGCACGTGCCGGCGGGCCAGGAACTGCTGCTGCCGCGCCAACCGGCGACCGGCGCGCGGTTCGAAACCTGCCTCGATCCGGCGGCCCGGTCGCAGTTCGCGGCCGCGTTCGCCGAAGCAGTCGTCGGCAATCGGCCGGAGTCGATCGAGTTCGCCATGCCGCGGCCGGGCGGTGAGCGCTTCGGCGAACTACGCTGCGTGCTCGCCGACGACGGCGCGGTGCTGGTGGTCGTGCGCGACGTGACGAGCCGGCGGGCCCTCGAAGCCCAGTTGCGCCATTCCCAGAAGCTCGAAGCGGTCGGTCTGCTCGCCGGTGGCGTCGCCCACGACTTCAACAACCTGCTGACCGTCGTGCTCGGCAACGCCGAAGAAATCGGTCGCGTCGCCGACACGCTGCAGCTGCGCGGACTGGCCGCGGAGATCGCCGATGCGGCGCGGCGCGGTGCCGACCTCACGCGGCAGCTGCTGGCGTTCAGCCGTCAGCAGGCCTTGGCGCCCGAGGCGCTGGAACTCGGCGACGTGGTCGAACGGCTCGCGCCTCTGCTGCGCCGCCTGCTCGGCCGCGCCATCGTGGTGGAGACCGCTTCCGCCCAGCCGGCGTGGGTGCGCGCCGATCGAGGCCAGATCGAGCAGGTGCTCATGAATCTGGCGGTCAACGCCCGCGACGCGATGCCGAACGGCGGCCGGCTGCGCATCGCCACGGGCGGCGACGCCGTGGCGGGGGCGGCCGAGCTCGAGGTGGCCGACACCGGCGTCGGCATGAGCGCTGCGGTGCGCGCGCGCGCGTTCGAGCCGTTCTTCACCACCAAGGAGGTCGGGCGTGGCACCGGCCTCGGCCTCGCCACCGTCTACGGCATCGTGCAGCAGAGCGGCGGCACCGTGGCGATCGACAGCGTGCCCGGTGCGGGGACGACGGTGCGCATCCGTTTGCCCGCGATCGTCCCGTCGGCCGCGCCCGCCGCGACCCGCTGAGGCGGTCGGTCCGGCTCAGACCTGGTCGCCGCGCGCGAACTTCGCCACCGTGTCCTGGAAGCGCTGCTTGCCGTTTTCGACCACCTTGCGGATCTCGCGCGCGTTCGCGTCGCTCTCCTTGCGCAGTTCGGCGACGAGCTTGAGCGAGTCGACCTGGTAGTCGGTGATCGCGGTGACCAGCTTCTCGACCGACTTCGGGTCGATCGTCGAGCCGTAGCCCGCCTTGAGCGCGGCGCGTTCGAGGTCGCGGCCGAGATCGGCGACGTCCTCCAGCCCCTTGTTGACGCCGCGCTTCAACGCCTCCTGCGCCTGGGTCGCCTCGTGCAGCCCGTGCTGCGAGGTGTAGACCGCGCCGAGGATCGTGAACACGTGCTCGTTGGTGGTGAAGAACGTCACCGAGCGCCGGTAGACCTGGTCCTTCACGTCGTGCGTCTGCTTGAGCTTGGCGACCAGCGTCTCGCCGACGTCGTAGCCGATCTGCAGGTTTTCGGCGATGTCCTTGATCAGCTGGTAGTGGCGGTCCTCCTTCTGGAACGCGTGCATCGCCTGGTCGCGTGCCAGCTGCAGCCGCGATTTCGTCGGAGCATCGGCGCTGCCGGAGTCGTCGACCGCCTTCTGCGCCGTCGCCAGTGCACCCTTGGCCTGGTCCACGGTCGCGGTCTGCTTGTCGAGCAGTTCGCGCGCGACGATCTCGGCCTCCTTGAGGGCGAAGCGGAAGTCGATGTAGCCCTCCATGATCGCCGCTTCCTTCTGCAGCTGCGTCTGCGTGTCGGTCGTGACCGCCTTGTAGATCTCGGCGATCTTCTGGAAGCGGTCGCTCGGCGTGCCGCGGCGCATCTTCATCCACAGGTTGGACATGCGCTCGGTGAAGCTGATCTTGCCGTCGTCGAGCTGGGCGATCAGGGTCTTGCTGTCGTCGCGGATGCTGTCGAACTGCTGCGAGATCTCGAGGAAGCGGTTGCCGACCCGGATGTCCTCGACGTTGTCGCGCACCATCGCGTTGAAGCTCTGCATGTACTGCACCGTCTTGCCGATGGTCATCACCTTCGGCTCGTCGACGTGGCGCACTTCCTCGAGCAGCTTGAGCAACTGCGGCGGTGCGTCTTGCTGCGGCAGGATCCCGTACTTCTGCAGCACGGCGAGTGCCTGGTCGAGGTACTTCTGGACGGACGAGGCGGGCTTGGCGGCGGTCGCCGGAACGACAGGTTTCTCGGACACGGTGATTCCCTTGGCGTGGTGGTCGCGGCAGCTTACCGCGGCACTCGGCCACTCCACGCGGTTCCCTCGTGAGCGCTGCTCCCTCGCCAGTTCCCGTCCCTTCGACGTCGCCCGACGCCGGCATCGCCGACGCCAGCATGCACGACATGCTGCGCATCATGGACGTCGCCTCGGCCCTGCGTCGGGAACGCGAGACCGCCGAATCGCAGCTCGACGCGGCCACCGCCAAGCAGCGCCTGCGCGAACGGTTGTTGGCGACGGCGGCGGCGGCGGGCGAGAGCGTGACCTCGGCCGAAGTGGACGCCGCGATCGACCACTACTTTGCGAAGCAGCATCGTTACGAGGACCCGCCGCCGAGCTGGCGGCGGTTCCGCGCCCACCTGTGGGTGCGGCGCGTGATGCTGGCCGCCGCCGTGTTCCTGGTGGGCGTGCTCCTGGTCGTCGTGGTCGTCGCCGGCAACGCCGCGACCGGCGGGCCGCAGCCGCGGCCGACGCCGCGGGTCGAACCGCAGCCGGTGGTGACGCCGGTGCCGGCCAAGGTCGATCCCGTGCCGAACCCGCCCGTTCCCGTGACGCGCGTGGAGCCGCAGCCGGTGGCGCCACCGGTGCCGAAGGTCGACCCGTGGCCGGAGGCGTGGGCGAAGTGGGAACGTTCCCTCGCCGCCGCGCAGAAGCTCGCGACGGCACCCGACGGCAAGGCGGCCGTGCAGCAGGTCGTGCCCGGGGCCGAAGCCGCGCAGGCGAGCCAGGACGTCGACCGTCTGCGGCGTTCGCAGAAGCTGCTCGACGAGGTGGTGGCCCGGCTCGACGAGGAATACGTCGTCACGATCGTGACTCGTCCGGGCGAGAAGAGCGCGTTCGAGCGGACCTACAACGGCAAGGTGACCGGGTTCTACGCGGTCGTCGAGGCGGTCGCGCCGGACGGCCAGGCGTTGCCGCGCGACGTCGTGCACACCGAGGCGAAGACGCGCAACCGCGTCACCCGTTGGGCCGAGGAGATCCCGGAAGACGTGTTCGAACGGCTGGTCGCCGACAAGCAGAAGGACGGCGTGCTCGACGAGGTCGTGTTCGCGCGCAAGGTGCGCGGCACGTCGGGGCCGGTGGTGGAGATGCGCGACTCGCGTGGCCGCACGCTGGAGCGCGGGAGGACGTTGACGTCATGGTGATGCACGGCCAGACGGTGCTCGCGCGGCTGCAGTCGGCGGCCAGCGCTGCGCGCCACGACGCGGAGGTCGCCGCGATGGCGGCCCGGAACGTCACCGACCGGGTCGATGCCCTCGGGCGCGAACGGCTGCAGACGTTGCGCGAACTGGCGACGACGCAGATGCCGGAGCTGTCGACCGCGACCGCCGGTGCGGCGATGCCCGAGGTGGTCGCCGAGTTGCAGCAGTTCGAGCGGCAGCGCCAGGAACGCCACGCCCAGTTGCAGGCGGAGATCGCCACGACCGAACGCGAACTCGCGGCCGCGACGGCGACGGTGGTCGCGGTCACGGCGGAACTCGAAGCCGCGGTCGCGCGCCGCGACGCGCTGTCGGTCGAGGTCGGCAAGCGCCTCGCCGCCGATGCGGCCTATGCGGCGTTGTCGGCCGAAGCGACGCAGTCCGAGGTGCGCCTCGCCCGCGACGTCGCGCGGGCCGACGAGTTGCGCAGCGAAGCGAAGGAGAAGCTGCCGGCCTACGAGGCCAGCGTGCTGTTCCAGTACCTGTGGGGCCGCGAGTTCGGCACGCCGCAGTATCGGTCCCGCGGCTTCGTCGCGCGGATGGACAGGCGCCTCGCCGAGTTCATCGGCTACACGGCTGCGGCGGCGAGCTACCGGTTCCTGTCGACGACGCCCAAGCTGGTGCAGCTCGAGGTCCTGCGTCGCACCGAGGAGGTGCGCGGCATGCAACAGCGCATCGAAGCGATGGAAGACGCGGTCGAACAGGCGGTCGGCGTGCCGCCGGCGCAGGCCGAAGTCGATCGGCTGGCCGCGGCGCGCGAGAAGGCGGTGGCGGTCGCCGCGACCGCCACCCAGAAGCTGGCGGCCCTGCATGCGCGCATGCGCGAGGAAACCGGCAGCCGCGGTTCGTTCCACGCGCAGGCGCTCGAACGGCTGGCGACGTTCCTGGCCCGGGCCGAGAGTTCGGCGCTCGAACGCCACGCGCGCGCCACGCCCGATCCGCGCGACGACCAGCTGGTCGCGGCGCTGCGCGCCTGCACCGAACAGCTCGGCCGCCTGCAACTCGAGGCGCAGCCGCTCGAGGCCCAAGCCAACCGCCTCGACGCGATCGCCGACGGTCTCGAGGAACTGGTCGCGCGGTTCCGGCGCGCGGACTACGACGCCGGTCGCAGCGAGTTCGACCTGGGCCACCTCGACCCGATGCTCGACGAGGCGCGCCGCGGCGCGCTGCCGGCCGAAGACCTGTGGCGCACGCTGCGTGCGTCGCAGCGCTTCCAGCCGCCGCCGTTCCGGCACCACCAGCAGCGTTCGCACGACGTTCTCCAGGGCATCGGCGTCGCGATGCAGATCGCCGGCGCCGTGGCGCAGATCGCCGGCGGCATCAGCCGGTCGCGCGGCGGAGGGTTCGGTTCGAGTTCGATCGGGCGCTCGATCGGCGGTGGCGGCGGTGGTGGTTTGGGCATCGGCCGTTCGATCGGCGGCGGCGGTGGCGGCAGCGGCTTCGGCATCGGCCGTTCGATCTGACCCCGCCGGCTCGGCGACTACGGCACGCCGAGCGCGAACGCCACGACCAGCAGCACGGTGCCGACCAGCGCCACCAAAAGCCCGCTGCGCAGCCGCTTCTTCAGGTAGAGCAGCAGCCACAGCCCGGTGATCGAAAGGAACGCCAGCACGAAGGCACTCGCGTCGACGACGAACGACCACACCGGCCCGCTGTCGCGCCCCTTGTGCAGGTCGTCGAGCAGGGCGACGAGTCCGCGCCGTGATTCCTCCACGCGGTAGGCACCGTCCGCGCGGGCGACGGTCGCGTCCGCCGAGTACGCCGGTCCCTTCCAGACCACGAGGCATTCGCGGTCGTCGACCTGGAACTCGGTGACCATGCCGCGCAGGCCGTGGGCCGCGCGCAACCGTTCGGCGACCGCCAGGCGATCGACCTCGCCGGCCAGCGAGGCCACCGGCAGCGTGCCGGTGAACGTGCGCACCGTCGGCTCGGCGCTCTCGAACCAGTCGGCGTGGTTGAGCGTGAGGCCGGTGACCGCGAACAGCAGCGTGGCCGCGAGGCCGAGCATCGAGCCGTAGATGTGCAGCCAGCGGATCCAGCGCGGCAGCCGCCGGCCGGTGGGGCCCGGTGCGGACGCCGACGTCACTTGCCCGGGCTCCCGGCGAGCTTGCCGAAGGTCACCTTGCCGTTGGCGACTTCTTCGTTGTCGGGGAACACGTGCGCCTGCGGCTGTGTGACCAGGTCGATGTCGTGCTTCATCAACTGGTAGGTACCGTGTTCGCGCGCCACCTCGATGCACACCGTGTAGCGGCCCGGATGCAGCTGGCGGCCGTCGTCGTCCTTGCCGTCCCACACCAGCGTGTAGGCGCCGGCCTTGCGCGTCGCCTGGGCGACCAGACGTTCGATCTCGGGCAGGTCCGCGTGCAGCCGCGACCAGCGGCGCAGGTCGCGCAACCAGCGGCGATCCTCCAGCCACAGGCACAACGTGCGGGCCGGGGCTCCGGTGAGGTCCTCCACCCACACGGCGACGTACGGCCGCTTCCAGCCGCCCCGCCCGCGCCCGCCGGCGTTGGCCGCCGGCCCCTTGATCTCGAAGTCGATCTGCACGCCGAACCCGGCTGGCCACTCGGCGCCACTGGCGGCCAGGGTCGGAGCGGCGGCGGCCGGCACGGCGCGCGCCTCGAAGTCGGGACTGACGTGTTCCTTGCCGTCGGCGGTGACGACGATCGCGGCGGCCCCGGGCACCTGGTCGAGCAGGGGCAGGCCGGCTTCTGGGCCGAGCACGCACAGCACCATCGCCAGCACGTCCGCGGTCGCCGCATCCGAGGCGATGGCGTAGGCACCGAGCACGCCGTCGCAGGGCTTGCCGGTGCGCGGGTCGACGATGTGCGAGTGGTGCTTGCCGGCGACTTCGAAACCGCGCGCGTACGACCCGCTGCTGCCGAGCGCCATGCCTTGCAGCTGCAGGGTGCGCAGCGGTTTGCCGTTCGCGGCCGGTTGCCGCGGATCGGTCAGGTCGACTTCCGACTCGACCGGGCCAAAGCGCGTGTCGCCGCCGATCTGCAGACTCTGCAGGACCACGCCGGGTGTCGTCGCGGCCATGCGCGCCGCCATGTCGAGGATCCAGCCCTTGGCCAACGTGCCCAACGTCAGCGCGCCGGGCAGCTCGACGCGGTTGTCGCCGACCGTCCAGTCGGTGGCCTGGCTCTTGGCGACCGCGGCCGCCAGGACTGCCGCCTCGGGTTCGCGGCCGGTCCTGGCGGCGTCCTGCCACAGGCGGATCACGTCGGTCACGCGTGGGTCGTAGGCTCCCTTGCTGCGCGTTCGCCACTCGTGGGCTGCATTCAGCACGATGCACAGCTCCGAACTGGCCGGGCCGCCGCCGCGTGCCAGCAGCTGCGACAGTTCCGACTTGTCGTTCCAGGTGCTGAGCACCTGGTCGAGGCGCGCGATCTCGTCGAACGCCGCGGCTTCGGCGCGCGCGGCGGTGGCCTTGTCGGCGGCCTGCACGACCAGCACGGCGCTCGTGCCGAGCACCCCTTCGCGGGCGAAGCGGAACGTCGGCGGTTTCGGCGTGGCCTGGCCCGGCAGGGCGAGGCCGGTGGCCAGCAGTACGGAGAGGGGGAGAAGGCGGAGCGGGAGGGCGACCACGAGAAGGCGCGACGGAACGGGCTCGGCCTCTTCGCTTCCACAGTGGTCCGGCTTTTGGACAAAAGCGGTACGCGTTCGGCCGAGGCGGGGTGCTGTGGCAGCATGCGGCCATGCGACTCCGGATCGTCGTGTCGTTCGTGTTCGCGGTCCTGCCACCGCTGGCGCGCGCGCAGGGCACCCTCGCCGACTACGAACGGGCGCGCTCACTGCCGGCGCAGTGGGCGAAGCTCGAGCAGCCGTTCCGTCCAGCCTGGAACTGGCTCGGCGACGGCCGCGAGCTGTGGTTCGAGGACGCGCGGTCGTCGGCGCCCCGGTTCGTGCGGATCGCGGCCGATGGCACCGTGCGGACCGCGGGGTCGCGCCAGGAACTGGATCTGCCCGACCGCACGACGCTGGCGCCGGAAGAATCCGTGCGGCCGAGCCGGGCGTCGACGGTGCCGAGCACGATCACGTTCGTGAACCGGTTCGAGCAGCCAGTGCGGTTGTTCTGGGTCGACGGCCGCGGCGAGTCGCGCCCCTACGGCGAGATCGCGCCGGGCGCGCAGCGCGAACAGAACACCTACGTCGGCCACACCTGGCTCGCCGACTTCGCCGCCGACGACCTGGCCGGAGTGTTCGTCGCCGACGGCCAGCACGGACTCGCGGTGGTCGACGTGGCGTCGCGGCAGGCGGCACGTCCTGTACGCGAGCCCGGGCCACGCCGGCTCGGCGAGTTGTCCATCCGCGACCACGACGTGTGGCTGCGCGTCGGTTCGCCGGCCGAAGAGTACCGCTTGTCGAGCACCGGGCGCGCCAGCGACCCGTTCGCGTTGCCCCGGCACTGGTCGCCGGACGGCACCAAGGTGCTGGGCTTCCAGGTCGAACCCGGCGAACGCCGCACGGTGCACCTCGTCGAGTCGTCGCCGCGCGACCAGTTGCAGCCGAAGCTGCACGAGATCGCCTACCGCAAGCCCGGCGACCGCATCGACCGGCCGCGGCCGCGCCTGTTCGACCTCGCCGCACGCCGGCAGGTGCCGATCGACGACGCGCCGTTCGCCGCGGCGTGGTCGCTCGACCACGTGCACTGGGCGGACGACGGCCGCGAGGTGTACTGCCTCTACAACCAGCGCGGCCACCAGGTGCTGCGCGTGCTGGCGATCGACGCCGCGACCGGGGCCGTGCGCACGGTGCTCGAAGAGCGTTCGGCGACGTTCGTCGACTGGTCGCAGAAGACGTTCCTGCACTGGCTCGACGGCGGCCGCGCATTCCTGTGGGCGAGCGAACGCGATGGCTGGAACCACCTGTACCACGTCACCACCGCGACCGGCGCGGTGCGGCAGGTCACCAAGGGGCCGTGGCTGGTGCGCGAAGTCGACCACGTCGATGCCACGGCCCGCACGGTGACGTTCGCGGCGATGGGGATCGTGCCTGGCCAGGATCCGTACCACGTGCATCTCGTGCACGCGAGCTTCGACGGCGGCGCGCCGACCGTCCTCACCGCGGCGAACGGCACGCACGAATGGACGTGGGGGCCGGGCCGGCATCTCGTCGTGGTGCGCTGGTCGCGCGTCGACCAGCCGTGGGTCACCGAGCTGCGCCGTTGCGCGGACGGGGCGTTGTTGGCCGAACTCGGCCGCGACGATGCGACCCGGCTGCTGGCGGCCGGCTTCCGTCCGCCGCAGCGGTTCGCCGCGAAGGGGCGCGACGGCACGACGGACGTCCACGGCGTGCTGGTCGTGCCGAGCACGTTCGAGGCCGGTCGTCGTTACCCGGTCGTGGAGGACGTCTACGCCGGCCCGCAGGACCACTTCGCCCCGGTCGCGTGGGGGCTCGGGCCGCGCCAACGCGAACTCGCCGAGCTCGGCTTCGTCGTGGTGCAGATCGACGGCATGGGCACGAACTGGCGGCACAAGGCCTTCCACGACGTCTGCTGGCGCAACCTGAAGGACGGCGGCCTGCCCGACCGCATCGCCTGGCTGCGCGCGGCGGCGGCGACGCGGCCGTTCCTCGACCTCGAGCGCGTCGGCATCTTCGGCGGCAGCGCCGGCGGCCAGACCGCGTTGGCCGCGATGCTGCACCACGGCGACTTCTACCGCTGCGCGGTCGCCGACTGCGGTTGCCACGACAACCGCATGGACAAGATCTGGTGGAACGAGGCGTGGATGGGGTTCCCGGTCGGGCCGTGGTACGCCGACAGCTCGAACGTCACGCACGCCGCGAAGCTGCGCGGGCCGTTGCTGCTCACCGTCGGCGAACTCGACCGCAACGTCGATCCGGCTTCGACCATGCAGGTCGTGCGGGCGTTGATCGATGCCGACAAGGACTTCGACCTGGTGGTCGTGCCCGGCGGCGGGCACGGGGTCGGTGAGACCAGCCATCTGGTCCGTCGTCGGCAGGACTTCTTCGTCCGCAACCTGCTGCGCAAAGAACCGCGGCGGCCCTGAGTTCTTGCCGCGTGCGCTGCGAGCACTAGAGTTCCGGCCCATGCGCCGCGCTGCCCTCGCCGGGTTGGCCGTTCTCACCAGTGCGCTCTGCCTGCATGCGCAGCAATGCCGCATCCAGGTGGTGGAGCCGCGCTTCCTCGCGTCACCGCGTGGTTCCTTGGTCTGGTACCGGAACGGTTGCGAACTGGTCGAGGCGATGCTGGCCACCGACCTGCGCGCCGCCCGTCGGCTGTGCGACGAACTCGTGGCGGCTGCGCCGTCGGCCGCCGTGCCGGGCTGTGGCCCCGTGTCGCTGGCGGTCACCGGTCTGGTCGTGGCCCACCTCGACGGGCCAAAGCACGCCGAGTCGTGGTTCGACCGGGCGCACTCGCTGCCGGACGGTGTCGACCACGAACTTCGCGTGCACTTCCACCTGGCGCGGGTGCGCTACTCGTGCCTGAGCGGGGCGCACGATGCCGAAGCGCACGACTGGCTGGCTGCCGAGGCCGCGGCCGCGGCCACCGACCGCCACTTGCTCCGGGTGCGCGTGTTCGCCACGGGGGCCCACCATTTGCCGCAGCGCAGCATCGCCCGCTTGGCCCAGTTGTCCAAGGCGGCGGAGGCGGCCGGGCAGGCCGACGAGATCCACCATCTGCGCCACCTGACCGCGGTCGAGGAGTTCAACCGAGCCGAGGCCGAGAGCCGCCCGTCGGACAAGGTGCGGCTTTGCGACGAGATCGCCCGCACGGCCGAGGCCGACGGCAACCGTCGCCAGCTGGCGACGGCCAAGGCCACGCGTGCCAACCAGATGTACGTCGAAGGCCGCCGCGCCGAGGCGATCGCGATCTACCGCGAGGTCGAACGCGACTACGAACTGCTCGGCGACCGGCGCGAGTTGTTCGGCGTGCGCAACATGCTCGCGTGGACGTCGATGCACACCAAGGCCTACGACCAGGTCGAGCAGTGGATCGAACGCAACCGCGAGCTGATCGACGGAGCCGGATTCGACGTCTGCGAGAAGGAGCTGCTGCGGCTGCGGTTCACCCTCGCCGTGGACATGGAGAAGGGGGAGCTGGCGGCCGAATTGAAGCGACAGTTCGACGCGGCCGAAGGGTCGGAAGCCGCGGTCGTGCGGCGCACGGAGCAGTTGCGCGAGAAGCTGGTGGCCGCGGAACGCGACCGCGAGGCCGCCGAGGAGCGGTTCGTGGCCGAGCAGAAGGCCGCCGCCGAACGGCTCGCCGAGGCGCGCACCGTCGGCGCCGTCGTGGTCGTCGCCGCCCTGTTCCTGCTGGTGGGCATTTCGTGGCGCAGCCGGCGGCGGTTGATGGTCGCCAACGCGAGGCTGGCGGAGCAGGTGCGTGCGGTCGAGGCGGCCAAGGTGGCCCAGCAACAACTCGAGGAACGCATGCGCGAGCTCGAGCGGGTCGAGAGCCTCGGCACGATGGCCGCGGGCATCGCGCACGACTTCAACAACCTGTTGACCAGCATCGTCGGCAGCGCCGAAATGCTGCAGCACGAGGGCGTCGAGCGCGACCGCGTCGAGCTGGCCCGCACGATCCACCTCGCCGGGGACCAGGCCGCGCGGTTGTGCCGGCAGCTGCAAGCCTATGCCGGCGGCACGCCGACGCAGCGGGTGCCACTCGACCTGCTGGCGATGGCGCGCGAAATGCTGCCGGCGCTCCAGGCCGCGACCAAGGGGCACGCCGAAGTGTCGCTCGAATCTCCCGACGGCGCCGTCGGGGTGCTCGGCGACCGGGCCCAGCTCGAGCAGGTGCTGCTGAACCTCGTCGTCAACGCACGCGACGCCAACGCCCGCGAAGTCCGGATCACCCTCGACCGCGTGCCCGAAGCTCCGGTCGGCGCCGATGGGGTTGCGGCGCCCGCGGAGGCCCGGCTGCAGGTGGCCGACGACGGCGACGGCATGAGTTCCGACGTGCAGCACCGGATCTTCGATCCGTTCTTCACCACGCGCTTCCCGGGCCGGGGGCTCGGCCTCGCCGTGGTGCACGGCGTCGTGCGCCGCCACTCCGGACGCATCACGGTGGCGAGCACCCCTGGGGAAGGGGCGACGTTCACGATCACCCTGCCGTGTGCCTCGGCGCCCACCCCGGCGGTGGAGGTGCCGCGCACCGTTCCGGCGATGGCCGGGTCGCGACGCCAGATCGTGTTCGTGTGCGACGACGACGCCGCGGTGCGCGGCATGCTCGCGCGCATGCTGACGGCTTCGGGGGTCGTGGCGCACGTGGTCGAAGACGGGGAAGCGCTGCTGGTCGCCGTCGCCAATGCGCCGGCGTCGCAGGCGATCGCGGCGTTCGTCGACCTGTCGATGCCCACGATGGATGGCGTCGAAGTCGTGCGGCGGCTGCGGTCGATGCGGGGCAATGCACGCGTCGTGCTGATGAGCGGACATCCGCAGACGTACGTCGACCAGGTCGCCGGCGACCTGCAGATCGACGGCGTGCTGACCAAGCCGTTCATGCTCGACGGTGTGCGGGCGATGTTGTTGCGGCTGCTCACCGACGATCCCGTGGCGACCGCAGGTGTCTGACGCGATCATCGCCGGCCGATGGCGACCATGCGTTGTGTCGTCGTGCGCGAGCACGGCGGGTTCGACAAACTGCGGCTCGAGGAACGGCCGGTGCCGGTGCCGGGCCCCGGCCAGGTCCGCGTCCGCATCGCCGCTGTCGGCCTGAACCATCTCGACACGTGGGTGCGCCGTGGCGTGCCGGGGCACACGTTCCCGTTGCCGCTGATCCCGAGCAGCGACGGCGCCGGCGTGGTCGACGCGCTCGGCGCGGGCGTCGCCGGCTGCAAGGAAGGGGACGAAGTCGTCGTGCTGCCCGGCCTGTCGTGTGGCGCGTGCGAAGCATGCCAGACCGGGCTCGACCAGTTGTGCCGCAGCTACCACATCCTCGGCGAGAGCGGCGACGGCACCAGCGCCGAGTACGTGTGCGTGCCCGTCGCGAACGTGGCGCCGAAGCCGCGGCGGCTGACGATGCCGGAGGCAGCGTCGGTGTGCCTCGTGTTCCAGACCGCGTGGAACATGCTGGTGCGCCGCGCCGAGCTCCGGGCCGGCGAGACGGTACTCGTGCACGCGGGCCTGTCGGGCGTCGGCAGCGCCGCGGTGCAGATCGCGCGCCTGCTCGGGGCGCAGGTGGTCGCGACGGCGGGCGGCCCCGACAAGTGTGCGAAGGTGCGGGCGCTCGGTGCACACCACGTGATCGACTCGAAGGCGAAGGACGTCGTCGCCGAAGTGCGCGCGCTCACCGGCAAGGCCGGGGTGCAGGTGGTGTTCGAACACGTCGGCGCTGTGACGTTCGACGGCTCGCTGAAGTGCCTCGCGCGCGGCGGCCGGCTGGTCACCTGCGGGGCCACGACCGGCGGCAACGTGTCGCTGTCGCTGCACGCGGTGTTCTTCAAGAGCCTGTCGATCCTGGGTTCGACGATGGGCAGCAAGGGCGACCTGCGCACGATCCTGCGGCTCGTCGAGCAGGGGCAGCTGTCGCCGGTGCTCGACCGCACGCTGCCGCTGGCGAACGTCGGCGAGGCGCATCGCCTGCTCGAGGAGCGGGCGGCGCTCGGCAAGCTCGTGCTGTTGCCCTAGGCCAGCGGATTTCCGGGGGAGGGCGAACGGGAGCCGCGATGGGGTCGCTGCTGTTGCAGCCCGCCACCCAGGACCGCTCCATGACGTTCGCACAGACCCGTTCGTTCGCAGTCGCCACCTTGTTGGGGGTCGCCTTGCCGTCGCAGGAGCTCGCGCCATCACCGCTGCGGCCCCACGCCTCGACCACAGCCGTCGCCGCCAATTCCGGGCTGCGCGCCAACCCCGATGGGCCCGGCCTGCATGGCGGTGGGCGCGACTACGACGTGTGGCTCGATCGGCAGGGCATGCGGTTCGTGCCTGCGCTCGGCGCGAACTGCCCGTCGACGCAGCACCTGGCGTTGACGCCGACCGCGGTGCGGGTCGGCGAGACGACGGTGGTGGGGACGTTCGGCGAGGTCCTGCCGACGATGACCGAGCGAACGGGTAGCTACGCCCACGCTGCCGGAATCGTCGAACGCTTCGACGTTCGGCCGGACGGCGTCGACCTCGCGTGGCAGTTCGCGCAGCCGCTCGGCAACGGCGAACTGGTCGTGCGCTACGCGGTTGACACCACGCTCGGCGAACCCACCCCGGGGAACGGCGGCCTCGAGTTCCTCGGTGACCACGGCGGTGTGCGCATCGGCGGCGTGACCGGCATCGATGCGCGCGGCGCGCGCGTGGCCGGCAGCCTGCGTTGGGCGAGCGGGCACGTCGAGATGGCGTTGCCGGCGTCGTTCGTCGCAACTGCGGCGTATCCGCTGACCCTCGACCCGCTGATCGGCACGCTGATCCCGGTCAGCTTCACGCTGCCGTACGCCGACAGCAATCCGGACACCGAGTGGAGCGACTACGGCCAGTACCTCGTGGTCTGGCAGCGTGCGTTCTCGGCGACGAGCCAGGCGATCCGCGGCCAGTTCGTCGACGACGCGACCGGCGCGCTGGTCGGCTCGACCGTGTTCTTCAACAGCGCCGGCATCGCGTCGGGACCGCGAGTCAGCTACCTGCCCGTCGGGGACGACTTCGGGGTGGTGTGGACCCAGACCTCCGGCACCACGCACAGCGTGCAGTTCCAGGCCTTCCACATGCAGTCGTCGAGCGGCCTGCTCACACCGATGACGATCGCGAGTTCGACGACGGCGGGATACTCGAGCGCCGCGATCGGCAGCGACCTCGTCGACGGTTTCACGGTGGTCTACGAGGACGAGACGTTGGATGCGATCCGGCGGCGCGTGCTCTCGTACGTCGTCGGCGGCGGCCTGACGATGAACGCGGCGGCATCGATCTGGAGCGATGCGTTGCCCGGCCCGAGCTACCATCAGCCGGCGATCTCCCGGCATGCGTACGGCAACGACCGGCTGCTCGCGGTCGCCAGGCAATACGACCCCGTGAACGGCACGTCGGCGATCGTCGGCCGGTTCCTCGATGGCGCCGGCGGGGCCTATTCGCTGTCGACGCCGATCGTGACGAGCACCGGCAACGACCTGTTCGCACCTGCGGTCGACGGGTTCGACAGCCGCTGGGTGGTCGCGTGGGAACGGGCCGGGTCGGGCCTCGTCTGGGATGCCGTCCGCATGCGCACGGTCGACTTCGGGTTCGCACTCGGCGCCCCGGTGACGATTGGCGGGACTGCGGCGTCGCGCGCGTCCGCGCCGACCGTCTGCTACGCGCCGAGCCGCACGTGGATCGGCTACCAGTCGGTCTCGCTCTCTTCGACGACGCTGCGGCTGGCGGCCGTCGGTTCCGACAACTGCGTGTCGTGCAACGAGACCTATGTCACTCCGAACCCGCCGTCGGGTTCGCGCATCGTGGCGACGCGGCGGCGCGATCCGGGGTTCTCGCTGCTGCCGTTCGATGCCTACGGCGACGAAGCGCTCGTGGTGTTCGACGACAGCATCGACGACATCGGCGGCCAGCGGGTGACCGATGTCGGCACGACCGGTTCGGTCCAGGAACTCGGCGGCGGCTGCGGACCGCACGGCAACTACACGCCGAGCCCGACGCCGCCGACCATCGGGCGGCGCTACACCGACGAGTACGTGGCGGCCACCCCGGGGTTGGTGGTCTACAACCTGAGTCCGGTGGTCGGCACGATCCCGTGTGGCCCGTGTGAGTTCGTGCCGCTGTCGGCAACCCTCACGCCCATGCAGTTCGTCATCTACAACTTCGTCGAGTTCCCGGTGCCTTGCCAACCCGGACTCGTCGGCGCGCAGCTGCTGTCGCAGTGGGTGGTGCTCGACCTGTCGATCGCCCAGACGCCGTGCCCGATCGTGCCGGGGCTGTATGCGACGGGGCGCCGCTTGCTGACGATCGGCCAGTGAACGGCGGCGCGGCCGCTCGCTCAGCGCACCTGGTGGACAGTGCCGTTCGGCAGCGTGACGCGGCAGCCGGGCCAGGCCTTGGCGGCGGTGCGGACCTCCTCGTCGGTGAGCGTGGTGCCGCGCACGTCGAGGGATCGCAGCGGCAGAGCGTGCAGGGCGGCGAGGTCGGCGGCCGTGAGGCGGTTCCAGACCAGCCGCAGGTCGACGATCGAGCGATTGGGCGCCAGGGCGGCGATCGCGGCGCCGCGATCGAGCAATGGGTTCGTCAGTGGCGCGGTCAGGTCGAGCGTGCGCAGCTTCGGCAGCTTGGCGATGGCTTCGGTCACGCGCTGATCGACGAGGCGGGCGCCGCCAAGGTCCAGTGTTTCCAGATCGGCGAGCGCGTCGAGGGCTTCGATGACGGCCGTCGTCGGTTCGACCGTCGCCCGAGGATCGCCCTTCGACCTCGGCTGCTGGCCGCCGATCGCCAGGGAACGCAGCCGCTTGCCGGCGAGCATTTGTCGCAGGCGCGGAGCGTCGACTTGCAGGCCCGACATCCCGAACGTGCGCAGCCGAGGCAGTGCCGGTAGCCGGGCGAGATCGTCGTCACGCCATTGTTCGTTGTCGCCGAGCCACAGTTCCTCGATGCCAGCCGGCACGCGGGCGAACACGGCCCCCGAGGTCTTCGGCAAGTTCGACAGATCGAGGGCGCGCAGCGACTCGATGCGGGCCAACGACTCGCCGATCGCGTCGGTGAGCGACTCCGAACCACCGAGCCGCAGCGTCTCGAGCGGCAGCACGGCCAGGGCGGCGACCACCTTGTCGGTGATGCCGACGCCGTCTTCGACCGGCTGTGGTGCCACGACCCTCGCATCGGGCAAGCCGTCGCCGTCGGTGTCCTTGAACAGTCCCATCTCCTCGATCGCGATGCGCTGGCCGCGGTAGCGCCCCTGGCAGTCGCGCAGGTCGAGGTGCCGCAGTTCGTGCAGCTGCACGAGGTGCAGCGCGTCCTTCGCAGCAATCGTCGCGCAGCCGCGCAGCTCGAGCCGACGCAGCCCCGGCAGCTTTGCGATCGCGCGGAGCGAGTCGCCGTGGAAGTTCAGGCAGTACGACAGCACCAGCGTGCGCAGGCTCGGCAGCCGTTGCAGCCGTTCGACGCCTGGGGATTCGACGCCCGAGTAGGTGAGGTCGAGGTGTTCGAGGCGGGGCATGGCCTCCAGGGCCTCGAGGCCGGTGCCCTTCAGGTCGGGGCACGTCGCCAGCGACAGCCAGCGCAGGCCGGTGAAGGCGCCGAGCCGGTGCACGCCCGCATCGGTGATGCGGATCGGCCGCGACACGCCGCGTTCGTCGACGTCCATGCCCGACAGGTCGAGGTGTTCCAGCTGCGTGAACTTGGCCGCCAGCTTCGCCAGCCGGCCGCACGCGGTGTCGTCGAAGTCGAAGCAGCGCAGCGCCACCACGTCGGCCGGCACGGCGTCGAGGGCGTCCGGGCCGTGGCACTCGTGCCACGCGGGCTCGGCCGGCGGATCCTGCGCCGTGTGCGACGCCGGCTCGTCGCGCAGCCACGCGACGCCGAACGCGACCCCGATCGCGAACAGCGCCAGCGCCGCCGCGACCCAAGAGAAGGAATGCGAAGGAGCGCGCCGAACCTCGCCGTCGCCGAGCACTTCGTCGAGCAGCCAGTCGAGTTGTCGTTCGCGCGCGATCGTCTGCGCCGAGTCCGTCGTCATGGGGTTCTCCGTTCGAGGCATTGCCGCAGCGCCTGCCGCGCGCGCTGCACCAGGGTCTTCACGCCGTTCGCCAGCAAGCCGAGCTGTGCCGCCACCGCCGGCCAGGCGATGCCGTCGCGGTAGTGCAGTTCGAACGCCGCGCGCGTGCGCGGTGCCAGGCCGTCGAGGCAATGGCGCAACCGTTCGATGCGTTCGTCGCCGCCGTCGGCATCGGCCGTCGCCAGCCACAGTTCCTCGACCGCCGCCGCGATCTCGCGTTCGCGCTGCCGCTGCCAGAAGCGCCGCGTGCGCAGCCACTGGTTCCGGGCGACGCCGCGCAGGAACGCGCGCGCCACCGCCGGATCGGTCGCGAGTTGCGTCCGGCACGCGCCCAGCATCGTCTCTTGCGCGAGTTCGTCGGCTTCGTCGGCCGAGGCGCCGAGCATGCGCAGGTAGCGCCAGATCGCCGGGCGATGGGCCGCGATGCCGAGGGCACCGGATCCTGCGGCAGCTGCCTGTTCGGGGGGCGTCACGGTTTGCACGGAGATGGAGTCACCCGATGCCATCGATGCTATTCAGGATTCCGGCGAATCCTGCACGCCGGCGGCCCGTTCGCGACATCAGGCGGGGGCATGAACACCTTCCTCGTCTCCGTCCTTCCCTGGTTCCTCGGCCTGTCGCTGACCGGTTCGGCCGCAGCACCCGGCCCGGCCGCCCAGGACCCGTGCTGCCCCTGCTGCATCGTCTGCCCGCCGGACTGCTGCGACGAGCCGTGCTGCGAGATGTGCTGCCCGGCCGGCTGCTGCGAGGCCGAGGTGCAGGCTCCGGCTCCGGCTCCGAAGGTGGAAGCACCGCAGGGCTGCTGCGGCAGCGCCTGCGGTTCCGGCTGCGGCAACTGATCGGTACGTTGTCGCTGGATGCCGACTGCCGCGCTGACCGCCGACGAGTTCACCGCCGCGTTCGCCCGCCATGGGCGCACGTTGTGGGTCGTCGCGGCCGCGTGGGTCGGTCGGAGTGACGCCGCCGACCTCGTGCAGGAGTCGGCGCGCATCGCCTGGCAGACCCGCGCGCAGTTCGTCTCCGGCAGCGACCTCGCCGCGTGGTTGTGCCAGATCGTGCGCCACACCGGAGCGAACTGGCGGCGCAAGCGACGGCCCGCAGCGACCGATCCGCACGACTTGCCGGAGGCGGCGGCTCCAGCGTCGCCGCACCCGAGCCCGACCACATTCGCCGGACTGCGCGACGACCTGCCCGACGCGCTGGTGCAGAAGCTCGAACAACTGCCCGAGGTCGCCCGCGCGAGCTTGTTGCTGCACGTCGTCGCGGGCCACGGCTTCGCCGAGATCGCCACCATGCTCGACATTCCCGAGAACACCGCGACGAGCCATGTGCGGCGGGCCCGCGCGTTCCTGCGCGAGGCGCTCGCGGCCCCCAAGGCGGAAGCCCGATGAACGACTCCTTCGACGACGATCTCGACGCGAAGCTGCGCGCGGTGTTCGTGCCGCCGCCGGCGAGCGAACTGACGGCGATGGCGCAGCGCGTCGCCGCGGCGCCACCGCCGTCGGCGTGGCGCTGGTACCTCGCGGCGGCTGCAGTTCTGCTGGTCGCGGGACTCGTGTTCGCCTGGCCGCGCGGCGCGCGCGGTCCGGAAGGCCACGACGGCGCCGAGCTCGGGGCGCTGTTCGTCGCCGCCTACGAACACGCGGCGCGGAACGGCTTCGGGTCGGGTTCGTGTTGCAGCGGCGACTCCGATCTCGCCGCGGTGTGCGAGCAGAAGTTCGCGGTCAAGCTCGGCTTCGCCGGCAAGGACGGGTGCGCGGTGCACGGTTGCTACTGCGGTCTGCCGACCGGCGGCGCCGTCGCGGTGCTGGCCCAGGTCGGCGGCGATCCGGTGGGCGTGTTCGTGGTGCCGCGCGCCCGCGATCCGCGGCCGTGCCTGCCGAAGGACTGTCCGCTGCACCTCAGCCGCCGCGAACTCGGCCCGCTGGTGCTCTACGCATTGTCGTCGCAGGCGAAGGCCGCGCCGCTCGACCAGTTCGCACTGCTGCCCTGAGGGGGTTTTCGCGTGCGGTCCGGAAACCGGCTTCCCCTCCAGGGCTAGTTCCGGTGCGAGCCCAACTCGCACCCCCTGAGTTCCCGAAGGAGGGAATCATGAAGCCTGCCCAGTTCGCACTCGCGTCCGGTTTCGTGTTCGTGTCGTCCGTCGTCGCACAGTCGGACCCGCTGCCGCCGCTGCCGGTCGTGCCTGCGGTCGAGCTCGACATCCTGCTGCAGCCTGGCCGCGTGCAGTTCGACGTCGCCGCACCAGCGCCGCAGTTCGTCGGCATCGTCATCGTGTCGGGCGTGCCCGACCTCGTGCACTTCCTGGTCGACCTGCCGCCGTTGCTCGACCAGGCGATCGTCGCCGACTTCGGGCTCGCGGTGAACGGCGTCTACACCTCGGTGTTGCCTGACATCGCGTTCCCGCCGGGCATGTCGATCTACGCGCAAGGCGTGGCCCTCGGCGAGTTCGGCATCCTCGCGTCCGGAGTCGGCTCGTTCGTGCTCGACGCGTCCGGCCAGAAGTGACGCCGATGCCATCGGGCGGAGCGATCCGGGCCGCGGATTTTCGGCGGATCCCGCTCGGGTTCGACGCGGATCCGTCTGCATGGACCGCCTTTCCTTCGTCGTCCTGTCGTTCGCTGCCACCGTGGTGGCCCAGACTTCGCCGCCTCCGACCCTCTCCCTGCTCGCGGACCTGAACGTCACCAATGCCGGCACGAGCAGTTCGCCCGGATCGGCCGCGGCGGACCTGCACACGGGCGCTGGCGACCGGGTGCCGTTCGTGCGGTTCGGTGCCGAAGCGGTGTTCGTCGCCGACAACGAGGACACCGGGCGCGAGCTGTGGATCACCGACGGTGCCGCGGGCAGTTGGCCGTCCGGAACGACCCGCCTGCTGCGCGACATCCGGCCCGGAACGGCGAGCTCGAACGTCGCCAACCTGTGGGTGCACGCCGGCTACGTGTGGTTCACCGCCGACGACGGCATCAGCGGCACGCAGCTGTACCGCAGCGACGGCACGACCGCGGGCACCGTGAACGTGAGCGGCACGGCCCCGGGTTCGGCCCAGGTCGGCGGCGAGTTCGCCCCGCTCGACGCCCAGCGGTTCTTCTTCCGCAGCCAGCCGGTCGCCGGCGGCAACTACAACCTCTACCTCTACGACCAGGGCGTCGTCACCCCGCAGACCACCGCGGCGAACTGGTGCAATCCGTTCGGCTGTACGCCGCTGCCCGGCGGCATCGTGTTCCGCAACCAACGCACTTCGCAACTCAACTTCGCCGACGGCACGCAGGTCACCAACCTCAGCAGCGCCACCGGCCCGGTTGCGCCCGACAAGTTCGTGCGTGTCGGCAGCCGCGTGCTGTTCGTCGCGCGCAACAACCCGAACACCACCGGCCTCGAGCTCTGGGCCACCAGCGGTACCGTCGCCGGCACGATGCCGCTCGGCGACCTGCGCCCCGGCACGCTGTCGGGCACCAACCTCGACGTCGTGTGCGTGCACCAGGGCGTGCTCTACTTCAAGGGCTACGACGCCCTGGCCGGCAGCGCGACCGAACAGCTGTGGCGCAGCGACGGCACGGTCGCGGGCACCTGGCAGGTCTCGAGCAGCACCACGACGCCGCTGGCCGGCATCACCGCGATGGAGACGAACGGCACGACGCTGCTGATCGGCACCGCGAACCTCGGCATCTTCGCGTCGAACGGCACGCTGGCGGGAACGAGCCTGCTGATGCCGTGCCGCAGCGTGAGCTCGCTGAACTTCACCGCCGGCCGGTTCTGGTGGCAGCAGTCGCAAGACCCGTTACCCGGGTTCGACGACGCGCTGTGCTTCAGCGACGGCACGATCGCCGGTACCGGCAGCGTGATCGCACCGCTCGGCAGTGGCGCCCTGCGCACGGCCACGGCGATGGTCGAGATCGCGCCGAACACCGTGTTGCTGGCCGGCGACGACGGCCTGCGCGGCACCGAGGTGTGGCGCAGCGACGGCACGCTCGCCAACACGCAGCTGGTCGCCGACCTGCACGGCCGAACCTGGACCAAGGCGAGCGATCCCAGCGGCTTCGCCGAGTTCGCGCCCGGCCGGCTCGTGTTCAGTGCGCGCGACGAGGCGCACGGCACCGAATTGTGGACGACCGACGGCACGCCCGCGGGCACGACCATGGTCGTCGACCTCGTGCCCGGCACCGACCCGAGCACCCCGTTGTACGCCGCGGCCCTCGACGGCTTCGCGGTGTTCGCCGCCTACACGCCGACCCACGGTCGCGAACTGTGGCGCACCGATGGCACTCCGGGCGGCACTTCCTTGGTGCTCGACATCTGGCCGGGTGCCACCGGCAGCGGACCGCAGTACATGACCCGCGTCGGCGACATCGTCTACTTCCGCGCTGACGACGGCGTGCACGGTGCGGAACTCTGGGTCACCGACGGCACCGCGGTCGGCACCCATCAGGTGGCCGACGTCGTCGGCGGCGAACTGCTGCCGCACTCGTTCTGCGAACTCGGCCAGTCCGGCATCGTCTTGTTCAACGGCAACCTCGCGGGCGACCGTGAGCTGTGGCGCAGCGACGGCACGGCACTCGGCACCTACCGCCTCGTCGACCTGTCGGCGACGTCGTCGGATCCGTACCACCTGGTGCAGCTCGGCGACAGCATCCTGTTCTCGGCGGACGATGGCGTCTCCGGCTACGAGCTGTGGCGCACCGACGGTTCCGTGGCGGGCACCTACCTGGTGGAAGACCTCTATCCCGGGGCCCCGTCGAGCATGCCCAGTGACTTCGCGGTCAGAGATGGCGGCGTTTCGTTCGTCGCACTGAACCCGACCTACGGCCGTGAACTGTGGTCCACCGATGGTACGGCGCTCGGCACGTCGCTCGCGATCGACCTCGTGCCCGGCACCGGCAGCATGGATCCGCAGCACCTCGTGTTCATGGGCAACCGGCACCTGTACTTCACCGCGCAGCAGACGGGGTTCGGCCGCGAGCCGTGGGTCGTGCGCGACGGCAGTCCGTTCCTGACCGACCGCATCGCCGACGTGCGGCCCGGCAGCTCCGGCAGCATTCCCTCGGGCGGTGCACTCGGCCAACGCACGTTCACCGACTCGCTCGGTCGCATGTTCCTCGCCGCCGACGACGGCCGGTTCGGCGCCGAACTGTGGACGATCACGCAAGGCGCATGGTCGAAGGCGCAGGGGCGGCCGTGTGGCACGGGCATGCTGCCGCGCCTCACCGCCACGCCACCGGTACTCGGCCAGATGTGGATCCTGAAGGGATCGGGCGTGACCCCCGGCACCTACGTGACCATCGGCCTCAACTGGCCGGCGACGGTCGCGACCAACCTCGGCGGCGGCTGCCACCTGCATCTCAATGCCGTCACGCTGTGGCTGTTCCCGTGGTTCCAGTCCAGCGGTTCGCAATGGACCCAGTTCGTCAACCTGCCGTCCGACCCGTGGCTCGCCGGGCTGCGGTTTTCGCTGCAATCGCTGCACACCGCGAGCGGCACGAGCTTCGACGGCTTCAGCAACGGCGTGTGGATCGAGGCGGGATTCTGAACGGTCAGACCTTGCCCCACGGCCGCACGTCGAGCCCGAGCATGCCGGCGCGGCGCGCCGCTTCGAGTCCGAGCTCGGTGTCTTCGAACACCGCACATTCCGCCGGCGGAACGCCGATCCGCCGTGCCGCCTCGAGGAACACGTCGGGCTCCGGCTTGTGCCGAACGGTGTCTTCGGCGGTGACCATTGCCTGGAACCACGGCCGCAGCTGCAGGCGGTCGAGCGTGCGGCCGACGACGTCGCGGTAGCCGCCACTGGCGACCGCCATCGGCAGCGTGCCGCGATAGGCGTTGGCGATCGCGACCACGGGCGCGATCGGAGCCACCGCGTCGAGCATCTGCAGGAACAGCCGTTCCTTCTCGTGCACCATCGCGTCGACGTCGTGCACCGCGACGCCGGCGTCCGCGGCGAGCGCGCGGATGATCTGTGCGGTCGGCATGCCGCCCATCGCGTAGAAGCGCGGCTCCGGGAACGGGATGCCGTGCGGTCGCAGCATCGCGACCCAGGCGCGGTGGTGCGCCGGCATCGTGTCGGCAAGCGTGCCGTCGCAGTCGAAGATCAGGCCTCGGACGCCCGGCGGCGCCGTCCAGCGAAGTGTCGTCATGCGGGTTCTGCGTGGTCTGGCGTCAGCTTCGTCCGACCTGGCGCAGCCTGGCGAGGTCCTGCATGCCGAGGGCGCCTTCGACGTCGGTGAGTCCGGCACCGGCCAGGGCCTGCAGGCGCTGTTCGTACTGCGCGCGCAGGTCCGACCCCTGGAACTGCGCACTCTGCCTCTGGCTGAACGCGAGCAGTGCCAGCGTGACGTCGCCGATCACCACCATCGTCAGGAACAGTCCGCCGGCGGCTTCGAGCAGCAGGTGGATCGCGTTCGCCCAGCCGATCTCGTCGAGGTCGAACAGGTACCAGGTCAGCAGGGCCACGCCGATCACGTTGGCGAAGCCGGCCGTGCTGCGCACGCGGCCGACGACCGCGCCGACTTCCGCGGCGGTGTGCGGGCGCACGAGTTCGGCCGCCTTGCGCACGTAGAGGATCGGACCGAACGCGAGCCCGGCGATGCCGCCGAGCAGCAGCCAGCTGCCCTGGACCTGGCTGAGGAAGCAGACGAACAGCAGCAGGAAGCCGACCAGGAACGGTGCGAACACGACGGCGAGCCAGCCCGGCGCCGACGCCTCCGGCAGCAGCGTCTTCAGGCAGAGGGAGCTGCGCATGATGCCGGGGAACAACGCGACCAGCTTCGGCGCGATCGTCGACAGCAGCACCGCCGCGATCGCCAGCGCGACCTGCTGCTTCACCAGGGCGCTGTTCTGGATCGCTTGCCCGAACTGGTTCCGTTCGAGGTGCGAGAAGTCGAGCGACTGGCCCCACGGCCAGGCCGACACCAGCAACGGCAGCGCCAGCACGACGAGCCAGCCCCAGCGCGCCAGCGCCCGCGAACGGCGAATGCGCAGCCATTGCCACGCCGCGGCAAGGGTCAGCACGGCGCACGCGATCTTCACGAACAGCAGGAACTCCTGCAGGCCGTCGAGGATGGCGAGGTTGCTCGGGCCGATGTTCTGGGTCAACTGGGCGATCACCTGCTGCAGTTCGACACCCGCGATCGTGCGCCCCTCGCCGGCGGCCTGAGCCGAGGCCGCTTGTTCGGCGACCGAGCGGTGTTCGATCGCCGCGATCAGGGCGCCGAGTGCCAGCAACACTCCCGACACCCAAAGCACCGCCCGTCGCCACGCGACATAGTCTTGGGCCAGCGGGTCCTGCACGGGTTGTGGCGCCGCTGCCAGCTGGGTCCGCTCGTCGTCGGCGGCGTGGTGGCGCTGGAAGTCGCTGGCGAACGCGCGGCCGAGCAGGCGGGGCACGAGTTCGACGAGGGCTCCGAAGTTCATCGCCGCGAGTATGCGGACCGTTCCGTTGGCTGGGTAGTTCGTGGCGGCGATCCGCTCTTGCGCAGGGCTGCTGGTGCGGCTTCGCCGGCGCAGCGTGGAACGGGTCGCGGCGCCGGGGCCGGGCGGTGACACAGCATCGGCACGTCTTGGCGGGTTGACGTTGCCACGCGCCGCCTCGATCGTGCGGCGTGGCTCCGGCGAACGGGGCCACTTCCTCCTTTCCGGACGTGACCATGAAGACCCTTGTCGCTCTCGCCACCCTGGCGCTCGCCGTGCCAGCTCTCGCCCAATCGCCGCTGACGACCCTGCTCGGCGGCACGAACCAGGCGAACCAGGGCTCGCAGATGTTCTTCGACCTCACCGTCAACACCACGGTGACGATCCAGGCGCTCGACGTGAACCTCAGTTCGGCGCCCGGCGTCATCGGCACGATCGAGGTCTACACGACGGTGCCGGGCATCACGACCTACGTCGGCAACACCGCGGCACCAGCCTTGTGGAGTGCCCTGCCGGTGGCGACCGGACAAGTCGTCGCCGCTGGCGCGAACCAGTACTCCCACGTCTGCCTGTCGACCGGCATCGTGCTGCCGCCCGGATCGATCGGGGTTGCGCTGCGCCACGTCGAATGCCAGCCGTGGTACACCAACCAGCCTGCTTCTTCGTTCAGCACCGCCGAGCTGACGTTGTCCGCCGGAGCTGTGCAGGGCGTTCCGTGGGGCGCGCTGACGCAGCCGCGCATCTGGAACGGCCGCATCCACTACGCCCTCGGGTCGGTCGCGCATGCCTGCGCGAGCAACACGAGGTATGGCCCTGGCTGCTACCAGCAACAGCAGTCCTTCTACCAGTTCTTCTCGAACGCCCCGTCCGCGGCGGCGGCCCTGAGCGGGCGCGCGATCTCGTTCCTCGCCAACAACCCTGGTTACTCGGTGGTCAGCGCGCCGGCCCATCCGTGGGTGGCCCCGAGTGCCACCGCGACCGCGTTCGTCGCCGACGACGCGGAGTTCGCGTGGACGTGGCCGTCGGGCACGCCGTTCGGGCCGGGCGGGCCGACGACGATCTACGTGCACAGCAACGGCATCGTGTCCCTGGCGCCGCAGACCGGACTGACGCCGAGTTCGTACCGGCCGAACGTGCCGGCCTTCCTCAATGCCGGCGCGACCGCGTTCTGGTCGTGGCACGACTTCGTCGCGACCGCGGCCGGCAGCGGCGCGATCAAGCTGGAAGAAGTGGCGGGCGTGCTCTACGTGACGTGGGACGGCGTGGAGAGCTATGCGGCGGCGGCGAACCCGAGCTGGCTGCAGTTCCAGCTCGTGCTCGCGACCGGCGACGTGCACCTGGTCTGGCAGTCGATCACGGCGCTCGGCACCAGCCTCTACGGCGACAGCCACGTGGTCGGCTTCTCGCCCGGTGGGCCGAGCATGGATCCGGGCCCGACCGACGTGGCGACGTTCACCAGCGTGGCGCTCGGCACCAGCGACGTGGCACCGCTGACCTTGAACGCTTCACCGCGGCCGGCCCTCGGCAGCACGGTCACCTGGGCGACGACGAACCCGCCGACGATCGGCGGCATCGGCCTGCACTTCCTGTCGGTGGCGGACCTGCCGCCGTTCTCCCCGGCCGGCCTCGACCTCGGCGTGATCGGCGCGGGCGGTTGCGTCGCCAACGTCGACATCGCGCAGGGCTACGGCAGCTTGATCAGCAACCTCGGCGGCGCGTTCCCGGGCATGGACGTGGCGCTGGCGATCCCGGTCAATCTCGGCCTGCTCGGCACGCCGCTCTACGGCCAGTCGGTGTGGTTCGACGCGGCCGCGAACGCCGCCGGTCTCGTGACCTCGAACGCGGTGCAGTCGGTGATCGGCACCTGGTGAAGGCGCCCGCCTCGCGCGTCAGGCGTCGTTGACGAGGCTGCGCAACCGGTCCCCGAGCTTCTGGAACGCGCGCACGTCGGCGTCGAACTCGGGGTCCTTGCGGCGCGCATCGTCGATCGCGGCGGCATCGTCGGCGGCGAGCAAGCCATCGGCGTAGAGTGCGAACAGGGCGCGAGCCTGCGTCGTCGTGTGCCGCCGGATCAGTTCCATGCTGCCGCTGACGAAGGCGAGCATGCCGCCCACCTGCACCAGCCCGTGCCAGATCGCGCGGTGGTCCCACACGCAGCCGAGCCCGATGCCGAGCACGAACGCCGCGAGGGCCGGCCGGAACACGCGCTCGTAGAACTGCAGCGGCGTGTCGTATCGCAGGTGCCGCAACAGTGCCGGCGCCGGCAGACGCCGGCGCCAGTCGCGCAGCGTGCCGAACAGGCCGCCGAGGCACCCGATCGCACCGCCGAGTCCGCCGCCGATGGCGCCCCAGCGTCGGGCGGGTTCGTCGACCCAGCCGATGCCGTAGGCGACGCAACCGAGGCATCCGAGCAGCAGCGTGCCGCACAGCGCGACCGAAGCCCGCACGAGCCAGCGCGGCAGGCAGACGACGCTGCGGACGGGAATGGGCGGTTCGTTCTTCTTCATGGCGCGAGCCTCCGGCGCAGGGTCGACAACGCGGCGGCGCGTTCGCCGGCGACCGTGCCCAGCGAGCAGCCGAGGATGGCGGCGACCTCGCGGTAGCCGAGGCCGTCGACGGCGGTGAGCAGGACGACCTCTCTCTGTGCGTAGGGCAGGGAGACCAGCGCCTCCTGCAGCTCGAGGCGTGGCCGTTCGTCGCGGGCCGGCGGATCGAGCGTGTCGGTGACGTCGGCCGTCCGCTTGCGCCGCAGGTCGATGCAGCGGTTGCGCGCCAGCTGGAACAGCAGCACGCCGGGTTCGTGCGCGAGGTCGTACCGGTTGCCGGCCGCGACCAGCGCCGCGAACACGTCCTGGACGACCTCTTCGGCGTCGTGGCGGTGGCGCAGCAGGTGCGTGCAGAACCGCAGCAGTCGCTCGCGCCAGGCGGTGAACGTCGATTCGATCACGTGCGGCTACACGATCGAGTTGGGGGCCGTGTTCAGGAAATCCGCGCAGAGCCTACGATGCGGCGATGCTCGCCGCCGTCGTGCTCGTCGCGTTTGCCGCGTCCCCGCAGGAACCACGGCCGTCCACGTTCGACTTCACCATGTCGTGGAAGGACGTCGAAGCCCAGTTCCATCGCGAATGCGACGCCGCCGGGGTCGTCGGTGCCGGGCTCGTGTTCGTCAAGGGCAGGAACGTCGAGGCGTTCGCCGGGCACGGTTACGCCGACCGCGCCGGCAAGCGTGTCGTCGATCTCGACACCAACTTCCACTGGGCGAGCTGCACCAAGACGTTCACCGCGATCGCGGTGCTGCAGCTGCGCGATCGCGGCCTGCTGAAGCTGGAGCAACCGATCGTCGAGCTGGTGCCCGAACTGCGTGACGTGCGCGACCCGTTCGGTCCGATCACCGCGATCACCGTGCAGCACCTGCTGACGCATTCGGCGGGGTTCCGCGGGGCCACGTGGCCGTGGGGCGGCGACCAGGACTGGCATCCGCACGAACCGACGCAGTGGAGCCAGCTCGTCGCGATGCTGCCGTACACCACGGTCGAGTTCGCGCCGGGTTCGAAGTTCTCGTACAGCAATCCGGGCATCGTGTTCCTCGGCCGCGCGATCGAACGGCTGACCGGCGACGAGTACGAGGTGCACATGGAGAAGAACGTGTTGCGCCCGCTCGGCATGACGCGCACGTACTTCGACACGACGCCGTGGCATCTGCAGCGCTTCCGCTCGCACAGCTACGACGGCAAGGGCGACGCGGCGAAGGATCTCGGCCCCGACTTCGACACCGGCATCACGGTCAGCAACGGCGGCTTGAACGCGTCGCTCGCCGACATGGCGAAGTACCTGTCGTTCCTGCTCGGGGCCGTTCCCGAAGGCAGCGATGCGGCCGGCGTGCTGGCGCGCGCTTCGCTCGAGTCGATGTGGCAACCGGTGCTGCCGACGCGCCCCGACGGCAAGGAACACATCGGGCTCGGCTTCTTCGTGCAGGAACACGGCGGCACGCGCTTCGCGACGCACACCGGCGGACAGCGGTCGTTCGTGTCGTTCTTCTACGTGCACCCGGCGTCGGGAACGGCGGCGTGTGCGGCGTTCAACACCGGCACCGCAGGGCCGGCGATGGCGAAGGTGCGCTCGCTGTGCATGCAGGCGCTGTCGCTGGCGATGCGCCGGAACTGATCCGGCGCTGCGTCGGTCAGCGCGTCGCCACCCTGGCCTGCGTTCCGGCCACGGGAACGGCCGGTCCGAGGCGGCCTCCGATCTCGGCGCGCAACGACCACTCGCCGTGCGTCGGGACGAGCAGCGTCAGCGGCCGCTGCCGGAACCACGACGTAACGCACGGTCGCACGACCTTGCCGGGCGTGTGCTCGCCGTTCGGGGCGAGTTGCAGGTTGCCGACCACGTCGTCGGCGAGTTCGTCGCGGGCGACCGTCACCGTCACTTCGCGCAGCAGGGGGCCGAGGTCGATGCGGCGCAGGCGTTCGGCGTCGGCCAGGCCGGTGGCACCGACGGTGAGGTTCTCGACCAGCGCCAATTCGAACGCGTCGCCGAGCAGTACCTGCAGGTGGTACCGGCCCGCGGGCGCGGGACCGGCCACGAACGTGCCGTCCGGCGCGATCGGCACCGGGATCGTCAGCGCGCGGTCGAAGCCACACGACTCCTGGCCGTAGGTCGCGGCGTCGACGAGGCGCACGCTCAAGCTCTTGGCGTGGCGCGCGGCGGCGAGTTGCACGCGGCCCGGCACCGGATGCGTGACCGGAACCGTGATCGTGTGCGGGTGTCCCGACTTGCAGTGTTGCGGCGTCGACCCGACCCCGGGAATCCACGTCTGCACCGCGAGCAGTTGCTCGCGCGCGACCACGGCGTGCACGCGCACGCGGCCGTGGCGATCGGCCTGCAGGTTGCTCCCCGGCAGCGGCAGCAGCGGGACGGAATCGCCAGAGCTCACGTGCAAGGCCTGCACGGAGGGGCGGCCGGCGGCGTCGACTGCGCGCACGTCGCAGAGCAGCGGGGCCGGTTCCGGTTTCAGGTTGCCGAGGTCGAGTGCGCTCGCCGGCGTCTCGACGCGAACGAGGGCAACGCGGTCGAAGAGCGGCTCAGGTGTCGACGAGGTCGCGACGACCACCTCGTCGCCGCTCGTCGACATGCCAAGCAGTTCGCAGGCGAACGATCCGTCGGCGGCGGTCGACGTTCTTGGCTGCACGCCGTCGAGCATGCGGTCGTTGCGCAGCACGCCGACGCAGACGGCGGTGTTCGCGACCGGTCGGCCACCGTCGTCGACGATGCGCCCGCGCAGCCCGACGATGCCGAGGCCGTCACCGCGCGGCAGAGTGCCGCGTACGGTCACCGATACCGAAGCACCGGCGCGCTCGGGGCCGTCGAACTCCACCTGCACGCTGCGGCGCAGGCCGAGCGAAGCGCTCGCGACCAGTCGCGTGCCTACGGCGACGGCGGGAAACGTCGCCTTGCCGGCGCGCAGCTCGACGTGGTCCGCACGACTCTTCGCGGAGGATCCGGCCGGAGCCAGATGCGCCCAGCCTTTGGTGACGGGCCGGCCCGCGTCGTCGAGCACCGTCACTTCGACCGAGCCGCACGCCGGCGCCTGCAGGTGGATCGTCGCGGGAGCTTCGTCGAGGGCGAACTCGACCCGCGGCGCTTCACGTGCGACGACGCCGAGCTGCAGCGCGACGATCGCTTCGTCGATCCGGCCATCCGGCCTCGATGGGGCGCGTTCGGCGTGCAGTGGGCCGAGCCGCAGCGTCGCCTTCCCGGTCGCATCGGGGCGCATGGCCAGCATGCCGGCACTGCCCTGGTCGGGATGCACGCGCCAGGCGTGCACGGGAACGGGCGACGGAGCTCCGTCCGGGTCGGTGACGCGCACGGCGATCGCGGCATCGGGCACCATCGCCAGCACGAGGCGCATGGGGGGCGGCCACGCCACCTCCATGTTCGCGAACCCGTCGCCATGCCGCACCGCGAGCTCGATCGGCTGCAGGTCGGCGGGCAGCACGACCACGCCCTTCGCGTCGGTGCGGAACGGTTGGCCGCAGCGGGTGATCCGGTCCAGCAGCGGCTCGAACGCGTCACGCGGGGCCTGGTACATCGGGTTGGCGAGGCCGGTCGCGTAGACCGTGGCGTCCGGCACGACGGCGCCGGTGTCGGCGTCGAGCACGTGCACTTCGATCGGTGCCTGGCTCGCGCAGGCCGCGGCCACCAGCATCGCGGCGACAGAGGTGTGGAACGAGTGGTTCATGGATCCTTGCGTTGCGCGCGGCGGCGCCGGGACGCGAACCCTCCGACCGGGTTCCCACCCGCAGGCTAGTCGATTCGGCCGCAAGAAGCGGAGTGCACCGTTGCCGACGATGGGTAGGTTGCCGCCCGTGACGACGAACGACGAAGTCCGATGGCAGGCGGTGGTGGCCCGCGATGCGACGGCCGACGGTTCGTTCGTGTTCGCGGTGCGCACGACCGGTGTCTATTGCCGCCCGTCGTGCGGGTCACGCCGGGCGAACCGCCGCAATGTCGCGTTCTTCGCCGACGGCGCCGCGGCCCGCGCGGCCGGGTTCCGCGCCTGCAAGCGCTGCCGCCCCGATGCCGCGCACGGCGATGCCGAATTGCGGACCCGGGTGGTGGCGCAGGTGTGCGCGTGGATCGAGGCAGCCGAAACCACGCCGAAGCTCGCCGACCTCGCCGCGCGCGCCGGCTACAGCCCGTTCCACCTGCATCGCATGTTCCGCAGCGTGCTCGGCGCGACGCCGCGGGCCTATGCCGAGGAACGGCGGGCGATGCGGTTGCGTGCCGCGCTCGCGGCGGGAAGCACGGTCACCGCGGCGATGCATGCTGCGGGGCTGTCGTCGACGAGCCGTCTGCACGCGGCGACGGAACGTTCGCTCGGCATGGCCCCGAGCCGGATGCAGAAGGGCGGGCAAGGCCTCGCGATCGCGTTCGCGGTCGTTCGGTGCGAACTGGGACTGGCGCTGGTCGCGGCAACGGACCGTGGCGTGTGTGCCTTGCTGCTCGGTGACGACGCGGCGGCCCTGCAGGCAGACCTCCGCCACCGCTTCCCGCGTGCCGTGATCGCGCCAGGCGACGGCGCGTTCGTGCGCAAGGTCGCGACCGTCGTCGCCTGCGTGGACGGTCGGCGCGCCGATCCCGGCCTGCCTCTCGACGTGCGCGGCACCGCGTTCCAGCAGCGGGTGTGGGCGGCATTGCGCGCGATTCCGAGCGGGCGCACCGCCAGCTACACGGAAATCGCCACGGCGCTCGGCCTGCCAAGGAGCGCCCGCGCCGTGGCGAAGGCATGCGGCGACAATCCGCTCGCGGTCGTCGTGCCGTGCCATCGCGTCGTGCGCGCCGATGGGACCCTGGCCGGCTATCGCTGGGGACTCGAACGCAAGCGGGTCCTGCTCGAGCGCGAACACCCGCCGAGGTGAAGCCACTGCGAGGTTCCGGGTATGTTGACGGGCACCATGCCTCGTTCGCCTGGCCCCGTCGTGCTCGTTTCGTTCGCGGCAATGGCCGCGGCTTCGGCACAGCAGGAACTGCCGGCGGTGAAACCGGGTGAGACCGTGCAGGGCGAGCTGCGCGCCGACGACGCAGAGTTCCGTTCGCCGCGCCTCCCCGTGGCCGAAGGCAAGGTGCTGCGCCGCGATGCGTTCCGCCTGGTGGCTTGCGGCACCGGTGCGGTGACCATCGAGGTGCGGTCGCTCGACTTCGAGGTGTTCGCGCAGATCGTCGATGCCGACGGCAAGGTGCTGGCCGAGGACTCGGCGGGGGCCGGGGCCAGTGACGCCCGCATCGTGCTGCTCGGCACCGCCGCCGAAGGCATGACGCTGCTGGTGGTCGGTGAGCGGGCGCAACTCGGTGAGTACGAGGTCGAAGTGCGGCGCGGTTCGCCTGCGCAGCCGGTGCCGCCCGCGGAACGGGCGCGGGTCGTCGCACGCGCCGAGGCCGCCGTTCGCCGCCAGGAGGAACGGCATGGCCCGGAATCGGAGTCGGTCGCAGACCGCTGTGTGCTGCTCGCGCGTGCCTTGCGCGAGGCCGAACGCGGCGACGCTGCGCTGCCGCACCTCGAGCGCGCCCGCGCGATCCGCGCGCGACAGCCGGACGGCGCCGAGAAAGTCGCCGAGTGCTGGCGTGAGATCGGCCTCGTGCATGCGAAGGGCAAGCGGCCGCGCGAGGCGTTGGCGGCGTTCACCCAGTGCCGCGACCTGCTGATGGTGGGCCATGGCGAGAACCACCGCGGCCTGCCGGCCCTGCAGTTGGACGTGGCGCAGCAGCACGGGGCGCTCGGCGAGCGGCCTGCGGCAATCGCGGCGCTGCGCCAGGGCATCGACTGCTTCGACCGCCAGGGCAATCCGAACCAGACGACGCGCGGCATGCTGGCGTTGCGTCTCGCCGATGCTCTCGAGGCCGAACAGGACTGGACCGGGGCGCGCGCGTGCCTGCGCGAAGCCGTCCCGGCGTTGGTCCGGCGACCGGCTGCGTCGTTGGCGGAGGCAGGCCTGCAGTTGGTGCTCGCCGGGCGGCTGCATGCCGCTGGCGACGTCGCCGCGGCGACCACGATGTTCCAGGTGTGCGACGACGTGCTGACCAAGAACCTGCCCGCGACCCATCCGCGGGTCATCGAGGCGCATTGGCTGCGCGGGGTGCTCGCCCAGGCGCAGGCCCGTTCCGCCGACACGCGCGCCGCCGTCACCAGGCTGCGCGAAGCGCTCGCCCAGCCGAACGCAGCCCAGCCGTGGGGGCGGGACGGCACCGCGAACGCGTTGGCCGAGCTGGAGATGGCGATCGACGAGCCCGCGCGGGCCGTTGCCCTGCTGGAGCCCCGCGTCGGCGAAATCGCCGCGTCGGGTTTCGGCAGCGACATGCACGCGCGAATCGTGTCCAACCTGGCGATCGCGTTGCTGCGCGTGCGCCGCGACGACGACGCGGCCAGGCTGTTGCGCGGGGTTCTCGACGATCCGCGCGGGGTCGTCGACGCCGCCGCTCGCACGCGATTGTGGTCGGCTGGTGCCGAGGTGTTCGCCGAAGCCGACCCGGCGCGAGCCCGCGAATGTGCCGTGCAGATGATGGCCGGAGGGGTGCCTTGGCCGACGCTGGCGCGCGTGACCTGGCTCGATCGGCTGGCGACGTGCCACCTGCGCTGTGGCGACGGACCGGCCGCCGTGGCCGCGGCGGTGGCCGCGAACTCGCTGGCGCTGCAGCTGCTCGACCAGTCGTTGCCGTGCCTCGACGACGAAGCGGCGTTGGGGCTCTATGCCGGGGCCCGGCCGACGTTCGACCTGGCGATGTCCTTCTTGCGGCAGTCCAAGGCCGGCACCGATTGCGAGCCGGTGTTCACGTTGGCGACGGCGTGGCAGTCACGGGTGTTGCGCGGCGAGATCGGCGACCGGAAGCGGGCGCGGGAACGGCACGGCGCAGCGACGCTGCAGCTGCTGGAGAAGTTGCACGCATTGGGTGGCGAGGCCGTGGGTTCACCGACTTCGCCCGACGCGGCGCAGCGCCGCGAGGCCGCCCGGGCCGCGGCTGCAGCCGAGCGCACCGTCCTCGAACGGCAGCTGGCCGAGCTCGCGGGAGCGGCGGCGGAAGGTGTCGTGCCGGTCGCGAAGCTGCGCGAACGACTCGCCGCCGACGAGGCGTTCGTCGACTACGTGACGTTCGTACGTCGCGCGGCCGCGAACGAAGGCGAAATGGGCGTGCTGAACGGTGCTGCCTTCGTACTGCGTCGCGAGGGCCCGGTGCAGGTGGTTTGGCTCGGGCCGATGCAGCCGATCGAAGCGGGCATCGATGCGGCGCTGGCGATCGTGGGTCGCCGCGTCGACGCCAACGCCGCCAGCCGCGCGCTCGAGAATCGGGCGCTGCGCCAGCTCACCGAGCGCGTTTGGACGCCGTTGTCGGCGCACCTCGACGGCGTGCGTCGCGTCGCGATCGCGACGGAAGGCAGCTTCGCCACCGTGCCGTTCGCGGCGTTGGCGGCGCGCGACGGCGAGCGCTACCTGGTCGAGGAACGGGAGCTGACGCTGCTGACCGGTGCCGCCGATCTCGTCGCCGAGGTGCCGCGGCGCGGCGGTCCGGCGAAGGCGGTGCTGGTCGGCGGGGTCGATTTCGGCGCGGGCAACGCGTTCGCCCCGTTGCCCGGCACGGCAGCGGAAGTGGGCGAGCTGGCGAAACTCGCCGCCGAACGCTTGCCGGACGGTTCGCGCGTCACTGCCTTGCACGGCAGCGAAGCGACCGTTCCCGCCCTCGTCGAGGCTGTGGCCGGGGCCACGTTCGTGCACGTCGCGACGCACGGACTGTTCGAAGACACGCGACAACGCGCGCCAGCGGTGCGCAGCCCGTCCCCGTCGGTGCGGGAGGCGGCCGAGCATGCCGCGCGCGCGATCGCGACGGCTCGGGCTGGCGGCATCGTCCTGGCGCATGCGAACGTCGACCCGAACGCGGTCCTGCGCACCGGCTCGTTGTCGTGGCTCGACCTGCGCGGGTGTGAACTGGCGACGTTGTCGGCGTGCGAGACCGGGCGCGGCGTCGCGTTCACCGGCGAACAGGTGCTCGGCCTGCGCCGGGCGCTGCGGCTCGCCGGGGCGGCGCGCACGATGACGACGTTGTGGCGCATCGACGACCGCCACGCCGCGGCGCTTGTCGCCTCTGTCTACCGCGGACTGTGGGGCGAACGCACGTCGCCGAGTGCCGCGCTGCGCGCCGCGCAACTCGAGTGCCTGGCACGATGCCGCCGCGACCACGGCGGGGACGGGTTGCCGGCCCTGTGGTCCGGGTTCGTCGTCGAAGGCCCGCGCTGACCGTCCGTCCGTTCAGTAGCGGCGCCCGTAGGTCCACGCCGACGACGGCAGGAACGTGTCCTCGTAGCGGATGCGCAGCAGTTCGCAGACGGTCGCCCAGGCCCGCACCCAGCGCAGCACTTCCTTGTAGAACGGCGCCAGCAGCGAAGCCCCCGCCAGCGACCACGGCTTCTCGACACGCGGGCAGCACCACGCGACCGCGGCGACCGAGGCCAACGACAGCAGCGAATACGCGGCGAACGACACCAGCAGCACGAACGCCGCGACCGCCGGCGCCTGCCAGGCCAACGTCAGCAACCAGATCGGGTAGGCCAGCGTCGCCACCACCGCGAACAGGAACTCGCTGGCGAGCTCGACCGCGAACCAGAACCCGGCGACGCGGGGATCGAGCAGACGCCCGTGCTTCTTGAAGAACGCACGCAGGCCGCCGCGGTCCCAGCGGAAGCGCTGCTTCATCACCACGCGCAGGTGCCGCGGGCAATCGGTGCGCGCGATCGCTTCGGGAGCGAATCTCAGGCGCCAGCCGGCCTTCAGCATGCGCAGCGACACGTCGGTGTCCTCGCCGAGCTGTTGCTCCCAGCCGCCGACGTCGACCAGTGCTTCGCGCCGGAACGCGCCGACGGCGCCGCTCGCCTGCAGCACGGCGCCCCGCGTGTCGCACCAGCGCTTGTTCACGTCGATGGCCACCGCGTACTCGAGCGCCTGCAGCCGTGTCAGCAGGTTGTCGCGCCAGTTGCGGATCAGCACGTTGCCGGCGACGACGCCGACGCGCGGATCGGCGAACGGCGCCAGCAGCGACGACACCAGCTTCGTGTCGAAGGTCGTGTCGGCGTCGAGCGACACCAGGAACTCGCCGCGCGCCAGGCGCAGGCCGAGGTTCGACGCCGAGGGGCGGCCGCTGCGGCCGCGTTCGGCGGCGTTGCGCACCAGGCGCACGCGCGGATCCTCGGTGAACGGCCGCACCTCGGCCGACGTGCGGTCGTCGCTGTGGTCGTCGACGACCAGGATCTCCAGGTGCGGATAGTCCTGGGCCAGCAGCGACTGCACCGACGCGGCGATGATCTCCTCTTCGTTGCGGCCGGCGACGACCACCGACACCAACGGCCGACGACGCAGCAACCGCTCGCGGTCGATCGCCGCCGCGTGCGCCTGCGCCGCGTCCGCACCGCGCAGCCGCGCGGTGATCGCCCAGGCCAGCGGCAGGTAGTAGCGCGGCAGTTCGAGGAACAGGAGCGCTGGCGCGAACATCAGGAACCACCACAGGCCGCCGTGCGTGTGCCACGCGACGGCGACGGCGTCGAACCACGCGGCGAGGGCGGCGACCAGCGTGGTCATCGGTTGCCGAGCGGGAACACGGCCCGCACACGCTGGTTCGGCGCCAGCCTGCCCACCGTGGTGACGCGCACCGGCACGTGGGGTGCGAGCGGAGCCGTGACCGCTCCGGCGAGTGCCGGCGGCGGTGGCACCAGGATCCGGCCGATCGCGGTGACCCGGCCCGGAACCGCCTCGCCACCACCTTCGGGCACCAAGGCGACGTCGCTGCCGACGGATGGAAGTGCGACGCCCGCAGCCACGAACACCTCGACCCACGCCAGGTCGGGGTCGAAGTACGTCAGCAGCGGCTGGCCCGGTTCGAGTACGGCGCCGGCGATCGTGTGCACGCGATCGACGACACCGGCATGGTCGGCGCGGAGCGTGGTGCGCCCGACCCGTTCGTCGTGTGCGCGCAGCTCGGCTTCCCGTTCGGCGACCTCGGCGGCGAGCAGCGCGTGCTCGAGGGCCACGAGTTCGGTGGCGGGAACGTCCTGTCGGGGCAGCAGCGCGTCCCGTCGCGCGGCGGTGCCGCGCCAAGCGGCGGCTTGCTGCCGTGCCTGTTCGGCGGTCGCGCGCGCCTGCGCGATCGCGGTGTCGATCTGCGCCAGCGCTGCCGTGGCGCGTTCGTCTTCCAGGTCGGACGTGTTCACGGCCGTGCTCCTGGCGCGTTCGAGCGCGGCCACGGCGGACGTGCGCGCCGCGACTTCCTGTTCGGCCGCGGCTGCGACGGCGCGAGCGGTGGCGAGGTCGCGGCCGGCGACGATGCCCTGTTCGGCGAGGCGCTCCTGTTCCTCGACGTGCTGCCGGCGTTCGTGCCAGTGCGTCGTGGCCTGGGCGA
>JAEUHV010000225.1 GCA_016794485.1 Planctomycetota bacterium
GGACGTGCCGTCGGCCGAGATGACCAAGTACGCGGCCAACGCGATGCTGGCGACCAAGATCTCGTTCATGAACGACATCGCCAACCTGTGCGAGCTGCTCGGCGCCGACGTCAACCAGGTGCGCAAGGGCATCGGCAGCGATCCGCGCATCGGCAACCGCTTCATCTACCCGGGCATCGGCTACGGCGGCAGCTGCTTCCCGAAGGACGTCAAGGCGCTGGTCAAGACCGGCAGCGAGAACGGCTACAAGCTGCGCATCCTGCAGTCGGTCGAGGACGTCAACGAGTCGCAGAAGTTCGTGCTGTTCGACAAGGTGAAGAAGCACTTCGGCGGCAACCTGAAGGGCAAGCACTTCGCGATGTGGGGCCTGTCGTTCAAGCCGGAGACCAACGACATGCGCGAGGCGCCGTCGCTGGTGATCTGCGAGCAGCTGCTCGCCGCCGGCGCCACGGTGACGGCCTACGACCCGGTGGCGGTCGAGGAGAGCAAGCACATGATCGGCGACAAGATCGCCTACGCGAAGGACGCCTACGCGGCGCTGCCGGGCGCCGACGCGCTGCTGCTGGTCACCGAATGGCGCGAGTTCCGCGTGCCCGACTGGGACCGCGTCAAGAAGGCCCTGCGGCAGCCGGTCGTGTTCGACGGCCGCAACATCTACAGCGGGCCCGAACTGCGTGGCCTCGGCTTCACCTACGCCGGCATCGGCGTGAAGTAGAAGGAGCATCGCAATGCCACGCATCCTGATCACCGGCGCCGCCGGCTTCCTCGGTTCGCACCTGTGCGACCGCTTCATCCGCGAGGGCTACGAAGTCGTCGGGATGGACAACCTGATCACCGGCGACCTGCGCAACCTCGAGCACCTGTTCCCGAAGAAGGAGTTCACCTTCTACAACAAGGACGTCAGCAACTTCGTCCATGTCTCGGGGCCGCTCGACTACATCCTGCACTTCGCGTCGCCGGCGTCGCCGATCGACTACCTGAAGATCCCGATCCAGACGCTGAAGGTCGGCTCGCTCGGCACGCACAACTGCCTCGGCCTCGCCAAGGCGAAGAAGGCGCGCATCCTGATCGCGTCGACCAGCGAGGTCTACGGCGATCCGACCGTGCACCCGCAGACCGAGGAATACTGGGGCAACGTCAACCCGGTGGGGCCGCGCGGCGTCTACGACGAGGCGAAGCGCTTCCAGGAGGCCATGACGATGGCCTACCACACCTACCACGGGTTGCAGACGCGCATCATCCGCATCTTCAACACGTACGGCCCGCGCATGCGGTTGAACGACGGCCGCGTGCTGCCGGCGTTCATCGGCCAGGCGATCCGCGGCGAGGATCTGACGGTGTTCGGCTCCGGCAACCAGACCCGCTCGTTCTGCTACGTCGACGACCTGGTCGAGGGCATCTGGCGCCTGTTGCACAGCGACTACCCGTACCCGGTCAACATCGGCAACCCGGACGAGATCACGATCCTGCAGTTCGCCGAGGAGATCATCAAGCTCACCGGCACCAAGCAGAAGATCGTGTTCAAGGACCTGCCGAAGGACGACCCGACGCAGCGTCGCCCGGACATCACCAAGGCGAAGAAGATCCTCGGTTGGGAGCCGAAGGTCTCGCGCGCCGAGGGCCTGAAGATCACCTACGAGGCGTTCAAGGCGCTGCCGAAGGAAGTGCTCCACAAGCAGGAGCACCGCGACTTCCAGGGCTACGCGCGCAAATGAAGAAGGTCCTGGTCACCGGCGGCCTCGGCTTCATCGGTTCGCACACCGCGGTCGAGCTGCTGTCGCGCGGCTACGAGGTGGTGCTCGCCGACAACCTGGCCAACACCAACGCCGCGGTGCTCGACGGCATTGCCGCGATCGCCGGCAAGCGCCCGACCTGGGCCAACGTGGACCTCGCCGATCAGGTTGCGTGCCGCGCGCTGCTCGAAGGCCACTCCGACCTGGCCGGCATCATCCACTTCGCCGCCTACAAGGCCGTCGGCGAGTCGGTGCAGAAGCCGCTCGCGTACTACCGCAACAACTTCGGCTCGCTGCTGAACCTGCTCGATTTCACCGCGGCGCACCCGGCCTGCCGGCTGATCTTCAGTTCGTCGTGCACGGTCTACGGCCAGGCCGACACGCTGCCGATCCGCGAGGACGCGCCGGTGAAGCCCGCCGAGTCGCCGTACGGCAACACCAAGCAGGTGGGCGAGGAGATCCTGCGCGACGGCGCGCGCGCGCACGGCTTCCGCGCCATCGCGCTGCGCTACTTCAACCCGATCGGGGCGCACCCGTCGGCGCGGATCGGCGAACTGCCGCTCGGCGTGCCGCAGAACCTGGTGCCGTTCATCACGCAGAGTGCTGCGGGCCTGCGCGGGCCGCTGAAGGTGTTCGGCAACGACTACCCGACACGCGACGGCACCTGCATCCGCGACTACATCCACGTCGTCGACGTCGCGCTGGCGCACATCTACGCGCTGGAACGACTCCTGTCCGGCAAGGGCAGCGACCCGGTCGAGGTGTTCAACCTCGGCACCGGCACCGGCTCGACCGTGCTGGAGGTGATCGCCGCGTTCGAACGCGCCACCGGCGGCAAGCTGCAGTGGGAGTGGGCGCCGAGACGCCCCGGCGACGTGGTCGCCGCCTACGCGAACACCGAGAAGGCCGCGGCCGGGCTCGGCTGGCGCGCCGAACGCACGCTCGACCAGTGCATGGCCGACGCGTGGCGCTGGCAGCGGACGTTGCCGGCAAAGTGAGCAGGACCATGCGCATCGCGATCCTCAGCTTCGAGTACCCACCGGAGACCGGCTTCGGCGGCATCGGTACCTACGCCTACTACCAGGCGCGGGCCCTGGCCAAGCTCGGCCACGACGTGCACGTGTTCGCGGGGGCGACCAAACCCGGCGTGACGCACAGCGAGCACGAAGGCGTGAAGGTCACCCGCATCAAGCGCGAGGGCAGCGTGCACGGCATGCTCGACAACGCGCGCAAGGCGCGGGCCTGGTGGTTCCAGAATCGCGTGACGACCAGCGTCGACGCGTTCGAGGGACTGGCCAAGGCGCACGCGAAGCGGCCGTTCGACTTCGTCGAAGCCCCCGAATGCGGCGCCGACGCGATGGTCACGACGACGCTGCTGCGCGTGCCGACGGCGATCAAGTTCCACTCGCCGGCGGCGCTGATCATGAACATCTACGACACGCCGAAGACCGATCGCGTGTTGACGACGTTCGCCGAGCAGCTGGCGATCAACCAGGCGACGGTGCTGACTTCGTGCAGCCAGTTCCTGGCCGACGAAGTGCACGCGAAGATGGGCGAGCGGAAGCCGATCCACGTGGTGCCGAACGGCATCGACGTGCCGCTGTTCGATCGCGACGACGGGATCGACGTGCACGCGAAGTTCGGGCTGCCCAAGGACAAGAAGCTGATCTTCTTCGCCAACCGCATGGAAGAGCGCAAGGGCATCCACCTGGTGAAGGCCATGGTGGAGGGCACGCTCGCCAAGTACCGCGACATCGCGTTCGTGTTCGCCGGCCGCGACCTGTTCGGCTGGATGGAGAAGAAGATCCTGCCGTGGGTGAAGGACAACCAGCTGCAGAGCCGGTTCTTCTACCTCGGCCAGCTCGCCCTGCCCGAAGTGCGCGCGTGCCTGAAGGCGAGTTCGATCTTCCTGATCCCGAGCCTGTGGGAGAACTGTCCGTACTCGTGCCTCGAGGCGATGACCGCGGGGCGCGCGATCGTGTCGTCGGACTGCGGCGGCATGCCGGAGTTGATCGAGCACGAACGCACGGGCGTGCTGGCGAAGAACGGTGATCCTGCGTCGTTCGTGGCCGCACTCGAACGCATGATCGAGGACGACGCGCTCCGCGCCCGCTGCGGCGCCGCCGCCCGGGCCGAGGTCGAGAAGCGTTTGACCGATGTCGCGATCGGCCGGCGCTCGATCGAGGTCTACCAGTCGATCCTCGACCAGAAGCCGCTGGCACCGCAGCGCGTGGCCAGGCCCGCGGCCTCGTCCGTCACGTCACCTGAAGTGGCCGAGTTGCGCAGCAGGGTCGCGAAGCTGGAAAGCGAGCTCGAAGTCCAGCGGTGCCGCAACGGCGAGCTGAAGGCGAGCCGGCCGTTCCGCTGGGGCAGTGCCCTGGTCAACGTGTTGACGCTCGGACGCGGCCGTCGGCAGGCCTGACGCGGGGGATGAACCGGTTCCTGGATCGCCGACGCCGGCATCGGGTCGCGGTGGCCATGGCGAGCGCCTTCCCCGAGCCCGAACGCATGGCCGAGCTCGACGCGCTCGAACGCGCGGCCGAGGCCGTCGACGCCGAGCTGGCGTGCTTCCACTCGGTGGTGCCCGACCCGGCCACCCTGCCGGCTCCGTTGCGCCCACGGATCGGTGGCGGCTGCTTCGTTCCCGGCAATCCGCTCGTGCACTGCAACGACGTCGAGCATTGGCGTCGGCTCGCTCCCTTCCGGTTCGATGCGTTGGTCGCGGCCTGGTGCGCCGCCACCGGCATGAGTGCCGCCGGCGTGATCGTGCATCCTGGTTTCCAGGCGGCCGCGAGCCACGCCCGCTGGATGCAGGCCTGGAGCGCCGACGTCGTCGTCGGGCACGGACTCGGCGAAGCGGCACTGCGCGGCATGGTCGCGGCGGCACTGCTGGGCGTGCCACGGCTCGTGCGCTGCGATCGCCTCGACGATGGCGAACCGTACGCGCCGTTGTTGCCGTTGTTGTTCGCCGATGCAGACGCGGTGGTCGTTCCCGACGACACCGTGCGGCGCGGTCTCTTGGCGCGCGTGCCCGTCCTGGCCGACCGGGTGCACGTGCTGGCGACCGAACCGCACGGAATGGCCCCCGTGCTGCGCGAGCTGCTCGCGCGGCGACCGGCCGCGGCTGCGCCACCGCGCGGGCCGCACGCGGCGTTCGTCGGTCCCGTCGCTGCGCCTGCCACCCCGGTCGCTCCGGGCGCGCGAGGGTTCGTCGTCTGTGGCGCCGAGCGCACCGGCTCCAACCTGCTGGTGGGCATGCTCGCGCGGGTTCCCGGACTCGCGTGCGCCGGGGAACTGTTCAACCCCTTGCTGGTGCAGTCCGGCCGGTTGCCCTGGCTCGGCGAGGTGGATCCGGACCGGGCGGAACTGCGGCAGCTTCGCCTGGCGCGGCCGGCGTCGCTGTTGCAGCGCTTGCGGTCCGAAGCCGCCGACGCGGGGGCTGTCGCGGTCGGTTGCAAGGTCCTCTACCACCACGAACTGGTCGACCAGCGGGTGACCGATGCGCTGGTCGCGGACCCCGACCTCGCCGTGATCCATCTCGTGCGGGCGGATCGGCTGCAGCGATTCCTGTCGCACGACCTCGCGCGCCGCAGCGATCGCTGGTTCGCGTCTGCCCTCGGGCCGTCGCCGACCGTTCCGGTCGGACCGCGTCGCCTCGACATCGCCGCGGTGCTCGCCGACTTCGCCGAGCACGAACTGCTGGAGGAACGTCACCGCGCCGTCTTCGCCGCCCATCGCCGGCTCGAACTCGTTTACGAGCAGTTCGTCGCCGACATGTCGTCCGCCGCGCGCGGGCTCGGGACGCTGCTCGACGTGCGCATCGATGCGCTGACGCCGCGGTCGGCGCGCACCGTGACGACGGACGGAGACGTGCCGGAGAACCTCGAGGACGTGCGGGCGGCGTTGCGCAGCACCCGGTGGGCGGCCCTCGCCGACCCCGCGGGAGGTCGTGCGTGAGCGTCGACTACGCGGCCAGCGACGCGCCGGGCTTCGACTACCGCATCGAAGCCGTGCCGGGCCTGCCGGTGCGC
>JAEUHV010000257.1 GCA_016794485.1 Planctomycetota bacterium
ACGGCCCCGGCCTTGAGCCCGGGCCGCTTCTTCCCTATCCTGCCAGCCCGTCGCCGGGTGTTCGCACCCTTCGCATCGATCAGCCCCAAACCAGCGTCTCAAGTCTGGACGCCACGGAGCCGATGCCAGGGCAGTGTGCAATCGCACGACACCCCCGACGCCATTGATCCATGCCGCGTGGACCCCGTCCGCGCTGCCAACGAGAACGAACGAGTGAGTTTTGCTTCCCTGGGGCTCAAGGAGCCCATCCTCCGCGGCGTGCGCGCCGCGGGCTACGAAACGCCGACCGAGATCCAGTCCAACGCGATCCCGAAGATCCTGGGCGGTGCCGAACTGATCGGCCTGGGCCAGACCGGCAGCGGCAAGACCGCCGCCTTCGGCCTGCCGATGCTCAACAAGCTGTGCGGTGGCCCCCCGGGCCTGCGCGGCGTCATCATCGTCCCGACGCGCGAGCTCTGCGTGCAGGTCGCCGAGAACCTGCGCACCTACGCGCAGTTCGCCGGTCTGCACGTCTGCACCGCGTTCGGCGGCGTCGACATGTCGATCCAGGAGAGCGCGTTCAAGCGCGGTCTCGACGTCGTGGTCGCCTGCCCTGGCCGCCTGATCGACCACCTCGAACGGCGCAACATCAGCTTCGCGAACGTGCAGATGGTCGTGCTCGACGAAGCCGACCGCATGCTCGACATGGGCTTCATGCCGCAGATCCGGCGGATCTTCCTGCGCCTGCCGCAGGAACGGCAGAACCTGCTGTTCAGCGCGACGATGCCGAAGGAGGTCGAGGGCCTGGTCAACGACTTCCTGCCCGGCGCCGAACGGGTGCAGATCGGTTCGCGCAGCCAGTCGGCCAACACGATCACGCACCGCTTCGTCGCGGTGAACGCGCACGACAAGCAGCACGCGCTCGAACGGCTGCTGCAGCGCGAGTCCGGCCGGGTGCTGGTGTTCGTCAACAAGAAGCTCGGCTGCGAGCGGCTCGGCAACGCGTTGAAGCGCGTCGGGCTGCCCGCCGACGCGATCCACGGCGACAAGAGCGCCGAGGCGCGCTACTCCTGCCTGCAGGCGTTCGCCCGCGGCAAGACGCGCTTCCTGGTCGCGACCGACGTCGCCGCCCGCGGCATCGACGTCGACGACATCGAACTGGTCGTCAACTTCGACTTCCCGTTGGCCCTCGAGGACTACATCCACCGCTCGGGCCGCACTGGCCGCGCCGGCAAGACCGGGCGCGCGATGTCGCTGGTGGCGCCGATGGAGAAGCGGTTGTTCGCGGTGGTGCAGGCGCACTTGCAGGGCAAGGAAGTGGCGAGCGTGCCGTCGGCCGGGCGCGGCTACGGGATGCCGAAGCGCCGCGAGGGTGGTGGAGGCGGCAGTGGTGGTGGTGGGCGCGGGCGCGGTGGGCGTTCGCGCGGGCGCTCGAGCCGCACGGCTGCCGCGCACTGAAGCAATTGCCTTGCGCACGGCCGCGGCCTCGCGTTGACGGGCTTGCCCAGCCGTGTGTCGTAGTTCCTTTCGCGGCTTCCACTCCGGCCGACGAACGAACGCGCTCGCGGTGTGACAACGCGTCGTGCTGTGCATAGTGACGGCATGCGTGCCGTCTCGTCGTTGCTGGCGATTGCCAGCTTTGTCCCGTTTGCCACCGCCCAGTGCGCGAACGTCTGGCAGTCGCTGGGCGGCATCCCCGGCGTGAGCAGTGGGATTGGTGCCACGGCAATGCACGATCCAGATGGCCCGGGCCCCGCCACTCCCGTGGTCGCGTGTGGTGGCGGTTTCTGGTCGGCAGGCTCACTCCGGGTCGGATGCGTTGCCGCATGGGATCCCGCGACCGGGCAGTGGTCGACGTTCGGCACAGGAGTCAACGGTGGGGTGAATGCCATCGCGAGCTTGCCGAATGGCGCCCTGGCCGTGGCCGGGACGTTCACGATGGCTGGCGGTGTGCCAGCCGACGGCATCGCGATCTGGTCGGGTGGCGCATGGGCTCCCGTCGGCACCGGCGGAAGCGGGGTGTACGAGCTGCTGGCGATGCCGAATGGGGACCTCATCGCCGGCGGTTCGTTCGCGGCAATCGGCGGCGTGCCTGCCGTCGGACTGGCGCGTTGGGACGGCGTCGCCTGGTCGGCCCTGAACACGACCCCCAACGTCGTCGTCGACGCCATGCACGTGATGCCGAACGGCGACCTCGTCGTCGGTGGCACCTTCTCGGCGATCGGTGGGATCGCTGCGGACCAGGTCGCGCGCTGGAACGGCTCGACCTGGTCCGCGTTCGGTTCCGGTTTGACGGGCAGCGTGCGTGCGTTGGCCGTGCTGCCGAATGGGGACCTCGTCGCCGCCGGGGACTCGCTCGGTTGGGTGAGCGGCGGCGGTGTGGTGCGATGGAATGGAACCACCTGGGCGCCGCTCGGGATCGGGCCGACCCAAGGCGTCTACTCGCTCACCGTGCTTCCGAACGGCAACCTCGTCGCCAGTGGTTCGTTCGATCAGGTCGTGCCGATCGCGCTCTCCCACATTGCGCAATGGAACGGTACTGCCTGGGCAACCCTCGGCTCGGGCTGCAATGGGTGGGTCATGGCGACAGAGCTGCTGCCCAACGGCGAGGTCTTCGCGGCGGGATCGTTCTTGTTGGCTGGCGGAGCCGGGGCGTACTCGGCCGCGCGTTGGACCGGAACCGGGTGGCTGACCGCAGGGCCGGGGATCAACGACTTCGTCATGTCGACGACCGCGTGGCCGGATGGCTCGCTCGCCATCGGCGGCTACTTCACCCAGGCGGGCAGCGTGGCCGCGCGTCGGGTCGCGTTGTGGGATGGCTCCGCGTGGTCGGCGCTCGGCTCCGGGATGAACGGTCCCGTCTGGTCGATCAGCGCCTTGCCCCAAGGCAACCTCGTCGCCGCAGGCCAGTTCACCCAGGCCGGGGGGACGACCGCCAACTACGTCGCGCGCTGGAACGGAACGAGCTGGCAGCCCTTGGGCACCGGGCTCAGCTCCTTCGCCACCACCACCTTGGCGTTGCCCAACGGCGACATCCTGGTCAGCGGCAACTTCCAGCAAGCCGGATCGGTCGCCGCGAGTTGCATCGCCAGATGGGACGGCACTGCCTGGTCGGCGCTCGGCGCCGGACTCAGCCACGCAGCCTATGCCATGGTGGTGTTGCCGGGAGGCGACATCGTCGCGGGTGGTGAGTTCATCACTGCGGGTGGTGTGCCCGCCAACTACATCGCGCGCTGGAACGGCTCGGCCTGGCAGCCGCTCGGTACCGGCCTCGGCGGCGGCGTTCGGGCGCTGGCCCTGCTGCCGTCGGGCGACCTGCTCGCGGGTGGCTACTTCGATTACGCGGGCAGCATCGTCGCGCACAAGGTGGCGCGCTGGAACGGACAGGCGTGGTCGGCGATGGGGAACCCGGGCCAGGTCGTCCTGTCGCTGCAGGCCTTGCCCAACGGCGATGTGCTGGCGGGCGTCAACGGCCTGCTGCGACGTTGGGACGGCGTTTCGTGGAGCGCGTATGGTGCGGCGGACTTCGTCGTCGCGATGACTGCAGCACCCGACGGCAGTGTCGTGTGTGGCGGTTGGCTGAACTCGAATGGCACGGGCGCCGTGTTGCGCGGCGTCGCCCGACTCACGACGCCGTGTCCGGCAACTGCGGTGCCCGCAGGCCCCGGCTGCCCGAGCAGTGGCGGGGCCAACGCGCTGGCCGCTGCGTCGCTGCCGTGGGCGGGAGCGCCGTTCCGTTCGCGCGGTTCGGGCTTGCCGACGTCGGGGGTCGTGCTCGCCCTCACGGGACTGGCCCCCGCGTCCACGCCGCTGGCGACGTTGCACGCGGCGGCCCAACCCGGTTGCACGCAGATGGCGTCCGCCGACGTCGTGCACCTGCTGCCCAGTTCTGGCGGCACTGCCGAGTACGACTGGACGCTGCCGAACACGCCGGCGATCGCCGGCATCACGTTCCGCCACCAGATGATCCCGGTCGAGTTCGGCGCGAACGGTTCGATCGTCGCGATCACCGCGACCAACGCGCTGCAGCTCACCGTCGGCTACTTCTGACCACCCGGAGCCTGCCCTTCCGGAACGTAGATCAGCCGCCCGTCGGCGAGCCGGTAGGCGACGCCGAGCCGTTCGCCCTGGCCCGACCGCTGCACGCCCGTGTCGACGAAGCCCTCGAGCTTCTGCCCATCGGGCACCGCCCGCGCAGCCTTGGCCCGGGCCGTCGACAGCGACACCAGCAGCGCCACCGTCAGCACCAGGATCGCGTCGAACAGGTTCGGCACGAACGCGACCGGATCGACGTCCTCGCCGGTGCGCAACGACGAACGGCGGCGCCGCCTCATGCGCGGTCCTCGCCGTGGGCCGCGAGCCACGCATCGACGTCGACCAGGTCGGCCGCGTACCACTGCCGCCGCACGCTGCCCATCACCGCACACAAGAGCCCGACCAGCAGCCCGACCACGGTCGCCGTGAACGCGACCACGAGCGAACGCGCCAGCTGCGCCACGTCGTCTTCGCCGAGTGCCAGCAGGGCCGGGCCCATCGGGATCAGCGTCGCCATCAGCCCGAGCGTCGGCCCCGCGCGCGCGACCAGGTTGAGTCGCGTCACCATGCGTCCGCCTTCGACCTCGCACCGGTCGGCCAGGGATTCGAGGCCGTTGCGGTCGGTGCCGAGCGCCTGCGCCTGCCGGTGGAAGCGGGCGACCAGCCCGTGGTCCGGGCCCGCGGCACGTCGGTCGCGCAGTTCGCGCAGGAAGCCGCCGGTCGCGAGCAGCGTCCAGGCCAGGAGGCCGAGCAGGGTGAGCACGACCGGCACCATCAGCAGGGTCGTGGCTTCGTGCAGCAGGTGTTCGAGGGCGTTCATCGCAGGACTCCGAGGCGCAGGCGGAACCCGACCAGCAGCAGGAGCACGGCCGCGGCGGCGACCAGTGCGCCCGACCAGGCGAGGGCGGGGGCGGTGGTGGCTGGTGGGGTCGGCGTCGGCGTCGGCTCGCGTGCCGGTTCCTTCGCTTGCATCTCGATGCCCTGCACCGTGCCCGTGGCCGCGCCGGAGGCCGTGGCGGGCGCGACGACCGGGGCCGCGTCGGAGGCGGTCGCCGGCACCACGCTCGTCGTCGGTGCGGCCTTCGCGGCCGTTGCGTCGACCGTGGCGGTTGCGTGCGCCTGCACGAACTGCTCGAGCGCCGTGTTGCCGGCGGCGGTGAAGCCGCCGCCGTCGCCGTGCGCCGCGCGCGACTGCTGCAGCGTGTCGGCGAGCAACGCCAGCGTCTCGGGCTTCGCGTTCCACATGCCCTTGCGCGCGGTTTCGAGCAGGTTCTCGGCGATGCCCTGCAGCGCCCACGGGTTCTCCTTGGCGAAGAACTCCTTCAGGCCGAGCTTCAGCGAGTCGCGCACGTAGACGTCGGCAAGCTGCTCGAACGTGCTGTCGGGGATGGCACCGCTGCGCATCGTCTGCCAGCCGTACGCGTTCGACGTGATCACCTTGAGCTGGTCGGCGCCGGCGTAGCCTTCCTTCATCATGCCTTCGAGCCACTTGCGGTTCAGGGCGCGCACCCGGAAGTCGCGGCGCAGAGCCTGTTCGGCGTCGACCAGCGAAGCGCGGCCCATGTCGCGCAGGTCGTTCATGACGAAGCGCGGCTTCCGGCCGTCGCTCAGCGTCTCGATCGCCATCGCCAGCGTGCCACCGTGCAGCCACATGTACTTGTCGGTGGTCGGGCCGCGCGTGGTGTCGGCCCAGCTGCGCAGCACGTACTCGCTGTCCTTCAGGGCGCTGCGGAACGCGAGGTTCGCCTCCTCGCCCCAGGCGCCGTCGGTGTAGGCGTACTTCTCGCCGGCGAGCCAGGCCTCGGCGAGCTGCTTCTGGTCCTTCCAGTCGCCGGAGCGCTGCACCAGGTACGAGTACGACGCGTTGGCGCCGCCCGGGGGGCCGCCGAACATGCGCGCCTTGGCGAGCAGTTCGGCGCGGGCTGCTTCGACACCCGCCGCCTGAAGTTCGGCGGTGCGGGCCAGGGTCGCCGCGCGCACGCGGTTGTCGGGTTCGTCCTGCGCGATCGCCAGGCGAACGGCGCGGTCGAGAAGCTTGGCGCGGTCGGCCAGCATGTCGTTGTAGCGGCTGCCGCCCTGCAGGAAGACGTCGATGCGCGGCCGGCCGAGCTTCTCGCGCGGCACCAGCGCCACGTCGACGACGTTGCCGCGGTTGTCGCGCACCGGCTCGCAGCCGAGCATCCACAGCACCTGCGCCTCCATCACGCCGAAGTCGCGGAACGAGTTCATCGCGCGGATGTTGAACGCGATCTTCGTCGGCCAGTCGCCGTGTTCGGCCTTGTGCTTCTGCAGCAGCTCGTCGGCGAGCTGCACGCCGATCTGCCAGGCTTCCTTGGTCGGCAGCTCGCGCGGGTCGAGCAGGAACATGTTGCGACCGGTCGGCACCGACTTCGGGTTGCGTTCGGGGGACTGGCCGGGCCCGGGCGTCACGAAGCGTCCGTCGAGGGCGCGCAGCAGGTTGTCGATCTCGAGCCGGGTGTCCGCGAGGCCGCGGTCGATCGCGGCGACCTCGTCCACGGCTTCCCGCAGCTTCGTCGGCGCGGTCGTGCCGGCGGCGGCGCCGCACGCGCGCAGCGCATCGTCGAGCGGCAGCTGGTCGCGCAGATGGCGGCGCAGCAGTTCCCCGGCGAGGTCGCGGCCGCGGGCGCGTTCGTGGTCGCCGGCGAACGGGCCGAGTCCGGGCACTTCACCGAGTGCGTCGAGCAGTGCCTGGCCGCCGCAGTGCACGAGCCACGGCAGGCGCAGCGCATCGTCCGGAGCCTGGCCCAGGCGGTGCAGCGTGGTCGGCGTGAGGTCCTCTTCGATCACGTGCAGTTGCGCGCAGACGAGGTCGAGTTGGCCGTCGTCGAGCAGTGCGCCCTCGGCGAGCTGCAGGTCGAGGTCGCGGTCCATGCCTTGCAGGCGCACCTGCTGCGTCACCGCCGAGCGCAGCTTCTCACGCAGCACCCCGGGCTCGAGGCGCTGCATGCGGTGCAGGTCGCGGTGCAGCGCGGCGAGGCCGTCGGCGAGACCGGCTTCCTGCGTCGGCGGAACCAGGTGGTCGACCAGGGTCGCGTAGGCGCGGCGCTTGCTCAGGATCGATTCGCCGGTGTTGTTGACGACCCACGGCGAGACGTTGGGCATGTCGCCGAACAGGATGTCGGGCCAGCAGAGCTGGCTCATGCCGACGTTCTTGCCCGGCAGGAAGAACTCGCTGCCGTGCGTGCCGAAGTGCACGTAGGCGTGCGCCCCGAACGTGTGCTCGAGCCAGAAGTAGGCGGCGAGGTAGCTGTGCGGCGGCGGGATCGCCTTGTCGTGCGTCTGTGACGGGTCGTAGGCCTCGCCGCGCAGCGGCTGCGGCATCAGCACGACGTTGCCGAGCCGGAGCATCGGCACGACGACGAACTTCTGGCCACGGCGTTCGACGACGCAGATGCGACCCGGCGCCGGGCCCCAGTGCTTCTCGAGGTCGGCGCGGGCGGCCGGCGGCACGCGGGCGGCGAGCCAGCGTTCGTAGTCGGCTTGCGGCACCAGCGGCACGAGCCCGCTGTCGGCCAGCCGTTCGGCCTCGCCGGGGCCGCTGATGCCGACGACGCGGCCGCTGCGTTCGGCCATGGCCACCAGCGTGTCCTCGTCGGCCGGCACGTCGACGCGGTAGCCGCGGTCGCGCATCGCCCGCAGCACCGCCAGCAGGCTCGGCGGCGCGTTGAGCATCATTCCGGTCGGGCTGCCGCGCATCAGCGAGCTGCGGCTCGCCTCGCGGTCGTAGTAGACGATGGCGATCTTCTTGTCGGCGGCCGGCACGGTGCGGAGCCTGGCCTCTGCGAGGGCACGGCCGACCACGCGTTCGATGCGGTCCGGGATCGGCGTGAAGTCCTCGTCGCTGCCGCCGCCGCGCACCGTGCCGCAGGTGGGGATCGGCGTGGTCGCGCCGAGCATCTCCTGGGTCGCGACCTGGAACATGATCTCGCTCGGGGCGATGCCGTTCGGCGACTGCTGCCAGTCGGCGATCGACTGCGTACGGAAGAACACCGAGTGCAGGTGCACCGCGTCGAGGGCAGAGCGAAACGGCACCTTCTCGGTCGAGTGGCAGGTGTGGATCACCACCGCCGGCTTCAACTGCAGCATCAGCTTCTCGTAGGCGTAGCCGTCGAGCCCTTCGCCGCCGTCGATCGCGGCGAACGCGAGCGCGCCGCGGCGGTCGAGCGCCTCGACCAGCGCCTGCACCACGCGCGGCTGCTGCAACAGGAAGTGCGTGCTGTGCACGGCCACGGCGACGCGGGGCGCGTGGTCGACGTCGATGCCGCGCGCCTTGGCGTCGGCGAGCAGCGCGTCGACGTCGCGGAACGGTTCCTCGCGGCCGGGGCGATGCAGCACGCCGAGGTCGAGCGGCAGCGGCTCGGGGGCGGTGTCGGGTTCGCCGCGCACCTTCTGCCGCAGGGACTGCAGCAGGGCGGCGAGGTTCTCGCGGCGCGGTGCCTTGTAGTACGCGGTCAGCTTCGCGTCGTTCTCGACCAGCGCCTCGCCGCCGTGCGTCGTCAGCGCCGCCGCCCCGGACAGCGCGAACACGCGCAGGCTCGGGTGCAGGCGCTTCGCCGCGAGCAGCGCGGTCGCCAGTTCCTTGGGGTCGCGCAGGTGCTGCAGCACGACCGCGTCGGCGCGCGCGAACTCCGCGGCGCCGTTGGCGACCTTGTCGTCGTCGACGTAGCGGCAGGCGACGCCCGCGTCCGCGGCGAGCGCCTCGAACTTCGCGAAGGCGCCGCCGTGCAGGCCGACGAACGTCACCACGACGGGGGCCGGCGCGGATTGCGCCCGCAGGCCGGCGCACGCGGTGAGCACGGCCAGGGCCGCGGCGGCGACGAACCGGCCGCGCGGCATCGCGGCCCCGAGACGTGCGGTCACCACAGGAGGTGCGCCAGGCCGTTGCTGAGCTTGATGTCGCCGTTCGTCTTCAGCAGGACGTCCTGCATGAACATCGTCAGGCCGCGCAGGGCGGGCACGTCCGGCAGCGCGATCGGCGAGTAGAGCCGACCGTCGGCGGGCACGAAGCCGAGCGGCAGCGCGATCGGGTTGGCGTCGACGCGCAGGACCCCGTACGGCGTGCCCAGTTCGACGTCGGTCAGCGACAGCAGCGCGACGACGAAGGCCCCCGGGTTGCCCAGCTGGTTGTGCTGCAGCGGCTGGCCGAGCACCTGGAAGCGCGAGAACTCGGGGAAGCGGCCGAAGGTGCTGAGCGAGCCGGTCGCCGAGTAGACGTAGACGTGGCTCGTGGTCTGCAGGAAGGCGATCGACGAGTTGACGTTCTGCGCGGTGAACGTGCCCTGCATCGGGATGCTCTCCCACTCGTAGTTCCACAGGCTGAAACCGAACGCGTTGGTGCCGTCCTGGCCGATGCCGACGAGGCGGTGCACGCCGAAGGTCGGGTTCAGGCCGGTGTTGACGCGCACCCAGCGGCTGTAGCGCGGGTCGAACACGTCGACGCCGCTGCCGTCGCGGATGCCGATGATCGAGCCCTGGGTGAGCATCACGATCGTTCCGGTCGAGGCGAGGTCGGCGAACGTGCCGGTGCGCGCCGAGTAGGCCTGGTAGCCGGTCGGCGTCGTGCGCAGGATGCACTCGAAGTCGGCGGCGATGGCAAGTGCGGGCACATTCGGCGATTGCGCCCATTCGTTGCGGATCGCGGAGTAGGCGAAGCCTTCGCCGTTCGTTCCGGTCGCGAAGCCGGCGGTGTCGCCGAGCGTCAGCACCGAGGGCGCGTAGCCGGGGGCCACCGCCGATGCCCCGCGCAGGCCGCTGAAGCCGGTCAACGTGGCGCCGTCGTCGACCAGCGCGTAGCTGCCGAACGAGCCGGCGGCCACCGCGACCAGCGGATTGGGTGCGCACGGGATCGGCGTCACCACGCCGGTGCCCGGGGCGTAGCCGTAGACCTCGCCGGTCGGCGTCTGGATCGTGGCGACCGCCGGGCCGAACGTGGTCACCGTGCCGACCGGAAAGCTCGACACGGTGAACATGCCGCGCAGCGCGCTGAACCACAGGCGGTCGGTGCCGTTCGGCGACAGCGACGCGAAGCCGTCGCGCGAATCGATCGCGAGGCCCGTGGTGGGGTAGCCGATCGTGTCCCAGGTGTTCGTGTAGGTGCTGAACGCGGCGACCACGTCGGGGCCGCTGAACGTCGCGAACGCGCCGTTGCGCCAGGTGAGCACCTGGCCGGCTCCCTGCGTCGGCAGGGACACCCATTGGCCGAACAACGCGCTGAACGCGTGCGCGCGACCGCCTTCGAACGCGGTGACCACGTGCGAGTTGATGCCCATCTGTGGCGCCGTCTGGCAGGCAAGGTGCTGCCACTCGCCGAAGAAGGCCGAGAACGCCCAGACGTCGTTGCCGTCGACGACGTACGACGTCCACGACGACGAGATCGAGCCGATGTTGACGATCGCGGTCGGGCTCACCGGCAGTTCGGCGACACGGGCCGTGAACGAGCTGTAGCCGAACACGCTCGAGCCGTCGCGCCACAGGCACTGCTTGTTGGCGAGGCCGACGAGCGTCGGCGCGGTCACCGGCTGCACGACCCACTTGCGGTGTTGGCCGGAGAAGAAGTGGTACTCGGTCGGCGTCTCGATCAGCACGATGGAGCCGATGCCGCGGACCTGCGTGGTGCCGGCGGGGCGGGGGTACTCGTTCCAGTAGGCGCCGTCGCTGGCCTGCGCCAGGACGGGGGCGGCGGCGAACGCGGCCAGCAGGAACACTCGGGAGAAGAAGTTCGGCATTGCGGGGTGCGGGGTGGTTGGGCAGGGCGCCGACGGGGTGCTGGCGCGGGGCGCCCCGCAAGGCAACCGCCGTGCCGCCGTCGCCGCCTCTGGGCCAGCCGGTCCCGGTCGCTTCGCCGTGGCCGGACCGTGTCCACAGATCGCCCGCCGCGGGACGACAACCGTCCCGATCGGGCTCAGTGGGCGGAGGTTTCGCCCTGGGCCCGCGGCAGCAATGCGCGCAGCAGCAACCGCACCGTGCCCGGGTCGGGCACCTGGAAGCGCGCGGCGCTGTCGCCGCCGCCGACGTGCACCGTCACCGCGCCGGCCGGAGCCGCGAGGAACATGTCTTCGTCGGTGCGGTCGTCGCCGAACACGACCACGGCCGCCTGCGGATTCGCCGCCGCGAGCCGCGCCAGCACCTGCCCCTTGTGCACGCCCTGCGGCCGCACCTCGAGCACGCGGTTGCCCTCGACCACGGCGACGCCGACGTTGCTGAGCAGTTCGAGCAGGTGCAGGCGCAGCTCCATCGCCACTGTCGTCGCGAACGCGGGTTCGACCTGGCGGTAGTGCCACGCCACCGACTGCGCCTTCACCTCGAGGAACGCGCCTGGAATGTGTGCCGCGACCCGCTGCAACAGGGCGACGACGCGCGGCCGCCAGTCGGGCTCGCCGCCGGGCGGCGCCGACCACTCGCCGACGGCGGTGCGCGACACCAGTCCGTGCTCGGCGTGCAGGCCGATGCCGAGGCCGGCGAACCAGCGATCGAGGAACGACCGGTCGCGGCCGCTGACGACGTGCACCTCGAGGCCGGGAGTGGCCGCCAGCCGGCCGAGCAGGTCGCGCAGGGCCGAGTCCGGGGTCGCGAGCTCCGGCCGCAGGGCGAAGTCGACCAGCGTGCCGTCGTAGTCGAGCACCAGCAGCACGCGGCCAACTTCGCGCGCGCCATGCAGGGCTTGCGCGATCGACGGCAGCGACGCCACCGGCTCGACCGGGTGGGTCGGATGGGTCGCGAGTTCGCCGAGGAACGTGCGCACCCAACCGTGCACGTCGTGGCGGATGACGGCCGGGCGCAGCGAAGTCATGCGCCGCCGTCGTTCGGCTTCGGGCATGTCCACCGCCGTGGCGATCGCCCGGGCGACGCCGTCGATGTCGTACGGATTGCACTGCAGCGCCTCGGGCATCTCGGCGGCGGCGCCGGCGAACTCGCTGAGCACCAGCACGCCGTCGCCGTCCTCGCGCGTCGCGACGAATTCCTTCGCCACCAGGTTGAGGCCGTCGCGCAACGGCGTCACCAGCATCACGTCGGCGGCGAGGTATTGCACGGCGACGTCGCGCGGCGACAGACCGCGGTTGATGTAGCGGATCGGCTGGTGGTCGGGTGTGCCGAAGCGGCCGTTGATGCGGCCGACCAGTTCGTCGACGCCGCGCTTGAACGTCTGGTACTCCTTCACGTCCTCGCGCGATGTGACCGCGACCTGGATCAACTGCACCCGCGGCGCGTCCTTCGGGCGTTGCTCGAGCAGGCGTTCGAAGCCGAGCAGTCGGCGCGGCAGGCCCTTGGTGTAGTCGAGGCGGTCGATGCCCAGCACCACGCGCGCCGAACCGAGGCTCGCGCGCAGCGCCTGCGCCTCGGCTTGCACGGCAGGGTCGGCGGCGAACGTCGCGAACGTGCCGACGTCGACGCCCATCGGCAGCGCGGCGAGACGCACCTCGCGGCCCTGGTACAGGCAGCGGTCGATCTCGACCTCGATGCCGAGCAGGCGCAGCAACGATGCGGCGAAGTGGCGCAGGTAGCTGAGCGTGTGGAAGCCGATCAGGTCGGCGCCGAGCAGGCCGCGCAGCAGTTCCTCGCGCCACGGCAGCACCCGGAACACCTCGGTCGACGGGAACGGGATGTGCAGGAAGAAGCCGATGCGCGCGTCCGGCAGCCGTTGCCGCAGCAGCGCCGGCAGCAACATCAGATGGAAGTCGTGCACCCACACCACGTCGCCAGGCTTCCACGCGGCGGCCACCGCGTCGGCGAACCGTTCGTTGACCGCGACGTAGTCGCGCCAGTTCGGGGTCGTCAACGGCAGGCGTTCGATCAGGTAGTGGAACGTCGGCCACAGCACGCCATTGCTGAACTCGTTGTAGTAGTTGTCGACCTCGGCCCGGCTGAGCTCGATCGGCACGAAGCGCTGCTCGCGCAGCCTGGCCAACACCGCCTGCTTCTGCGGGGCGCGCATTCCGCGCAGCGGTCCGGGCCAGCCGAACCAGAGCCCGGTGCCGCTCTCGTGCGGCACGCGCAGGCCCGTCGCGAGCCCGCCGGTGCTCGGGACGGTCCGTGGCCCGTCGTCCCCGTTCGACACCGTGACCGGCAGCCGGTTGGCGACGATCAGGATGCGCCCGCTGTCGCCGTTCATGCCCATGCCCGCACCTCGCCGTCGCGCGCCGCCAGCAGCGTGCCGATGGTGGTCGCCGCGTTGATCAGGCCGACGTGGGTGTAGGCCTGCGGGAAGTTGCCGAGCAGCGCCCCCGTGGCCGGGTCGACGTCCTCGGAGAACAAGCCGAGCGGGTTGGCGCACGACGCCATGCGGTCGAAGATCGCGATCGCGTCGTCGAGGCGACCGGCCAGCGCCATCGCCTCGGCCCACCAGAAGCTGCAGATCGTGAACGCGCTCGTCGTCGTGCCGAAGTCGTCGTCGTTCTTGTAGCGCAGCATGAATCCCTGGTCGGTGAGCAGCTTGCCGTACGCGTCGAGCGTCGCGACGAAGCGCGGGTCCTTCGCGCCCAGGAGGCCGATCGACGGCAGCAGCAGGTTCGACGCGTCCGGGCTCACGCCGTCGAGGCCCTGGGTGAAGTAGCCGAGTTCCTTGCTGAAGCCGCGCCGCAGCACTTCCTCGCGTTCGCGCTCGGCGATCGTGGTCCAGGTCGCGGCGAGGTCGTTGCGGCCGAACCGCCGCGCCAGCCGCGCGCCGCGTTCGATCGCCGCCTGGCACATGGCGCGCGAGAACGTGTGGTGCTTCAGCATGGTGCGGTACTCCCAGATGCCGGTGTCGGGTTCGGGCGCAGCGGCGATCGCTTCGTTCACCAGGCGTTCGACCAAGGGCATCAGGGCGGGCACGTCCTGGTCGACCAGCCGCGGGTCGGTCACCAGTGCCTCCAGGCTCAGCAGCAGTTCGCCCATCAGGTCGTTCTGCCGCTGCATCCACGCGGCGTTGCCGATGCGCACGTGGCCGTTGCCGCCGAATCCGGCCAGGTGCGGCAGCATCGACTCGTGCAGTTCGCGGCGGCCGTCGAGGCCGTACACCGGTTGCAGGGGGCCCGAGGCGGCGACGTCGACCAGGAACCGCAGGAACGCCGCACCTTCGCCGAGGTGGCTGAGCCGCCGCAGCGCCTCGACCACGAACGCGGCGTCGCGCAGCCAGCAGTAGCGGTAGTCCCAGGTGCGCTCCGTGCCCATCGCCTCGGGGATGCTGGTGGTCGTCGCGGCGATGATCGCACCGGTGTCGAGGTGCGCGTGCAGCTTGAGGCACAGCGCCGAACGCAACACCTCCTGCTGGCGGAACGGCGGCAACGAACAGGTGCGGGCCCATGACCGCCATCCGGCGACCGTGTGGTGCAAGGCGCGCTGGACCACGGCCAGATCGGCGCGGTGGTCGTCGTCGCCGAGCCGCAGCACGAAGTACACGGGTTCGTGCAGCACGAACGGCTGGCCGGCGAGCACCTTCGCGACGGGGGCGTTGGTGTCCAGCCGGAGGCGCAGCGCGCCGGCGTCGATGCGGATTCCGCCGTCGACGGGGCACAGGTGCGGCCGCGAGCGGCCGTAGTCGGGGCGCGGGTCGAACTGCACCGCGAGCCGGACCTGGCCGCGCAGCGGCAGCACGAGCCGCACCAGCTCGTACGGGGCGCGCACGCCGAGGCCGTCCGGGATGCGCGGCGCGAAGTCGACGACTTCCCAGGCGGCGTCGGCGGTCGTGAACGTGTTGCGCAGCACGTTCGTGTTGGGGTCGTAGCGCAGCGAGCCGGCCACCGGACCCGACCCCGGCGTGATGCGCCAGGTGCCGCCGTTCGCCTGGTCGAGCAGGCTGCCGAACACCGATGGCGAATCCCACTGCGGCAGGCAGGCCCATTCGATCGCGGTGTCGGGTGCGACGAGGGCCAGCACGCGCCCGTTGCCGATCACGCCGTGGTCGAGACGCGGTGCCGTCGGGGTTCCCATTCACCGATGGTGCAGGGGAGCGGTGGTCGTCGTCGACGGTCCCACTTCGCGAAGTTGGCGAGGTGACCAGCCGAACACGAGGAACATCACCACGAAGCCGAGGGCGAAGCCGACCGCGACGTGCCAGCCGTGGCGCAGCCACGCGCCGACGGACTTCGCCTGGTCGAACACTCCGGCCACCGCGACTCCGGCCGAGGAGCCGAACCACAGCATCGAACCGCCGTAGCCGACGGCGAACGCGAGCAGGCCCCAGTCGTAGCCGCCCTGGTCGATCGCCAGCTTGGTCAGCGGGATGTTGTCGAAGATCGACGACACGAGGCCGAGGGCGAACGTGGTCGGCATGCTCGCCTCGGGCAGTTCGTGCACCGGCATCAACGACGCCGTCAGCACCAGCGCCAGCAGGAAGCACGTGCCCGGCAGCGCCCGGCGAACGACCGTGACGTCGAACGGCCGCAGCAGGCTGGCGAGCAGCAGCGTGCCCCAGACACCGACCGCGGGCAGTTCCCACACGAGGTTGGTGGCGATCGTCGCCGCGATCACCGCGCCGACGATCGCGAGGCGGGTGCCGTCGACCGGCTTCGCCGCCGCGGTGCTTCGCACCAGCGGTTGCAGCGCGTGCTGCTGGCCGCTCGCGAACCAGCCGAAGAACACGAACGCGACGACGGCGCCGAGCGCGGCCGGCGCGATCCACAGCGGCGATGCACCGGCGAACCACAGCATGGTCGTGGTGGTGTCGCCGATCACCGAACCGGCACCGCCCGCGTTCGCGGCCGCGACGATCGCCGCGAGGTAGCCGACGTGCAGGCGGCGCTGGAACAACGTCGAGGCGGCCGAGGCTCCGATCAGCGCTGCGGCGATGTTGTCGAGCGCGGCCGACAGCACGAACACGACGAGCAGCAGCCCGAAGGCTCCGGCGCGACCGTTCGGCAGGCGCGCCGTCAGCCGCTCCGCGGCGTGGCTGCGTTCGAAGTGCGCGGCCAAGGCGGCGAATCCCAGCAGCAGGCCGGCGAGGTTGGCCAGGATCCGGCCTTCGTGCTCGAGATGGTGCGGCAGGTCGAAGCCTGGCACGAAGCACGACACCACGATCGCCGCAGCGAGGCCGCCGAGCGCCGTGCGCAATGCGTGGCGGTGGCTCACGGCAATGCCGGCGAGCGTGAGCAGGAAGATGCCGAACAGCAGGGTAGAGGTCATGACGAGGTCCGCGCTGGCGGCCCGACCAGCGCAGACCTGCCGAAACCACGTCCGGCACCCTTGTAAGGCCGCTTGCTTAGGTGAACGTGCCGGAAGGTGCAAGGGCGCCGCCTCCGGCAAATCCGGCCCCGGCCGCAGGACCCGCCACGGCGATGGCGGAGAACTGTCGCCGGGCGGACGTGGTCGTGAATGCAGCCGTCGACTACGAACGCGGCATGGCCGGAAACCGCATTCGCACGTTGCGCGAGCAGCGCGCGTGGACCCAGGAACAACTCGCTTCTGCCGCCGGGCTCGCCGTTCGCACCGTACAGCGGGCGGAAGGCGGCACCATGTCGGCGGCGACGCGCCGGCGGCTCGCCACGGCACTCGCCGCGGCGCCGGCAGACCTGCAGCCCGAACCGATGCCCGCGATTCAGCCCGTGCTCGTGTATCGCGATTCGAAGGCTGCAGTCGACTGGCTGGTCCGCGCGTTCGGCGCGGTCGTGCGCGAACGCGTCGTCGACGACGAGGGCCAGGTCGCGCACGGCGAACTCGTGTTCGGCAGCGGGGTCGTGTTGGTGACGCGGGCCGTGCCGCGGTCTGGATGGGTGGGTCCAGAGTCGCTGCGCGGCAAGCGCGCCGGGTTCCTGGTGGTGACGGTGGGCGATGTCGATGCGCACTGTGCCATCGCGCGCCGCGCCGGAGTTGCCATCCATGCCGAGCCGGAGACGAGTTGGGGGCAGCGGCGCTACCGGTGCCGCGATCTGGAAGGGCACGAATGGTGCTTCACGCAGCGGGTGCCCACGTGAACAGGTGGTTGTTCGCCGCAGCGCTCGTCGCCATGGCGGTAGTGCGCGCGCCGCACGTTCGCCGCAGCGTTCGCGTTCCCGTCGCCACGAACCGCGAGACCCGCGTCGACCGGACCCTGGTCGTGGGGGTCGGGATCGGCATGGCCCTCGGCGTCGTCTGGCTGTGCGGCGCCCTCGGCTTCGCCGACCGGCCGCACTCGCCCGCCGCCACGGGCCTGGGAGGCGCGTTGCTCGCAGGTGGACTCGTCCTGCTGCACTGCTGCCATCGCGACCTCGGCACGAACTGGTCCAACACCCTCGTGCTGCGCTCCGGGCACGCCCTCGTCACCTGCGGGATCTACCGGCGAGTGCGGCACCCAATGTACCTGGCGCTGCTGCTCTACGGCCTCGGCCAGGCGTTGGTGGTGGAGAACCTGCTGGCCGGTCCGGGGTTCTTCGTGCCGTTCGCGGCGTTGGTCGCCCTGCGGCTCCCAGCCGAGGAACGCATGCTGCACGAGCGCTTCGGCGAGGCCTGGACTGCCTACGCCGCGGGGTCGTGGCGGCTGGTGCCGTGGATCTGGTAGGGCACAGCCGCGACGTGCAACTCAGCCGAGCAGCGCGCGCGCAGTCGCCACCGGGTCGCTGGCGTGCACCAGTGAGCGGAACACCGCGTCGAGATGCACGTCGGCCTTGGCGCCGACCTGCTGCCGCAACTGCGCCGCGGTCCCGCACGCGAGCAGCTTGCCCTTGTCGAGCACGGCGATGCGGTGTGCGGTGGTCTCGACGACGTCGAGCAGGTGGCTGCAGTGCAGCACCGAGCCGCCGCGGGCCGCGAACTCGCGCATCAGTTCCTTCACGACCAGCGTCGTGGTGACGTCGAGGCCGGACAGCGGTTCGTCGAACACGAGCAGCTTCGGTTCGGTGATCAAGGCGCCCGCGATCGAGACCTTCTGCAGCATGCCCTTGCTGAATCCGACCATCGGCTCGTCGCCCCGGGCCAGCAGCCCGAAGCCGGCGAGCAGCCGTTCGCCGCGTTGCCGGATCGTCGCGTCGGCGACGTCGAACAGGCGGCCCTTCAGCAGCAGGAACTCCCACGGCGTCAGCACTTCGTGCAGGCGCGCGACCTCGGGCAGGTAGCCGACCGCGGCGCGGGCCCGGTTCGGGTCGGCGACCACGTCGATGCCGTCGAGCGTGATCGTCCCGTGGTCCGGCCGCAGCAACCCGACCAGGCACTTCACCGTCGTCGACTTGCCGGCCCCGTTCGGGCCGAGCAGGGCGAGGATCTCGCCCTTGCCAATGGACAGATCGAGTCCGTGCAGGGCGACGAACGAGCCGTAGGACTTGCGCAGTCCGACGATGGCGAGCATCGCCGCATCTTGGCGCGCGTTCCGGGCCGGCGACAGCCCGAGGCGGCACGAACTGCACGAACTTGAAGGGCGGCGGCGGCGCCTTGCGTTCGGTCGGTGTCCAAGACTTCAGGCCTCCCATGATCCGCACCCTGCTCGCCGTCTCGTCCCTGCTGGCCGCCGTCGCGGCCCAGCGCACCGTCGTGGTCGACCAGGCCAATGGCCCGGGCACCAACCACACCACGTTGGTCGCCGCCCTCAACGACCTGCAGGCCAACGACCGCATCGTCGTGCGGGCCGGCACCTACGACGGCATGGCGAAGAGCACGCAGCACTCGTTCAGCATCCACGGCGAGGGCTACCCGACGATCGTGCCGCCGGCGAGCACGCCGTGGATCGGCTACGCGATGCAGTTCACGTTCTGGGGTGGCGCCGGCCAGCGTGCCAACCTCGCCGGGCTGCGGTTCGAGTCGAACACCACCGGGCAGTGGGCCTTGACGGTGGCGACGTTCCAGAACAACTGGCCGGCGCCGACCGTGCACCTCGAAGACTGCCGGGTCGAGTCGGTGTCGCCGCAGGCGGACCGCGTCGGGCTGCTGGCCCAGGCGATCGGCTTGACGGTGAAGTCCTGCGAACTCGACACCACGCAGGTGATCGACGCGGTCGCGTCGTTCGAGACGACGACGATCCATGGGCACGACGCGTCGGTGTGGAACGGTTTCACGCAGCGCGCGCAGACCGCGATCGACCTGATCCGTTCCGAGGCGTGGTTCATCGACTGCAACGTGATCGCCGGCAGCAGCCTCGGCGCCAACGCCGAACCGGCCGCGTGTGTCGGCTTCAGCGATTCGTCGGTGACCCGGTTCTCGCAGGTGCACGCGTGCTGGAACTCGACGTTCGTCGCCGATGCCCTGCCCGGTCCGGGCTGGCCGGTGCCGAACGTGTTCCAGGACTACACGTCGTTCTGGCCGACGGATCCGGTGGTCGAGTACGACCCGGTGGTGACCTTCCAGCCGAGTCCGCTCGGGGCCACGTTCGGGGCGGGCGTCGTGCCGACCGCGAAGACGTCGATCACGCACCAGGCGACGATCGACGCGCCGCTCGGCGGTTCGCATTCGATGTTCGTGCGCGCGGCGATCGGCGACATCGTGATGAGCTGGGCCAGCATGGCCTCGTTCGCGACGCCGGTCGGGTCGTGGGAGCTGTTCCTGGATCCGCTGTCGGCGGTGCCGATCGGGGTGGGGGTGCTGACCACCAGCCAGGTGCAGTTGTTCGCGATCGCGATCCCGAACAACGCGGCGCTGCTCGGCAGCGTGGTCGAGACCTTGCCGGTGTCGCTGTCGCCGGCCGGTGTGCTGGACATCGGCAATCCGTCCGCCGGCATGATCCGCTGAGGGCATATCGCGGTGCCGTCTTGTGCGGCGCACCCCGCGCCGCGAACCTTCCCGCCGCATGCCGCGCATCGCCCTCTCGCTCGTCACCGCCTTCTTGTCGCCGTTCGCCGCAGCCCAGGACGAGCCGGAACCACCCGCACTGCCGGCCGGCCCGGCACTCGCCTACGAGAACGCGTTCCCGGCGCAGGCCGGGTTCGACCGCCCGCTCTACGTCGCGTTCACCGCGACCGACGCCGGCAACGCCTACGTCGTGACGCAGGCCGGCCACGTGTTCGCGGTCGCGCGCGACGGCAAGAGTGCCGAGCGGCACGTGTTCCTCGACTTGACCGCGAAGGTGTTCACCGACAACTGGGAGGAAGGCCTGCTCGGCTTCGCGTTCGATCCGGCCTACGCCGACAACGGCCACGTCTGGACGTGCTGGAGCGAGAAGATCGCCAACACGAAGGGGATGATGGGCAACGGCAAGGAAGCGAAGAGCAACCGCCAGTCGGTGGTCGCGCGCTACACGGCGAAGAAGGACGGCAACGGCCGCATGGTCGCCGACGTCGCCACCGAGCTGCGCGTGCTCGAGTTGTTCCAGCCGTTCGGCAACCACAACGGCGGCACGATCGAGTTCGGCCCGGACAAGATGCTGTATCTCGCGTTCGGCGACGGCGGCGCCGCCAACGATCCGTTCGGCAACGGCCAGTCGCTCTCGACCTTGCTCGGCAAGGTGCTGCGCATCGACGTGCGCGCGGCGAGCAAGGAGAAGGCGTTTGCGATTCCGGCCGACAACCCGTTCGTCGGCAAGGAGGGCGCGCGCGGCGAGATCTGGTGCTACGGCCTGCGCAACCCGTGGCGCATCACGTTCGATCGCGCGAACGGCGACCTGTGGTGCGGCGACGTCGGCCAGAACCGCATCGAGGAGGTCGACCGGCTGGTGAAGGGCGGCAACTACGGCTGGAACACGATGGAGGCCCACGAAGTGTTCCAGCTGCGCAAGGACAAGACGCCGCCGACGCCCGACATGATCGCGCCGGTGGCCAGTTACCCGCACGCCGAGGGACTGTCGATCACCGGCGGCTACGTCTACCGCGGCCAGGCGATCCCGGGGCTGCAGGGCTGGTTCGTCTACGGCGACTTCCAGACGCTGCGCATGTGGGCTTGCCAGGAGGACCGCGCCGGCGGCAAGCACCGGGTCGTGACGTTGGCAACGGCACCGCAGCAGGTGTCGAGCTTCGCCGAGGAGCCGGACGGCGAACTGCTGCTGACCGGGTTCGAGGGCAAGAAGGGCGGCAAGGTCTGGCGCCTGCGAGCGGCGAAGAACTGACCGCTGCCGCGAACCACGGGGGATCGGGTAACGTTCGCCGCCCCGGTGCGCGCCTCCTTCCTGCTCCTGTCCTGCCTGCTGCACGGTGCCGTGCTCGGCACGGCCCTGGTCGTGCACGCGCACGCCGGTGGGACGGTGCGGCCGCGCGCCAACGTCGAGGTGCGGGCGCAGCGCGGCAGCGAAGCGACGATGACGCTGGTGGTGCGCGAACGGGCGCCGCGGATCGAGTTCGAGGCGCAGCCCGCCGACGACGCGGCTCGGCGTCCGGTGGCCACGCGCGAGCCGGCTCCGGAACCGCCGCCCGAACTGTCGCCGGTCGAGTTCCCGGCGGAGACCGCGGCCGAACTGCTGGCGCGGCTCGGCGCCGGGGCGCAGCGCGAACTCGCCGAAGCCGAACGGCAGCGACCCGTGGCGTCGCCGGACGTGCCGCCCAAGGTGCCGCTGGGCACGGTCGGCAAGCACCGGGCGATGCCGCCGGCGGCCGACACCGATTCCCGGCCGGCCCCGAAGGTCGCCGAGGTCGCGCATGCGGAAGCTCCGTGGATCGACGCGGTGCGCGCCGCGGACAACGAAGCGCCGCGGTTTCCGGAGGCCGAGCGCCGCGCCGGGCACGAGGGCACCGTGGTGGTCGCGGTCGAGGTCGACGCCGCCGGCCGGGTCGTGTCGGTCGAGCTGCAGTCGGGTTGCCGTTGGCCCGGCCTCAACCGCGAGGCCCTGCGCGCGGTGCGTGGCTGGCGGTTCGAGCCGGCGCGGCGCGTCGGCGTGGCGGTGCCCACGTCGACCATGGTGACGGTCGAGTTCCGGCTGCAGGACGCGGCGACGAAGTGACCGCGGTCACCGCGCGAACGTGACGCCGAGCCGGGCCAGCACGTCGTCGTAGCGTTCCAGCATGCGTTGCCAGCGCCACTCGCGCCGCACCCATTCGCCCGCGGCTCGGCCCATGCGCCGCGCGTGGGTCGGATCGGCGAATGCGGCGGCGACCCCGGCGATCGTGGCTTCGGCGCCGTCGGCGATGGTCAGTGTGCCAGCCGGCACGTCGCCGAGGCCTTGCGCCGCCTGTGGCGACGACACCACGGACAAGCCCATGCTCATCGCCTCGAGCACCTTGTTCTGCACGCCGCGCGCCAGGCGCAGCGGCGCGATCGCGACCGCGGCCCGGTCGAAGAACGGCGGCGTGGTCGGCACGCGGCCGGTCACCGTGATGCCGGGGCGTTGCGCCAGGGCCTGTACGCGCGGCACCGGCTTGCTGCCGACGACCAGCAGGCGCGCGTCGGGGAAGCGTGCCCGCAGCGTCGGCCAGCACGCGTCGGCGAACCAGCACACGCCGTCGACGTTCGGCTCGTAGTCCATCACGCCGGTGAACACCGCGGTGTGCGCATGGCGATCGGCGTCGCCGGCGCTGGTGAAGTGGTCGGTGTCGACGCCGTTCGGCAGCACGACCGGTTCGACGCCCGGGATGCGTTCGCGGAACAGTTCGCGTTCGACTTCGCTGACCACCGCCGAACACGGGAACGCGCGCGCGACCCGGTCCTCGAACGCCAGCAGCCGGCGGGCTTCGCGGCCGTAGATCCAGCGGCCGAGCGGACCGCTGGTCGCCGCGTATTGACGCCACTTGTCGGAGTCGAGTTCGGCGAACTGCATCACCTTCGCGCGCGCCGGCACGTCGAGTGCGTACTGCGCCATCGACGACGAGTAGACGTGCACCAGGTCGATCGGCCCGGCCGCCGCCTGGCGTGCGACCGCCGCCGCGAGTCCACGGTCGCGGAAGAACGGCAGGGTCAGGGCCTCGCCGGTGAGCAGGCCCCGCAGGCTGGTCAGCTTGCGCGATTTTCGCGAGAGGAACGGGGCCACGACCTCGCGGCAGTTCTTGGCGAGAAACGCCACACCTTCGGCGTCGCGCTCCTCCTCGGCGAAGCAACCGACGAAGACATCGGCGCCGCGCTGCAGCAGGTGCTGCAGGAAGTGCCACGTGGTGATGCGGTCGCCGCGGTCGGGCGGCCACGGCACCCGCTGGCACAGGAAGACGACGCGGATGGGACGGGTCGGGTTCACCAGACCTGCGTCAAGGTCGAGGATCGGTGCCCCCGATACAAGCACCGGAGCACCGGCAATGTCACAGTCCACGGGTCAGCCGACCAACATCCTGGGTCTGGTCAACAGCACCATCGACCTGCCCACCATGCCGGAGGTGCTCGTCAAGCTGAACGACGTCATGGGCCGCGCCGATGCGTCGGCCGCCGACGTCGCCAAGGTCGTGTCCGCCGACCCGGCCGTCGCCACCAACATCCTGCGCATCGTGAACTCGGCCTACTACGGCCTGCAGGTGCGCGTGTCGTCGGTCAGCCTGGCGATCTCGGTGATGGGCTTCAACATGACCAAGAAGGTCGCGTTGAAGGCCGCCGTGTTCTCCTCGTTCGGCAAGCGGCGCGAGAAGATCCAGCACTTCGATCCGTCGCAGTTCTGGAAGCACGCGGTGTTCGTCGGGGTCGCGGCCCGCGCCCTGGCGACCGCGTCGCCGACGTTCGCCGACATGCACCCGGAAGACGCCTACATCGCCGGCCTGCTGCACGACATCGGCAAGATCATCCTGATGGAGAAGGCGGCACCGAAGTACCTGGCGATGCTGCGCAAGACGGTCGCGCAGAACCGGGCCGAGATCGACGTGGAGACCGAAGACTTCGGCTTCACGCACGCGGACGTGGGCTCCGTGCTGGCGATCAAGTGGTCGCTGCCCGAGGATCTGGCGATCGCCATCCGCTACCACCACGCGCCCGCCAAGGACCCGTTCCATCGTTCGCTCAGCTCGCTCATCCACCTCGCCGACCATCTCGCCTGGCGTGGCAGGAATCCGTCGACCGTCGGCACACCGATGGTCGTGCTCGACCACGAGGTCTACGCGCACATCGGTCTCGACCCCGCCAAGGTCGAAGAACTGCTGCCGCAGATCCACGAGGACTTCGCGGCATCCGAATTGCCCTGGTAGCCGGAACGGCTCCGCCATGCCTGCGAGGCGCGCATGAATTTCCGGCGTTGGGTGGTCTTCACCTTCCTGATCCACCTGCTCGTGGTGGCGGTGGACAAGGGTGGCGGCCTCGTGCTGTACCTGCTGACCGCGAACCAGCCCGAGCAGCACGGCAAGGCCGGCATCGCCGCGTCGCTGCCGTTCATCCTGATGGCGATCGCCAACCTCGGGCTCGCCACGTCGCTGGTCTACTTCGTGCGTCGGGGCCGGTTCACCGCGCAACAGTGCTTCGAGACGACCATGGGCATGGCGCTCGTGTGGGGCACCCTGGTCGCCGCCGCGGCCGGCGCGTTCGTCTTGTGGGGGCTGCCGGCGATCGACCCGGACTGGGTGATGGATCCGCGCGGCGTGGTTCCGGTGTGCGCGGCGGTGCCGCTGCTGCTGGTCGCCAGCTACGCCAACAGCACGCAGTTGGCGGCGGAACGGGTCGGCGACTACGGGCTCGTGCACCTGGTCACGTCGCTCGCGTTCCTGCCGGCGTTCTTCGCGGTGTTCTTCTGGTTCGGCGGGACGTTGGCCGACGACCACGTGCCGCTGTCGGTGGCGTGGGGCCGGTTGTTCTCGACGGCGATCGTCGTCGTGGTGTCGCTCTGGCTGGTGCGCAAGGTGGTGACGCTGCGGGTGCGCTTCCACCGCGAGTTCCTCGGCGAGGCGTTGCGGTACGGCTGGAAGGCGAACCTCACCTCGACGCTGGTCTACCTGAACCACCGCCTCGACCTGGTCGTGCTCGGGTCCGTGGTCTACTCGACGGCGATCGGGGCCGGGTTCACCAAGTCCGACGCCGAACGCAGCATGGGCACCGAGGTCGCGTACTACTCGATGGCGGTGACCTGGGCCGAGCTGGTCTGGCACTTCCCGGAGGCGATGCGCGACCTGTTCTTCAGCAAGGTCGCGGGCAGTTCGCACGCGCAGGCCCGTGCCTTGACGCCGGTGCTGGCGCGGCTCGGCTTCGCCGTGTCGTTGCTCGGTGCCACGGCGATCGTGCTGCTGATGGACCCCATCATGAGCGGCATCACCGTGCTGGCGCGCGGCAGCGACACCGCGTGGTTGTCGTGGAGTCCGAACGTCGGTGCGGCGCTGTGGTGGCTCGTGCCCGGCACCGCCGCGTTCACCGTGTCGAAGATCCTGCAGGCGGACCTCGCCGCACGCGACCAGCTGCAGACCTGCGTGAACGCCCAGCTGTGCGTGTTCGCGACGATGCTCGGCTTCGACTTCCTGCTGATCCCCGAACACGGCGCGAAAGGTGCGGCGCTCGCGTCGACCATCGCCTACGTCGTGGGCACCGTGTGGACCCTGGTCGCCTACGCCCGCCAGACCGACACGCCGGCATGGCGCTGCCTCGTCGTTCATCGCGCCGACTTCCGCTACATTCGCGACATCGCCGTGGCGGTGTCGAACAAGCTGCGGAGGAAACGCGAATGACCCGCACCGTTCCCGTCACCGTGGTGGTCCCGGCCTACAACGCGGCCCGGTGGTTGCCCACGGCGTTGGATTCCGTGCAGCAGCAGACGGCGCTGCCCACGGCGGTGGTCGTCGTCGACGACGGCTCGGACGACGACACTGCCGCGATCGCGATGCGGGCCGGGGCCTTGCTGCTGCGCCAGGACCGCCGTGGCCCGGGGGCGGCACGCAACCGCGGCATTGCCGCGGCCGCAACGGAGTTCGTGGCGTTCCTCGACGCGGACGACTGGTACACCCCGGACAAGCTCGAGCGGTCCGTCGGCGAACTCGAACGTTTGAAGGCCGCGGCGCTGGCGACCGACGCGTGGGTCGTGCGCGGCGATCGCATCGAAGCGCGCAAGAACCAGCGCCGCACGGTGCCCAGCGTCGTGACGATGGAGCGGCTGCTGCAGGGCAACCCGGTGATCTGCAGCACGGTGGTGGCCCGGTTGTCGGCGGTGCGCGCGGTGGGCGGCTTCGACGAGCACCCGGACCTGGTCGCGACCGAGGACTTCGATCTGTGGCTGCGGCTTGCGCGCCGCGAACCGCTGGCCTACTTGCCCGACCCGATGACGTTCTATCGCGTGCACACCGGCAGCCTGTCGGCGAACGAACGGTTCCTGCGCGGCGTCGACCGGATCCTCGACCGCGTCGCCAAGGAATACGAAGGCGAGGCGCACTTCCAGAACCTGGTGCGCCGTCGGCGCGCCGACGTGCGGCTCGACCTGGCGTGGGACCTGCTGGAAGCGGGCAAACGCCAGGAAGCGAAGGACCTGATCGACGAGGCCCGGCGGCTCGCGTCGACGTGGAAGGGGCTGCGCATGCGCTTGCGCACGCTATTGGCGCGATGAACCCTCCGGCCGTGCGCCCAGCCCCCCTGCTGCTCGGGGTCGTGCACCTGCCGCCGCTGCCGTCGGCGAAGGACCACCGCGGGATGTCCGAGGTCTGGGCCCGGGCGCTGGCCGACGCCAGGGCCTACGCCGAGGGCGGCTTCGACGGGATCGTCGTCGAGAACTTCGGCGACGCGCCGTTCCACAAGGGCACGCACGCCGATCCGGTGCCGCCCGACGTGCCGGCGGCCTTGGCGGTCGCCGCCGACCGCATCGTCGCGGCGACCGGGTTGCCGATCGGGATCAACTGCCTGCGCAACGACGGCGTGGCTGCACTCGGCGTGGCCGCGGTCACCGCGGCGCGGTGGGTGCGGATCAACGTGCTGTCCGGCGCCTACGTGACCGACCAGGGGTTGATCGAAGGAGAGGCCGCCCGGGTGTTCGCCTACCGCCGCCGGCTCGGCAGCAACGTCGAGGTGCTCGCCGATTTCCTGGTCAAGCATGCTGCCCCGCTGGCGCCGATCGACGTCGCCACCGGGGCGCGCGACCTGGCCGAACGCAGCGGTGCGGCCGGTCTCGTGTTGTCCGGCTCGCGCACGGGTGAGCCGGTCGATGTCGCATTGCTCGACACCGTGCGCGCGGCGGTGGGGGCGTTCCCGATCTGGCTCGGGTCCGGGCTGTCGCTGGCCAACGCCGCGAGCCTGTGGCCACGATGCGACGGGGCGATCGTCGGCACGGCCTGCAAGCAGGACGGCCGGGTCGACCGTCCGGTCGACGTGGCGCGGGTGCGCGCCTTGCGTGCGGCGTGTCCGCCGCGTCCCGTGTGAAGGGCGCATCCCGCGACAGCCGAAAAGGCCGGGTGTGAAGGTCCTGTTGCTGACTCCGGCGCCCACGAGCCTGCACCTCGGCGGATTCGCCACGGTCGCGCGTTGGCGCGAGGGCCTGCAGGCGCGCGGCCATTTGTGCGAGTTGTTCGGCAGCACCGATGAAGGCGGCCTCAAGCAGTCGCTCGAGGGCACGCTGGGTCGCTTCAAGCCCGATCTCGTGCACGCGCACGACGCGGCGCGCACGGGGCAGCAGCTGCTCGGCCTGCGCACGCCGTGGGTGGTGTCGCTGAGCGGCGAGGACCTGCACCACGACATGCTCGACGAGCAGCGCGGTGCCCTCGTGTGCGAAGTCGTGCGGCGCGCACACCGTGTCCTGGCGCCGTCGGCGGCCGCCGCGCGCGAGGTCGAGGAACGGGTGCCCGACGCGGTCGGCAAGATCGACGTCGTGCCGCGCTCGGCGCGTCGCCTCGCCACCAACGGCACCGACCTGCGGCTGTCGCTCGGCATTCCAAAGCAGCGCTTCCTGGTGTTCCTGCCCGGCGGGCTGCGACCCATCAAGGGGCAGCACCGCGCCGTGGCCGTGGTCGGCATCCTGCGGGCCGCCGGAGCCGACGTGGAGATGATCATCGCCGGTCCCGACCAGGACCCGGTCTACGCGGCCGACCTGCGCGCCCTGTGCCAGCAGCAGCCCGGCGTGCGGGTGCTGCCGACGCTCGCCGCCGACCGCATGGGGGCGGCCTACCTGGACGCCGACGTCGTGCTCAACACCTCGCTGAGCGAAGGGGCCGCGCCGACGATCCTCGAAGCGGGGCTGCTCGGGCGGCCGATCGTGGCGTCCGCGGTCAGCGGCAACCAGGAACTCATCCGCCATCGCGAGACCGGTCTGCTCTACGAGTCGGAAGAGGACATGGCCAAGCAGATCCTGGCCCTGTGGCGCAACCGTTCCGCGGCCGGCGCCCTCGGCGTGCGCGTGCGCGAAGACTTCCAGCGCCGCTTCGATGTGGAGCGCGAACTCGGCGCGCTGCTGTCCGCCTACGCCGCCGCCTGATCGGCTGGGTGGGGCGGGGCGTGGCCTGCGCCGCTGCCGCGGGCAGAATGCGATGTTCTCGCGGTTGGAGTCCCCGCGTAGCGGCGGCGCCAAGGAGCACGATCCGCGCCGCCTCTCGGGCGGGGCGGATCACTCGGGGTCGGGCAGCTTCTTCGGCAGGGGCTTCGGCAAGGCCTTCGGCTTCACCTTGGCGACCTCGGGCTTGGGCTTTTGCGCCGGCGGCGCGACTCCGGCGTAGGTGTTGAACAGCTGCAGCAGCCGTTCGGTCGTCCACACGAGGCCGGCCACGATGTCGGCGCCGAGCTTGTCCTTGGTCGCCTGGCGCACGCGCGGTGCCCATGCCTTCTGCAGCGCTTCCAGCACGGCGTCCTCACCGACGACGGCCAGGTCCTTGCCGCTGCCGTCGCCGAGCAGGGCTTCGACGCTGGCGCGCAGGTCCTGGTGCGTGCGCACCTTCGGATGGAACACCCCGGCGTCGAACAACTGCATCAAGTCGAGGTGCGGCGTCGAGACGAGCGCACGCGCCGCCGCCTTGGCGTTCGGCAGGTCGTCCAGCAGGGAGCGCAGTTCGTCCAGCGCGTCGTCGTCCCACACGACGATGGTGCCGCCGACTTCCAGGTGCTTTTGCAGCGACGTGGCGAACCCGGGGCGCGGGTCGGTGCGGTCGATGTGCACGAACGTCGCGGTCTCGAGCCGGCCATCGGCGTGCACGGTGTGCGCCGACCACGCGTACGGCACCAGCCGCCACGGCCGTTGGCCGTCGAAGCGCGGCAGCGGATCGGTGACGGCGCCGATGGCGAGGAAGTGCAGCGGCTTGCTGCACTGGGTGAGCTCGTCCTTGACGAACGGTTCGACGATCGGCTCGCCCGACTTGATGCACTGCAGGGTCTTGCGTTGCCGGAAGGTGAGGTTCGGCCGCGCTTCGTCGAGCCCGGCCAGGTCTTCGATGCCTTCCTTGTGCAGTTCGAGCTCGAGCTGGCGGGTCAGCTCGGGCAGCTCGCGCAGCGGCAACGGTGGTGCTTCCTTGGTGCAGCGCGCGACGTGCGGGCACGGGAACGGGTTCGTGCAGAACGTGCCCATCGGCAGCTGCAGCACGCCGTCGTCGGCGATCGCGGTCCGGCACGTCTGCACGCGGCGCCGGGTCGGTTCGAGCTGCTTCTGCACCTTCGCGGTGACGTCGCTGCTGCGCAGCAGCTGCATCGGCGGGAAGTCGGTCCCTTCCTTGTGCACGTATTTCGGGTTGACCTGCAGCAGATACGCGGCGCGCATCTTCAGGCCCGATTGTTCGAGCACGAGCGCCTGCAACGCGAGGTCGTTCACGTAGCGGTGCTTCACCTTCGTGCCCGACTTGATCTCGTACAGGTCGCACAGGCCTTCCTTGTGCAGCACCAGCACGTCGCTGCGCGCCTCGACACCGTCGGCGACGAACGTCGCGCCGAACAGCACCATCGCGCCGGCCGCGATCTTGGCCTTGGTCTCGGCGGCGGCGGCCGTGGCCTCCGTCGCTTCGATCGCGATGCCCTTCGGGAACGCCGTGCGAGCAAGGGCGCGCAGCTGCTCGCCGGCCGCCGACATCGCGGCACGCAAGGCCGAGGGGGTCTCGGGCACCGGCTCGTGGTAGTCGAGCCACAAGCGCTTCTGGCATTGTTGGCCGGCCTCGAACAGGAACTTGTCGAGCAGACGAGGGCGGGGCGGCGTTTTCTTCGTCAAGGCAGATCGTCGAGGGGTCGCACGGCGGGCGTCTGTCCGTGGGCGGCCATCCGGCGCAAAGGCCAACCGCGCGCGCCGGAGTGTATCGCCGCGACAGTCCCGCTCAACGACGGCTTCGCGTGTGGCGCCACAGCAGCAGCATGACGAGCCCGACCGCGCCTCCGGTGAGGATCGGCGTCCACAGCCGGTCGCTCAGCGAGGTCTGGCCCTTGCGCACGCGCGCAAAGGTCAGCGTGGCAAGCCAGCGGCGGAACTCGGGTTCCAGCGTGGCGAAGCGATCGGGGGCGCAACTGAACGACAGCGTCACCTGGGAACTGCCGGCCGGGGAATACACGTCGAGGCAGCGGTAGGGCGGCCGGCCGTCGGTCCGGGTCGTCGTGCGCGTGGCGACGACGACCTCGACCTGCTGCTCGCCGACCAGTTCCTTCCGGATGCCGGACAGTTCGTGCCGTTCCCCGGTGGCCGTGCCCCGATCGGCCCACATCGTGGTCAGTTGCGCGACGAAATCGTCGGCGACGTACCACTCGGCCTGCTGTTCGACGACGTAGAGCCACGGCCCCGTGAAGTCGCCGGCCAGCCAGCGATCCACCGGACCGACGGCATAGAAGCTCTGCGGTTGCGCCAGCCGCAGCGGTTCGGGCGCGTTCGCCAGTTCGCCGATGCGCCGCGCCTCGTTCGGCGCCACCTGGCGCCAACCGGCCGGCAGGCCGATGTGGAAGGTGCCGTTGCGGTTCTCGAAGCGCTGCAGTGGTTCCTGGCCGAGGGCTGCCGCGGCGAGCAGCATGGGAACGGCGAACCGGCATGTCGGCATCGGCCCATCATCGAGCGGCGGTGGGTGCCGGCGCAACGATCCCGCGATCGGCCGCGGTGAGCCGGGGCAGTTCCAGCCAGAACGTGGCGCCGCGTGGCGACCGGGGTGCGAAGCCGAGCCGGCCGTGCATGGCCTCGGCGAGGCGCGCGCTGACGAACAGGCCGAGTCCGCTGCTGCGGGTGTGCGCATGGTCGCCGTGCGCGAACGCTTCGAACAGGCGCGGTTGCAGGGCCGGCGGGACGCCAGGGCCGTCGTCGGCGACGACGAAGTGCACGGTGTCGCCGACCTCGCGGGCGGCCAGCTGGACCGTGCCGCCGCGGTCGCAGTACTTCACGGCATTGCCGACCAGGTTGAGCAGGATCTGCCGCACCCGGCGGCTGTCGCCGCGTACGCAGAGCCCGGGCTCGCACGAGCCGATGAGGCGCAGGCCCCGCTGTTGTGCGAGCCGGCCGAGCAGGCTCAGGCATTGGTCGACGGTCGCCGCGGCCGGCAGCGGCTCGTCGGTGACGTGCAACCGGCCGTCCTGCAATGCCGCCGCGTCGAGCACGTCGTCGACGAGACCACCCAGATGGTGTGCGGCGAACTCGGCTTCGGTCAAGAACTCGTCGGCCTCGGGTCCGCCGGCCGGACTCGCGCGCAACAACTCCAGGGCCGTCGACACCGACGCCAGCGGCGTGCGCAGTTCGTGCGCCACGTGCGCCAGGTGCCGGTCGCGGTCGCGCACCAGGTTCTGCAGGCGCCGCCCCTGCCATGTGATCGCGCCCAGCGACGCGATCGCCACCACGATGCTCCAGTCCATTCGATCCCCTCCTTTGCTGCGACCGGTATCGGAGGGTTGGCCACGGTCGTGAACGTGGCGTGGCAACGGAATCCCGGAACGGGAGCGGTGCGCGTTCAGGCCGGTGTCGTGTCGGGCAGCGGCACCGGGACGTCCCACAGGGTCGTCAACGCGCGCAGCAGGTCGGTTTCGTCGGCATCGAGCACGCCGTCGTCGGCGGCGGCTTCGGCGCACGCGGCGACGAGGTTGCGTTTGCCGAGCGGTGACACCGCCGCGAGGGCTTCGACCGCGGGTTCGAGTTCGCGCACCGAACAGCGTGCGCGCGGCAGCAATGCCAGTTCGGTCGGTATCGCCAACGCCTGCTTGCCGCGGGCGAACGCGCGTGCGGCGCGGGCCTCGTCGCCGTGGGCGCCGGTGTGGGCGAGCACCGACAGGACCACCGCGGCTTCGGCCGAGTGGGTGACGAGGGCGTGCGGGCGACCGGGGCGCTGCGGCAGTTCGCCGGCGCTGCGCACGCACCGTTCGACCGTGCGCAACAGCGCGAACTCGAACGGCGACAACTCGCCGTCGGCCAGCGCGAGACGGCGCAAGGTCGGGCCGAGCGTCGCGCGTTCGGCCTCGGGCAGGCGCCGCAGGGCCGGCACCGCCAGTTCGACCAGCGGCAGGCGGGCGTCGCGGGACATGCGCGCGATGGCCTGGAACGACGAGCGCACCTCGTGCACGAAGCCGACTTCGGCGCCATCGCGCCCGAGGCCGTCGAGTTGTTGCTGGCGCCGGGCCGGGTCGCGGTCCAGCAGGGCCGCTGCGACCAGGGCCTTGGCCTGGAACGGCGTGTGCGCGGCGGTCGCGAGATCGAGCGGCAGGTTGGCCAGCAGGTTCTTGGCCGCGGTGACGTGGCGTTCCTCCGGCGCGCCGATCGCAGCGGTGATCTGCGATGTCGCCACGCGCCGCGTCGTTGCCGATGCCGCTGGCGTGGCCGCCGCCGCGCCCGGGGCCGCCGCGGCGACGAGTCCGGCGAACTGCGGCGGCAGGGGCGTGCGCGCTGCGGCTTCGACCAGCGATCCGCTGCTGGCGGCCAACCGCAGGAAGCCGGGCAGGATGCGTTCGACGCGACGTTCGACCGGCGGATGGGTCGCGAACGCGCCGCCGAGGAACCGGCGCACGCCGTCGGCGAACATCATGTGGCTCGCCTCCTCCGCGTGCGGCGACTGCAGGCGGCCGTTCAGTCCGCCGATCTTCGCGAGCGCCATGCCGATGCCGCGCGGGTTGCGGGTGTACTGCACGGCACTGGCGTCGGCGAGATACTCGCGCTGGCGCGACACCGCCGACTGGATCAGGCGGGCGAAGAACACGCCGAGGTAGCCGATCACGATCATGCCGATGCCGATCAGCACGATGGCGACGACACCGCCCTTCTTGTCGCCGCGGCCCGAACCGACGACGCGCACCAGGATCCGGCCCAACGTGGCGATGCAGACGATGCCGAACAGCACGCCGATCAGTCGGATGTTGAGGCGCATGTCGCCGTGGAACACGTGGCTGAACTCGTGCGCGATGACGCCCTGCAGTTCGTCGCGAGTGAGCTGGTCGAGGCAGCCGCGCGTCACCGCCACGGCGGCGTCGGCCGGCGACCAGCCGGCGGCGAACGCGTTGATCCCGGTCTCGCCGTCGAGCACGTAGATCTCCGGCACCGGCGTGCCCGAAGCGATCGCCATCTCCTCGACGAGGTTGCGCAGCATGCGCTCCTTCGGGTCCTGGGTGTCCGGCGGCACTTCGCGGCCGCCGAGCATCTGGGCGACCTTGCCGCCACCGCTGCGCAGCAGCGCCGTCTTCCACGCCATCGCCACGCCGATCACGGCCAGCGTGCCGGCGGCGACGATGCCGAACAGGGCCGGCTCGAACACGCGCAGCTCGCCGTTGTTCGCCGCCTGGCACGCGGTCCAAGCGACGAAGTACAGCAGCAGCACGATCGTCGCCACCGCGGCGGTGAACAGCCACAGCAGGCGTCGCGACGCCGCGCGCGCACCTTCCTGGTGGCCGAAGAAGTCCATTCCGTTCATTGCCCCTCGAGTTCGAACAGGGTCGCTCCGGCGGCCTCGTGCACGAACACGCCGCCGCCACCCGCGGTGAACTTGCGGGCGAGTCGGCGACGGTACCACGCACCGGGGCGCAGATGCACGTTCCCATCGGTGCGGGTGCGGTCGCAGACGTGCTGCCAGTCGTGCGCCGTCAGCGCCTCGAGGTACAGGGCGCCCGTGGTCCAGGTCCCGAGGTTCGTCAGTGCGCGGGCGGCCTGGCGGTCGTCGAGGTACTGCAGGACGCCCTGGCACACGACCAGGTCGAACGTGGCGCGGCCGAGCTGGCGGCGCGGCTCGAGGTCGACCACCGACCCGTGCGTCCAGCCGTGCTCCCGGCACAGGTGCTCGCTCCACTCGACGCCGAACCAGCGGGCCCGCGGCCAGCAATCGGCCGCCGCGGCGCGCCAGTGGCCGACGCCGCAGCCGACGTCCAGGATCGTGCGCACGCCGATGCCGAGATGGTCGAGGTAGGCGGCGACGAACTTCGCCAGCTTGTGCACGGTCGCAGGGTCGCTGACACGCGTGGCGGGGTCGTCGTAGTACCGGCGGTAGTACTCGGCGTCGAACGTGGTTTGCGGCCGCGGGCGGCGGCGCTGGCTGTGGCCCATCGCGTCGATCCTCCGCCGATGGCACCGGCGCTTCCAGTGTGGAGGTGGAAGGCTCCAGTGGCCGGCGCGACAGATTCGATGCTGGCTGCCGATGGATCCGTTGCCCGCGCAGTCACCACCCACGACGTGCACCCGATGGGTGCGCCCAGGGTCGGCTGTGGTCGTCGGCGCCGTGCAGTGCGGGCTGGTCGCGGCGATCGCCGCCGGCCTGCCAGGACCGGCGCCGGCCGCGGCGCTCGTCGTGTTGGCCTTGACGGTGATCGCGGCAACGGTGGTGACGTGGCGCGAGTTGCGCTGCACGGCCGCCGCGCACGCCGCCGAAGTGGCGCGCAACCAGTTCGCGGTCGAAGCCGCACTGCGGCGCAGCGAGGAGTTCGCGCGCCTGCACGCCGCGTTCCTCGAGTTCGCGCGCCTCGACCACGCCGACTTCGAGGCCGCCGCGCGCGTGCTGCTCGCCCGCACCTGCTGCCTCTTGCGCGTGGCTCGCGCGAGCCTGTGGTTGTTCGACGCCGAACGGCGCAACCTGGTCTGCAAGGTGTTGTGCAAGGACGTCGAACGCTTCGAGTCGGGCCTGGCGCTGCCGGTGGCGTCGTTCCCGCGGTACTTCGCGGCGCTGCTCGGCGAGCGGTTCCTCGCCGCCGACGACGCGCAGGCCGACCCGCGCACCAGCGAGTTCGCCGCGACCTATCTGCAGCCGCTGGGGATCACATCGATGCTCGACTGCGGCCTGTGGCAGCAGCAGAACGTGATCGGCGTCGTGTGCCTCGAGCACGTCGGGGCGCCGCGCCACTGGAGTGTCGAGGAGCGCGATTTCGTCGCCTCGGTCGCGGACATCGCCATGCTGGTGGTGGAGGCGTCGCAGCGGCGCGCGGCGAACCAGGCGCTGGAGCAGGCCAAGGTCGCGGCCGAGGCCGCCAACCAGGCCAAGGGCGAGTTCCTCGCCAACATGAGCCACGAGATCCGCACGCCGATGAACGGCATCCTCGGCTTCACCGAGCTGCTGGGCCAGTCGGGGTTGACGGACCAGCAGCGCGACTGGGTCGGCACGATCGACCAGTCGGCGCGGTCGCTGCTGACGGTGATCAACGACGTGCTCGACACTTCGCGGCTGGAGGCCGGCAAGCTCGAGATCGAGCGGGTGCCGTTCGACCTCGGACTCATCGTCGACCAGGTGCGGGCGATGTTCGCTCCATCGGCGCGCACCAAGGACCTGTTGTTGCGGGTCGAGTGCCCGGAGCACGCGTGGGCCATCGGGGATCCGGTGCGCGCGCGGCAGGTGCTCACCAACCTGATCGGCAACGCCCTGAAGTTCACCGCCGCGGGTGAGGTGACGGTGCGCGTCCGGTGCGACGGCGCAAAAGCCCGGATCGAGGTCGAAGACACCGGCATCGGCATCCCGACCGACAAGCTCGGGCTGCTGTTCCAGAAGTTCAGCCAGGTCGAGAGTTCGACCGCGCGACGCTACGGCGGCACCGGCCTCGGCCTCGCGATCAGCAAGCGGCTGGTCGAGGGCATGGGCGGCACGATGGGGGTGCGCAGCGAGGACGGCCGCGGTTCGACGTTCTGGTTGGAGTTGGCCGCCTGCGAACCGGTGCCGGTGAAGGCCGCCGCGCGCGTGGTGCCCGACCCGGCCCACTTCGCGGCGCCGGGCCAGCGTCGGCGCATCCTGCTGGTCGAGGACAACGCGGTGAACCAGCGGCTCGGCCGGGCGATGCTCGAGAAGCTCGGCTACGAGGTGGCGCTCGCCGCCGACGGCCGCACGGCGGTCCAGGCCGCCGCGCAACAGCCGTTCGACGCGATCCTGATGGATTGCCAGATGCCGGTCATGGACGGGCTCGAAGCGAGTGCGACGATCCGCGCCGAAGAACAGGCCAATGGCCAGCGGCACGTGCCGATCGTGGCGCTGACCGCGCACGCGTTGGCCGGCGACCGCGAACGCTGCCTTGCGGCCGGCATGGACGACTACCTGACGAAGCCGGTGCAGTTCGCCAGCCTGCGCGACGCGCTGACGCGCTGGCTGCCGTAGCTCGTCGGCCGTCGCGCGTGCGATGATGCGGTGCGTGCCGCACCCCGCCCTCGCCAGCACCGCGCATCGTCCGTGGCCACTGCCGGACCGTCCGTGGGTCTTGTCGATGGCGTGGCACGACCTGCTGTTCCTGCATTGGCCGGTGCCGGCGGCCGCGTTGCAGGCGCACCTGCCGCCTGGGCTCGAACTCGAGACGTTCGCCGGCTCGGCCTGGCTCGGGGTCGTGCCGTTCCGCATGGTGCGCACGCGCTGGCGCTTCCTGCCGCCGGTGCCGACCGCGGGCACCTTCGACGAACTGAACGTGCGCACCTATGTGCGGGCCGGCGGGCGATCCGGCGTGTGGTTCTTCAGTCTCGACGCGGCGAGTCGGCTCGCGGTCGAAGGGGCCCGGCTCGGCTTTGGCCTGCCGTACTTCCGCGCGCGGATGGCGTGCCGGGTCGAGCACGGCAACGTCGAGTACCGCAGCGAACGGCACGATCGGCGCGGACCGCCGGCGGTGTTTGCGGCCGGCTGGAGCCAGCGTGGGGGCGGTGCGGTGGCTGCACCCGGGTCGCTCGAGCAGTTCCTGGTCGAACGGTATGCACTGTTCGCGTGGCGGCGCGGGCGGCTCGTGTGCGGCGAGATCGCGCATGCGCCGTGGCGTCTCGCCCCCGCCGAAGTGCGGATCGATGCGTGCGACATGGGGCGGATCCTGGGTTTGGCGCTGCCGCCCGCACCGGTTTCGGCCCTGGCGGCGGCGGCGCTGGACGTCGCCGCGTTCGCACCGCGGCCTGCCCCCGCTTGATCGGCCACCGCCGGACTGCCTAGAATCCTCGGCCCGCCGTGGTTCGGACATTCCCGCGCTGCGCCGGTCTGGAGTATTTGTGCCCAAAGAAGAAGCGATCGTCCTGGATGGGACGGTCATCGAGACTCTCGCCAACACGAAGTTCCGCATCCAGGTGGATGGCGGCCACACCGTGCTCGCCCACATCAGCGGCAAGATGCGCAAGAACTACATCCGCATCATTCCCGGTGACCGCGTCACCGTGGAACTGTCGCCGTACGACCTGACCCGCGGCCGCATCACCTACCGCGCGTGACCGGCAGCGAGCCGGTTGCGATCCGTCCGGCGACTCCGTCGGACGTGCCGGCGATCGCGGCATTCATCCGCGCGCTCGCCCGCTACGAGAAGCTCGAGCACCAGTGCGATGCCGACGAAGCCCGCCTGCGCGCGCACCTGTTCGGGGAACGCCCGGCGTGCAGTGCCCTGATCGCGTGGCTCGGCGAAGAGCGCGTCGGCTTCGCGTTGTACTTCGCGACCTATTCGACCTTCCGCACCATGCCGTGCCTGTGGCTCGAGGACCTGTTCGTGCCGCCCGAACGGCGTGGCCACGGCGTCGGGCTCGCGCTGTTGCGCGCCTTGGCCGCCGAAGCGGTGGCGCGCGGATGCCCGCGGCTCGACTGGGCGGTGCTCGACTGGAACGTGTCGGCGATCGGCTTCTACGAGAAGCAGGGCGCCAAGGTCCTGTCCGACTGGCGCGTCTGCCGCCTCGAAGGCGCAGCCCTCACCCGATTGGCCAACGCTCCCGCCCAGCGCCGTTGAGCCACGCCCGCCGCGGGCGTCGGCTCCAACCGGGCGTTCGCGTGCGTGTTTGCGGAGCCTAGTAGCCGGCCTTCTTGGCCAGCCACTTGCGCCACGGTTCGTCCAGGTCCTCGACGCGAAGGCCCATCGCCTTGTCGAACGCCGAACTGCTGTCGCCCTTGCGTTCCTTCAGCGCGGTGCGCACGAACTTCAGGAACGGCTCGCGCGTGACCGGCTGGTTGTCCGGTTCGAGCAGCCACGCGACGAACGTCGTCGCCGCACTCCAGTTGGTCGCCGTCGCGGTGTCGTCGGTGAGGTAGTAGCTGCCGTACATCGGCAGGTGCAACAGGTGCGTTAGGCGGTAGCCGCGGCCGAGCGCCTGCAGCGACTGCACGTCGAGCCCCCTCGGTTCGGTTGGGGCGGCCATGCCGTTCGGTCCCTGCATCGAATTCTCCAGCCACATGCCGAGCCCGATCTCGAGCCACGCGCAGACGCGGTCGCGGTCGTCGCGGCCGTTCGCTTCGCCGATCAGGGTGCGGTAGAGCAGGCCCTGCGCGCCGACGAAGAACAGCCGTTCGGGCCGCACCGGCTGCGGACCCGAGTAGAACGTGCGGGCGACGTCGCCGTGCGGCGGGGGCACGAAGTACGGCAACGGCCGGAAGCCCCACTTCTGGAACTCGTCGACGTTGCGCGCCGCGTGCACCTCGATCGGCTGCAGGACTTCGGCAAGGCCGAGGTCCTTGCCGAACCGGGCGAACCAGTGGGCGCCGGCGGACTCGAGGTCGAGCAGCGCGCCGACGTTGGTGGCGAGGCCGGCGGTGCAGGTCAGCGCGAAGCGTTCGCCGACGAGGCGCAGCGGCTGCTTCTGCAGCACGAGTTCGAGTTGTTCGCGCGTGTGCTTCTTGCCGTCGTGTTCCCACAACCAGCCCTTCGGGCCCTTCTGGTGGCCGAGGAACGTGTGCGCGGCTTCGTCGTCGTCCTGCAGCGCCAGCCACATCGCCTGCAGCCGCGCCATCCCAGCGAGCCCCTGGACCTTGGCGTGGTCGACCAGGAACGACTGCGCCTTCCTGCTGTCCTTCTGTCGCACGCGCCGTTCGCAGAACGCCGCGAGGCGATCACCGACCAGGTCCATCGTCGCGACTTCGGCCCGCGGAATGCGCACTCGGCGGCCGCCCTGCAGCACCACGATCTCGGTGGCGGCGAACGGTTCGACGACGCGACCCTGCACGACCTTGCCGTCGGTGCGGGTGACGTTGTCGCGCTGGTCGTCCTGGGAACGGAGCCCGCCCAGGGCGGCGAGGCCGACGAACAGCAGGGCAGTGCGGGCCATGGGAGCGAATGGTAGCGCCGTTGCGCCGTATCTTCCGCGCGGCTTGACACGGCCTGCGCAATGCCCGGGGATCCTGGCAGTCCGTGCGATACCTGGAAACCTGCAGGCGTGTCCTGGTTCGGGCGGCTGCGACGCTGTGCGTCGGCGTGCTCTTCGTGGTGACCTTGGCGTGGATGCCGCGGGCCGCCCGGGCGATCCTGCGGGTGACCCCGGGGCCGCATCCGGCGTTGCCGGCCGACGAGCTGGTCGTGCATTCGTTCAACGTCTTCGGCCTGCCGTGGCCGGTCGGCGATGTCGCGACGGCCCGGTGCGCCATCTTGGCCGGACGCATCGTCGACGAACGTCCAGACGTGGTGGCGTTGCAGGAGGTCTGGGACGCGACGGCGCGCGAACCGTTGCTGGTGCCCGGATACCACGCAGCGTGGTGTGACTCGCCGCAGGGCCTGCTCGGGCAGAGTGGCCTGCTCACGTTGTCGCGGTTCCCCGTGCTCGAGGCGAAGTCGTTCGCCTTCACCGGTGGGTCGGGGCTCGAGGCGCTGGTCGGCAAGGGGGCTTTGCGCACCGTGCTGGCCGTGTCGCTCGACCAGCGGCTTGCGGTCTGGAACGTGCATCTGCAGAGCGGCGATGCCCAGGCGACGCGATTGCGCCAACTCGACGAGCTGTGCGGCTGGATCGCCGCGGCGGGGGACGAACCGCGCGTCGTCGTCGGTGACTTCAACTGCGGGCCCGGGTGCGCCGAATGGCCGACGTTCGTCACGCGGCTCGGCGCGGTGGGCGTGGTGCTCGGCAGCGGCGACCAGTGCACCTACGACTGCCGCGTGAATCCCCTCGCCGCGCCGGAGCCTCCGGCCGGCATCGACCATGTCTTCGTCGATCGACGCGCGCACGGTGGCCACGCGCCCGGATGGCGCATCCACGATCGCCCGACCGACGGCCGCTTCCTGTCCGACCATTTCGGGGTCGCGGTGCGGTTGCCGATCCGATCGTCGGCGTTCGCGTGGACGCGATGAACTCGCTGGCCGGAGCCTGGCTGGTGCCGGTGCCCGTCGTCGCCTGGTACGTGCTGCGCGCTCTCGGGCTTCCCGTCGGCGCCGCCGAGGACGTCGTGACCTTGCTGGTGATGGTGCCGCTCGGCGGGCCACACGTCGTCGCGACGCTCGAACGCACGGTGTTCGCTGCCGAGTTCTGGCGCGAACATCGCGCCCAGGCCGCCGCCGCGGCCTTGGTGCTCGTGGGCACGGCCGTCTGCGCGGTGACGAGCGTGTTCCTGGGGGCGCGCATCGCCGGTGCGCCGCCGATGGCGTGGTTGCTCACGTTCTTCTTCTTCTGGGCCGGGCTGCACGTCGTGCAGCAGCACGGCTACGTGGCGCGCCGCATGGCGGCGGCCGAGAGCGGCGTGCGGCCGGCGACGATCTGGTCGGAACAGCTCCTGCTGGCGCTGTCGCTGTACCCGGTGTCGTTGTTCCGCATGTCGATGGCCGAAGGCGGCGCGAACGGTGGCGGCGCGGCGGATCCGGCGGCGCTGGCGACCGTGATCGTGCGGGCGCTCGGTGGCAGTTCGGCGTTCGCGGACGACTATGTGTTCCGCATCGGCCGCAACGCGCCGATCCTGCCGGACTGGGCGCGCCATCCCGCCCTGTGGATCGCGGTGACGGTCGCGTTCCTGCTCGCCGCCGTCGTGTTCGCCGCCGCGGCGCTGCGGGACCACCGGGCCGGGCGGCCGTTCGGGCGGCGACGGGCGCTGGTGACGACCGTGGCTTCGACGTGCTTCCTGGTGCCGCTGCTGCCGAACCTGGACAGCGCCTTCCAGGGCGTCAATGCATGGCACAGCCTGCAGTACCTGGCCCTGTCGCGGGTGCTGCAACACGACGCCTCGTGCGCTCGTGGCGACGGCGCGCACCCTGCGGTCACGCTCGAATCCCCGCTGCGGACGTGGCTGCGAGGGCTGGGCCTCACCCTGGTCCTGGTCGGCGTGATGCTCGGCGCCGCGTTCGTGATCGAGGTCGCCAGCGGCGGCGCGTTCGTGATGTTCGGCCACGACGTTCCGCCGCGCGACGCGTCGGGGCAGCCGCTGTATCGCCCCGGTTCGGTGTTGCTCGCCTACTGGCTGGTGGGCTTCGGATTCCTGCTGGTGCACTACCTGCTCGATTCGCTGCACTTCGTGCGGCCGCCCGCGCGAACGATCACGGCAGGATGAACATGCCCAGCAACTCGTCGCGCGCACTCGCGTCGAGCACCCGCGGCACCTTGACCTGGCCACCGATGCGGCCGCGCCGCCGCAGGAACTCGACGAACGCACCGGCCGGCAGGCATTCCACCACAGGCTCGCGCAGGCCGTAGGTGCGGTGGGTCGCGTAGTCCTCGTTGCCCTGCTGCAGCGTGGTGTCGAGGATGCGGGCGAACGTCTGCAGATCGGCGGGTTCGCGATGGAACTCGACGAACCAGCGATGGCCGCCCATGGGTTCGCCGGGTTCGGGAAAGCGCACGCCCACGACGAACTCGCTGACGATGGCCGAAGTGGCGGCAGCCGCAGCCGCGATGCCGCGTTCGAGTTCGCCGCCGCTCACGTGCTCGCCGAACGCGTTCAGCGTGTGCGCGATGCGGCCGGCGAAGCGCAGTCGAAGCGGCCGGGTCGAGGTGAAGCGCACCACGTCGCCGACCAGGTAGGAGACGATGCCCGCGTCGGTGGTCAGCGCGATGGCGTAGTCCACTCCAGGCTCGACCTCGGCGGCGCCGAAGCGGCGTGGGGCCGCGTTCCCGAGTTCATCCACCGGCACGAACTCGAACACCGAGCCGCGGTCGAGCAAGGGCAGCATGCCGGCATCGGCGTCGCCGTCCTGCACCGCGAGCATGCCGCCTTCGGACGCGGAGTAGGTGTCCGTGTAGCGGATCGGCCGCCCGACCAGTTCGTGCAGGCGATCGGCATACGGCGCGAACGTCACCCCGCCGTGCACGAACAACTGCAGGTTCGGCCACACGTCGGCGAGGCAGCGGGCCGGGCGACCCGCGGCGCGCGCGTGTGCGAGCACCGACTCGCCGAACAGCACGATCCACGACGGCACGCCGGCGAGCATGCGCAGGTCGACGCCCATGGTCTGCGCCGCGGCAGCGGCCACCTTCTCCTCCCACGACGGCATGCCGCGCACGCTCGCGTCCGGCGTGTGCAGCGAGCGCAGGCAGCGTGGCACGTGCAGGGCCATGATCCCGGTGTTGTCGCCCACGAACACGTCGCCTTGGCGCCGCAGTGCGGTCGAGCCGCCGAGGAACAGCAGTTTGCCGTCGAACAGGTCGCCGCCGTGTGCGGCGAGGTGCGGCACCAGCGCGTCGAAGCCGCCGCGCCGATTGCTGGCGATGGTGGCGTCGCTGACGGGCAGGAACTTCTCGCCCGACGTCGTGCCGGAACTGATGGCCCAGAACCGGACCAGGCCGGGCCAGCAGACGTCGCGTTCGCCGGCGCGGGCCCGTTCCCACCAGGGTCTGCGCGCCGCGTAGTCGCCGAGCGGCACCGCGGCCGCGAGGTCGCGCAGCGAGCGCACCCGGTGCAGGCCGTGTTCGCGGCCGAACGCCGTCGGAGCGATCCGCGCCAGCAGGTTGGCCAGCAGGTGCTCCTGCGCAGGCCCCGGGGCGTGGGCGTTGGCCTGCATCGTGCGCAAACGGCGGCGTGCGATGCGGGCAGCGGCGGCTCCGAGGCAGCTCACGTGCGACCAGCCAGGCGTTCGCGGCTGCGAAACGCCGGTCCCTCGGTGACTTCGGACTGCGCTCGGGTGCCGGTGATGCGGTTCGCGGCGAGATCGGCGACGGCCATGATCGAGAGCATCGGGTTGACCTTCACCGAGTGCGGGAACAGGCTCGCATCGGCGACGTAGAGGTTGCGGAGGCCGCGCACGCGGAAGTCGGGTGCCACCACGTCGCGGCGCGGATCGCTGCCGGCACATGCGCCACCCTGCGGATGCGAACTGCCGAAGCCCATCAGGTCGGTCTGGGTGCGCATCGCGGCATCGATGCGCGTCAGGTCTTCAGGGCGTTCGATCACCGGGTCGGTGCCGCTCGGCACGAAGACGCGCCGCGCTCCCGCCGCCAGCATCGCCGCGGCGGCCGTGCGGCAGCCCGATCGGAATGCGGCCATGTCCCGTGGCCCCATGCGGAACCGGATGTCCGCGTGGTCGAACAGGGGGCGAACCAGGCGATGCCCGAGGCCGAGGTAGACCTCGCCGGTCGGTTGGGTCGGGACCAGCACGCCCAGCGCGGCCAGATGGCGGAACCGACGCATGCGCGCGGCGTGGTCGCCGAAGAAGCCCGGCAGCGTCAAGGCCAGCGACACCGGCGGATTCTGGATCTGCTCGATGACGAAGTCGTCGTGCAGCGAGTGCACGCACATCTGGTCGCCCTTCCATCCGTCGAGCGGTTCCGGGAACTCGCCGAACACGATCGCCCCGGCGTTGAACGACGTGCGTTTGCCGGCGCGGCCGCGGTGCAGCCCACTGCGCAGGAGCAGCTCGGGGGTGTTGATCGCACCGCCCGCGAGCACGTAGACGTCGGCCACGATGCGCACCTTCTGGCCGGTCTGGCGTTCGTGGGCGACGAGGCCGACGACGTGGCCCTTCCGGTGCTCGATGCGCACGACTTCGAGTTCGGGGATCACGTTCGCACCGCGCGCGATCGCCATCGGGATCCACGTCTGCGCCGCGTCGAGCTTCTTGCCGTAGCGACAGCCGATGTTGCAGTAGCCGCAACCGATGCAGTCCTGCATCGCCTTGTGGAAGCCACCGGCGGGTGCACCGATGCGGCGCAAGCCGTCTGTCAGCCGCCACGTCGCCGGGTTGTGCACATCCGTCGGCAGCGGGGCCACGCCGATCACGCCCTCGACCCGATCGAACGCGTTCGCCAGTTCGCCGGGCGGCAAGTCGAAGCCGTGCGCGGCGAAGCTCTGCCGCACCGACTCCGGCATGCGGAAGCAGACGGCGTTGGTGAGCACCGTCGAGCCGCCGACGCAGTCGCCCTGCAGCACGAACATGTCGGCATCGACGTTCGTCTGCGCGCCGCCGTCCTTGTAGAGCCGGGCGATCATCGCCGGTTCGTCGTGCGACATCTGGCGCGGATGCAGCCAAGGGCCGCGTTCGACCACGTTCACGCGCATTCCGGCGGCTGCCAGCCGGAATGCCATGACGCTGCCACCCGCACCCGAACCGACCACCACCGCCTCGCTCCGGATCGTGGTCATCCGACTTCCTTGTGCGCGACAGGTGTGGCGAGCCGTTCGTGCCGCGACGTCGACGAGCGCTTCGTCATCGGGAGGAAGCCGAGCTCGTCGGCGACGTGCGGGTCGGAGTAGTAGCCCATGCGGACCAGCTGCCGGACCAGCGACGGGATCGCCAACAGGCCATGCGTCGTGGCGAGGTGGCGTTCGACGAACGTGCGCCGCCGCATCGGATCCTGCCGCGACAGGGGGCGATGGAGACGCAGCAGTGGTGCGTATTCGAGTCCGGTGAGCAGCACGAGTGTGCGCCAGCGACGGGGCGACCGGACCGCGGCGAGGTAGCGGTCGACATTGCGCGCGACTACGCCCCAGCCGCCGGCTGGGGGGCTCGGCAAGGTGGCCTCGGCCATCGCGGCGATCGTGCAGGCCTGGCGCGCCGTCAGGGTCGCGAGCCCGGAGGCGATGCCGTCGCGTCGCGAGCGGCGCGCGGTCAGGCACCAGAACGGCAGCAGCGGCAGCCACAACGGGGCCAGCAGCAAGCCAGCGACAGCCAGTGTTCCGATGCGCGCATTCAACGACATGAGGACAGAAGCGTGCCGTCCACGATGAGGCCTCGCGCAGTCTGTGATGAAGGTTGTGTGCGGACGCCGCGTGGCGACAGGCGCCTGCCATGATCGCCTGCCATGGGCGACGCACTTCCTGCCACGGCTTCCGAGCGTGGACTCGGCCGTTTGTTCCTGCGCAAGTTCCTGCGCGATCCGAAAGACGTGGCCTCGGTGTGGCCGAGCTCGCGTTGGTTGGCGCGGGCGATGTTGCGCGATGTCGTGCTCCCGACGGGCGGCGGCGTGGTCGAACTGGGGCCGGGCACCGGAGCATTCACGGCACCGATCCTCGAACTGCTCGCAAGCGCCGGGGGTGGTGGCTACCTGGGCATCGAACGCGACGCCGAGTTCTGCGATCTGTTGCGCCGCCGGTTCCCGCGGGTCGAGTTCGCGTGGGCGGATGCGGCGACCCTGGCGACGCAACTGGCGGCGCGGCCGGGCCTGCAACCGTTCGCCGTGGTGTCGGGCCTGCCGCTCGTGGCCATGCCGAAGCCCATGGTCGCCGAGCTCGTGCGCACCGCGCATGCCGCCGTGCCCGTCGGCGGCTGGTTTTGCACGTTCTCGTACCAGCATTCGCTGGTGAATCCGGCGCAGTGGTGGCTGCGACGCCTGCTGCGCACGACGTTCGGTCGCCTCGAGGTCCGGCCGGTGTTGCGGAACGTGCCGCCGGCGCTCGTGTTCGCCGCGCGGAAGATCGCCGTCTAGCGCGGCCGCAGCATGCGCGCGATGTTGCGCGTCCCCGCCCAGGTGCCGACGCTCGCCAGGGTGAGCCCGTAGAGCAGCGCCGCACCGACCAGCCAGGGCGTCCATGCGGCGACGTCCGCGGCGCGCACCGGCGAATGGCGCGCGTGGTCGACGAGCCACAGCCAGCCGAACATCGCCGGCGCCGCGACCGCTTCGAAGCCGAGCACCAGCAGGATCGCGCCGAGGAAGTTCTTGCCGCCTTGCTGCACCTGGCCACCGTCGTCCGGCCGCACCAGCGGCGGCAGCGTCCCGATCACCGCGAGCACGCCGATCGCGCCGAACGTGCCGCCGAGTGCTGTTCCGGCGGTCGCGACCAGGGCGGCCCGCCCGGCGCCGAGCAACCACGCGCCGGCAACCAGCACCAGCAGCAGCGGCCACAGCAGGAACACGAACACCGCCTGCAGCTTGCCGCGCAGGATCGCGCCGGGGCTCGCCGGCGAGGCCATGTACAGCGGCCACTGCGTCGCGTCCCACACCACGAGGCGCCCCATGTGGGCGTACAGCACGAGCAGCACGGCGAGAAACCACTGCGCCAGCATCACCGCGCTGTGCACGGCGTGCCGCGGCAGGTTGGCGTTGCCGAGCATGCCGCCGACGAGCACTTCACCCTTCGCCAGCGCGAACACCATCGCCGCGAACAACAGGAAGCCGAGCAAGGCACCCGGTTGCTGCACCAGCTGCGCGAACTCCTTCTTGCGCACGACGGCGGTCAGGCGCTGCGGCCAGCGGCGGCGCGCCGCGCGCCACAGCGGCGGTTCCGCGGCGAGATGGCGTTCGTAGGCGCCCGGATGCAGGGTCGCCACGACGGCGAACACGGCGACGGCGCCGGCCAGCGTGCCGAGCAGGTGCAGCAGCGCGTCGGTGTCGAGCACGCCGCGTTCGGCCGAGGCGAGCAGCGTTGCGCTCGCCGCCACCGTCCACGGCAGGCCCTTCGGATCGCCGGCGACGGCGACGACGTCGAGCGCGCGTTCCTGGCCGCTGGCGAACATGGTCAGCAGCAGCCACGCCGAGAACGCGACCGACGCGCCGGCGCCGACCAGCAGGAACAACAGGCGCAGCCAGCGGCCGGCGAGGAACCGGACCAGCACGATGTGCGCTGCGAGCAGCACCGCCAGCAGCGGCACGGTGCCCGCGACCACGGCCAGCGGCACCAGCGCGATCGCCAACGCCGGGGCCGGGCTCTGCAACAGCAGCGTCACGACGAACGGTCCCGCGAGTGCCAGCGCCCAGCACGACGACAAGAAGCCGGCACGCAGCAGCACGTGCAGCGGCAACGCCATCGGCCGCAGCGGCGACTGGCGCCAGAGCTGCAGTTCGGGGGCGTCGAAGAGCTGCCGCTGGGCCAGCGCGAGGCCGAGCCACGTCGCGACCAGCGGGCACGCCATCAAGCCGTAGCCGAGCAGCCCGCGCAGCGTCGCGTCGCCGCTCTGCTGGCGCAGCATCGCCAGCAGCTGCGGACTGTGCACGATCGCGTCGGCGAACCACGCCGACATCGTGCCGAGCATCAGGAAGCCGATCAGCGTGCTGGTCGCGAGCCGTCGGCCCTGCGGCAGGGCGGCGAGGTTGCCGAGCGCGCGGAGGTCGGCGGCGACGAGGCTCACGTGGCCGCTTCCGTGACGGCGACGAACACGTCTTCGAGGGTCTTGTCGCCGTGCGCTGCGCGCAGGTCGGCGACGGTGCCTTCGCAGCGCAGGCGGCCGCGCGCGAGGATGCCGACGCGGTGGCACACCTGTTCGGCCAGTTCGAGGCCGTGCGTGCTCAACAGGATCGTGGTGCCGCGTGCCGCCTCGGCGAGCAGCAGTTCCTTCAGCCGCCGCGTACTCAGCGGGTCGAGGCCGCTGGTCGGCTCGTCGAGCAGCAGCACCGGCGGTGCGGTCGTCAGCACGGCCACCAGGTGGATCTTCTTCCTGGTGCCGTGCGAGTAGCCCTTGCACAACTCGTCGGCATGGTCGTCCATGCCGAGCATCGCGAGCAGGCGTTCGCAGCGTTCGTCGCGCTGGGCGCGCGGCACGTGCCACAGGCTCGCCACCAGCGCCACGTATTGGCGACCGGTCAGGTAGTCGTAGAGCGGCGGCGTGTCCGGCACGAAGCCGAGCTGCGCCTTCAGTTCGCGGCTGCTGGTGGCGTGGTCGAGGCCGGCGATGCGCAATCGGCCAGCGCTGGGGAGCAGCAGGCCCGTCAGCATGCGCAGCGTGGTGGTCTTGCCAGCACCGTTCTGGCCGAGGAAGCCGTAGATCTCGCCGGGCTGCACGGCGAGGTCGAGGTCGCGCACGGCCCAGGTGCCGGCGAACTCGCGGCCGAGCTGCTCGGTGAGGATCACGGGCTCGGTCACGGGCCGACCTCGTCGGTGAACGTCGCGGTCACCGGAACGTGGTCGCTCGGCTGCTTCTGCTTGCGGATGTCCTTGTGCACGACGACGCCGGTGCAGCGTTCGCCGGCCGGCTTGCTGGTCAGCACGTAGTCGATGCGCAGGCCGTCGTCGACGAATGCGGCGCCGGCGCGGTAGTGCCACCAGGTGTAGATGCCGCCCTCACTGTGGAACGCGCGCATCGAGTCGGCGAGGCCGAACGCGAGCACATTGCGCATCGCCTGGCGTTCGGGCGCGGAGCACAGGATCTTGTCGCGCCACCACGCCGGGTCGTGCACGTCGCGGTCGTCGAGCGTGACGTTGAAGTCGCCGACCACGACGAGCTTGTCGTTCGCCGCCCAGCGGCTGTCGAGGAACGTGCGCAGGCGGCGGAACCAGTCGAGTTTGTACTGGTACTTGTCGCAGCCGACCTCCTGGCCGTTCGGCACGTAGAGGTTGAGCACGTGCCAGTCGCCGATGCGCGCGGCGAGGACCCGCTTGTCGGCGTCGGGGGCGTCGTCGGGGAAGGACTTGACGACGTCGGTGGGGGCCGCGGTCGTCAGGATCGCGACGCCGTTGTAGCTCTTCTGGCCGGTGAACACGCACTCGTAGCCTTCGTCCTCGAGCACGGCGCGGGGGAACTGGTCGTCGGTGACCTTGGTCTCCTGCAGGCAGAGGACGTCGGGGCGGTGGTCGCGCAGGAAGTCGACGACGTGCGTGAGGCGGGCGCGCAGGCTGTTGACGTTCCAGGTGGTGATCTTCATGCGCAGCAGGGCGGGTCATTCAAGCCGTCGCGGCCGGTGGGGGAAGGGCGACGCGTCGGGAATGTCGGCTACGGCGGTCGGGGCTTCGGTCCCCGTTCAAGCCGGGCGTTCCGTGACGGACAGCAGGCCATGGCGCCTCCAGCCGGTCGTCAGCAGCCAGGTGTGCGCATCGGTGATCGGACGAACCACAGCTTCGATGCCGCGCACGACGATTGTCTCGCGGAAACCGTCGAACCACGGCGCCGAGGTGTAGGTGTCGATCGCCTGGGCAACGGTGACGGCGCGACCTTCGGCTGCGTGCTTCTTGCCGTTGCCGAGCACGTAGCGCAGTGCATTCCGGACCTCGCGCGGCGAGCGCAGGATGTGGTCGTGGTACCGGTCGGCGAAGACCCGCCCGCGGCGATCCCAGTGTTTGTTGAGGGCGCGTGCGATGCGGACCAGCAGTCCCTGCACGCCGCGTGACAGCGTGGTGCGGCCGTTCGCCTCGACGACGAAGTGCAGGTGGTCGTTGAGCACCGCGTAGTGGATGAGCCGGAAGCCGTTGCGATCGCAGCCGGCGGCGAACGCCGCGCGCAACGTGGCGTAGGCCTCGCGGCGTCGCAGCGGCGGCAGGTGTTCGCGCAGCTTCACCGTGACGTGCACCGGGAACCGCGCCGCGAGCACCGCGCGCGTGTCGTGTGGAACACCCGCCCGGTCGCCGTTCGGCTTGCGGCCGGCGCCAGCCCGCCGCCCGCCGTGCTGGTTGCGGAACGGCAGCAAGGGGGCTCTGGTGCCGTCGGTCCGCATGGATCGCCTGGAAGTTTCAGCCACTTGATTCGGCGATGATGCGAGTGTGTGGCGCATCGAGCAAGGGTTGCGACCGAGATCCACCGTGACGGTCGGCCCGTCCGTGGTGGAATTGCATGGGCCAGGTCTGCCTGCGTGCTCGAGCCAGTGCGTCGAGAGCGGTCTACCTTGACCAGGCCAGGCGTTGCGTGCTCCGGCGTGCAGCAGCAAAGGAGCGACCCGAGCCAGCCGGTGCGACCAAGGGCCGGCGAGTGCACTGGTCGTCGCTCGGCGGTCTGGCAGCCTTGTTCAGTCTTCCGCGGAGGGAGCGCATGAGTGGCGATGGGGTCGTCCGAGCGTTTGACACCTGGCATATGGGGCAGGAGTTCCGCCAGTCATCGGACGGTGGTGAGCCCCGGTGGTTCATCAGGATCGCGTTCTGATCAGGATTTCAAACGTTCCCGGCCCCGTGAGGCCGTGAGCACGTCGGCTTGCCAGCGACGCGCGCAACAGTTCTGATCTCGGAATGCGCCCGTCCTGGCTCCTGCCGCTCCTGCTCCTCCCCGCCTGCGCGACCCCGCCGCGCATCGTCGCCACCGCGAACTACGAAGTGGTCGACGTCGCGACCGTCGCCGACGCCGTCGTCGGGGCCGACGTCGTGTGCTTCGGCGAGCTGCACGAGACCCCGCCGGTGCATCGCACCCACCACGAGCTGCTGGCCGCGATCTACGAACGCCGCCCCAACCTCGTCATCGCGATGGAGATGTTCGAG
>JAEUHV010000266.1 GCA_016794485.1 Planctomycetota bacterium
ATCGAACGCTCACCCAGAGTGCTCTTCCCATCGTCGGAACCAGTGTTCCCGTCAGCTACAACTACCCGACGTCCGCCGTCGGCAATGCGTTCGCGGTGGCCTACTCGACCATTCCCTTCCACGCTCGATTCGCGGTCGTGATCCCAGGGTTCACCGTTCTGGGCATGTTGTTGGTCGATCCGTCGAGCAACATCATCGGAGCGAGCGGAATACTGCCTGCTGGCACGGCGACCTCCCACGTTCTGTCGATCCCGAACTCGTCGCAGCTGCTCGGGTTTGCCTTCGAAGCCCAAGGTTACGACTTCGACCTTTCACCGCCGGTCCTGGCATTCACCGACAACGACCTCGAGTTCGTCGTCCAGAACGTCCCGCAGTGGACGCCCGCGCACCCGATTGGATCGGGTGGGCCCACCACGAAGTTCGTCATGAACCGGTCGGGGCTCGGGGCAGTAGGTTGGCTTGGTGGAATCCTGCGCTACTCGCCAGCCTCGGATTGGCAGCCGCTGATTGCGATGCCGGGGCAATTGACGATCCATGACATCGGCATCGACTCTTTGGGCAACGTGGTCTGTGCCTGCCTTGACTCGATGAACGACCTTTATGTGTGCACCAACGACACGAGCGGAGCCTGGGGGCCGCCCCAGCCGATTGCCCTCACCGCAAACATCATCGGCCCACCTTCCTTGGCGGTGAGCTCGAGTGGGCGAGCAATCGTCGTCTGGGACGAAGCGCCATGGTGGGGTGGAGACCCCATCATCATGGGGACCGCAAGCGCGGGAAACGGTTCGTACGTATTCGCTGCTCCATTGCCCGTGGAGTCGATTGCCACCGCATCGCAGAGGTCCCCGGTCGTCGTCATCGGTGACGACGGAATCGGTGATGTCCTCTTCAACGAGGTCGAACCCAATGGCCTTGGCGGGTTCAACCATCGAGTCATGTATTGCAGATATGCATATGGGGCGAACGTTGCAAATCCGATCTTCTCGAGTCAGGCGGAGGCCGTGCGCTTGGTTGCCGTTGGTAGCAATGGAATGGTGTATGCAACTTGGCAAGACGATCTCAGCACCGTCGCCTGGTGTTCGGGTGGGGCCGGCGCTGTCCTCTTGGGAACAAGCACCGACTACACGCTGCCCAGGCTCGCTGTGAACGGCAGCCGGCGCGGATTCGTCATGTGGCGCCAGGCGCAGACCGGGGCGCTCGGCATGTGGGCGTCGGCGATCACCGGCACCACGTTCGGCGTTCCGGTGCAGATCGACTCGACTTCGCTGTTCACCTATGATCCCAACGTGACGATCGACCCGGCTGGCAATGCCACAGCGTCTTGGGGCTCGACGGCTCCGGGGTACGGCGAGTTGCGATGGTCACGGTTCACTCCTGGTTCCGGTTGGTCGGCCCCGTCGTCGAACCTGGACCCGGGCTGGATTGCTCAAAGCTCGCGGCTGGCGTGCGACCATCAAGGCGATGTGGTGTTCCTCTGGAGGCGGTACTGGTCTTCCCCGGCCACCAACACTCCCATGAGCGCTGCCTTTCGTTGATCTGGTCCCGACTCTGCATCGTCAGGTCGAGCTTCGCGTAGGGCCGGCGGCGGCAGGATGGCGGGACGAGGTTCCGTGTGGTCTGGGACCGCAGCTTGAACGTTCCATCTCCCCAGCAGCATGGCGGACGCGGCGGAGCGGAGCAGCATGAGCGCAGCAGCGACGGGACGAAGTGTTGACGAATCGCTGACGCAGCGCGGTCGCACCTTCGGCGATCATGCCCGGATCATGGCCCCGGTGTCTCGTTGGCTCGGCTTGTTCGTGTTCGCTGCGGTCGCCGCGGCGCAGCAGCCAGCATCGCTGGTCGTGCTGGTGCAGAGCGAAGTGCGTGCCGTCGATTTCGCGAGCGGAGTGGTCGGCAAGGTGACCGGCGAGGCTCCGCGGCAGCCGCCACCGCTGCAGCGCCGTTGGCACGGCATGGACTACGCCTCGATCCCGACGAAGGCGGTGTGGAGCCCCGACGGCAAGCGGGTCGCGCACGTACTGCAGACGTTCGACACACCGGTGGCGAACGGCGAGATCGCGATCACCGACGAGGACGGTGGCAACCTCGTGGTGGTGACCGAGGACGGCGGTTGCAAAAAGGACCCTTGGTGGAGCCCCGACGGCAAGCGCCTCTTCTTCTCGCGGAAGGCGCGAACCGAGCGCGCCCCTGGCCTGTGTGTCTTCCACTGCGACGGCGGCACCACTGCGAAGCTCGGCAACGTGCAACTGCAGCTCTCACCGCGGCCGGTGTTGCTGGCGGACGGCTTCTTGCTCGCCATCCACAAGCATCCCTACGTGTACCCGGATGGGATCCGGCACGCTGCTCCGAAGTACCACCACGACCTGGTCGTCGATCCGGGCGTGGCTGGGCGCGAGCCGGAGATCGTGCTGCGCGACGTCCCGATCCCAATCGCGATGGAAGTGTCGGCGAACGGTCTGGTGGTCTGGCTGGCGTCGGAACAGCAATTGCTCCGCATCGACCGCCGCAGCAAGCAGATCACGCATCGCTGGCACATCGCCGAACTCGGTGACGCCGAGTGGCCGGTGCGCTTCGGCCAGCTCGCCGTGCACCCCGATGGCGACCTCGCGGCGTTGACGTTCTGGGGCCTCGGCTGGAAGCAGGGCAACGAAGGCGGGCGCGACGTCGTGGCGCTGGTCGAAGTGCCGGGCGCGAAGTCGCCGGCCGACGCGACCCCGAAGCGTCGGAACGTCGTCGTCGGCAACGATCCGCGGCTGCTCGGCTTCGTCGCCCCGCCGGCCAGCGTGCCCGCCTCGGCCACGGGCGATGCGGACAAGGACGAGACGCCCAAGGACTGACGTGCAGGACGAGATCGGTGTGCGGGGCCCAGGTGGTCACGTGCTGATCTTCGCGCAGATGGGTGGCTGAGGCGGTGCCGGCGCGCTGTGCTGGCGCAGTTCGGATGCGGCCCGGGTGGTGCCGAAGCGGGTTGCGTGCAGTGGCGAGGATGCCGGCTGCGGCCGCGTAGGGAATGCGGTGGCAGGCGAGGCTGGCGGAGGAAGCGAGGTCGAGGAACTCGAAGGCATCGGCGGTCTTGTGCTCGGGGCGGAGAACCGGCGTCCTGGGCCACGGCTACGACGAGAACAGGACCGCGGCGAGTCCCCCGAACACGAACCGCTTCATGCGTGCACCGGAACCGCCAACGGCTCGCTCGACAAGGACCGTGTCCTGCCGGCCGCCGCGCCTCCGCCTCGCCCCACCTCACCGCACCGTGATCGTCAGCGTGTCGGACAAGGCGAAGGCGAAGCCGAGGAACGCCGCCGGGCAGCCACCCGACTGCAGACCGCTCATGCCCTGGAACGCGAGTTGGAACTGCAACAGGGACGGGTTGGCCGGCACGTTGACCGCGAGCGCCGACACCGTGAACAGCTGCAGCGCCGTCGTGTCGACGCCGAGCGAGCACGCGCCGCAACCGGGCAAGGGGCTCGCCCCCGGAGGGCCCACCAGCAGGATCGGGAACACCGGCACGTTGCTCAGCGCCACGGAGAACGTGCGGCCGAGGGCCGGGGTGCCGGTGATGGCGATGCCCGGTTCGCTCGGCACCCCACACCCGGTCTGCGTGATCGCCGAAGTGGCGCCCGGCGCGCGGGCGTCGACGAGCGCCGCCTGCACGTCGCCGGTTGCCGAGGGGCCGACCTGCTGGAACACCGCCCAGTGCACGCCGGGCGTGCTGTTCGCGCCGAAGCCGAGGTCGAACGTGCTCGCGTGCGCCGTGCCCAACGGCAGATGCCCCTCGTGCCACGTGAGCGTCGCGCCGCTGGTCACCACCGTCGCTGCATGCGGCAAGGTCGTGCCTGCCCCGTCGTCCTCGAGATAGCCGTAGAGGAAGCGGATGCCGTCGTAGCTGACGTCCGGCTCGCGCTGCGCCCGCGCGGCGAGCGCGTTCGGCTCCTGCGTGGTGAGGTTCTGCACGCTGCCGAGCGGGGCGAACACGCCGCCGACGAGTCCGACCGGCACCCCCATGATGTCGCTGCCGGTGGCGGCGTTGACCCGTTCCCAGGCGACGAGCAGGTTGCCGCCGCGCCCGGCGATCGACGCCCCCTTCACGACCGCCGAACTCACGGGCGACAGCGTCACCACCGGCTCCGCCACGAGCGGGCCGGTGCTGCCCGTTGCCCCGATCGCCAGCATGCGGATGAGGTAGTTCGGCAGGAACGTCGCCGTCATCTCCGGCCACGCCACGACCCACTTGTCGCTGGCCGACGCGATCGCGCTGACTTCGCCCGGTGAGGCGATGTTCTGCATGCTGGCGAACGTGCCGACCGGCAGCGGCATGACCTGGAACAGGGTCCCCGAGCTGGCGTGGAAGGTCGCAATGATGGTCGTGAACGGCGCCGAGCCGCCCTGATGCCGGAACAGGACGAGCAGGAAGCGGTCCGAGGCGAAGGAACTGCCGATGCGCACGCGGTTCTCGAGGTCGTTGCCGATGCCGCCGGAAGTGCCGATCGTCGCCCCCTGCGTCGTGGACGCAGCCTGGCGGTTGCGGAACTGGAACTGGCCGGACGTGGCGTTGTGCCAGCCGATGACGAAGCGTTGCGTCGCCGCCACGAAGCCGACGTCGAGGTTGTGCGTGAAGTCCGCCGTGTTGTCCGCATACACCGTCTCGAGCAGGACCGGCGGGCTCGCACTGCTGTAGCGCGTGCAGACGATGTCGACGTCGGTGGCGCTCAGGTGCTCCTCGGCGACGACCAGCCAATTGCCGGTGGTCGGTTCGCAGGCGACCCGTGCGTCCTGCCGTTCGCTGCTGGTCGTGTCCACGGCGACGGTCGTCAGCACCGGATCGACGAGCAGCGGCCACTGCGCCGTCGCGGTGAACCAGGCCGGCACGGCGATCACGAGCTGGCCGTCGCCGGCCTCGACCGGGACGTCGAGCCGCGCGCCGGCCGCGTCGAACACCGTCGCATCCGAGCAGCGCACGTCGCCGAGCCCGGGAGCGACGAAGCGCACGCCGGGGCCGTCGTCCACCACGACCATGTCGCTCGTGGCGGCGAGGCGCAGCAGCAGGCAGCCGTTCGCGACCGGCTCGGCGACTTCGAAGGTGAACTGCGCGCCCGCGGCCGTGACGTGCCAGCGTTCGGTGACGGCCCCGCGCCCGCGCGTGAACCCGAGTTCGTGCCGCTGCCACGGGACACCGTCCGGCGACGGCAGCTCGACGTCGCCGATCGCGGCGTGCACCAGCTGCAGGCGCAGGGGGAAATCGCGCGGTGCCTTCGGCCCGAACAGTGGCTGGTAGCTGGCGCCTCCGGCGCTCAGTCCGAGCTTGTAGCGTTCGCCGCGCACCCACACCGCACCGTCCGCGCCCGGGTCGGACACGAAGACGCCGGTGAACGGCGCCGGCGGCGCCACCGGGGGAGCCTGCGGCGATTGGGCGAGCAAGGCGGCACCGCAAGTCAGGGCGAACGCGAGGATCTGGCTCATGTGAGCCCAAGGAGCCGCGCACGCCCCCGGGCTTACTTGCGAAAGAGCATACGACCGTGGGCCAACCCCGATGGCTGGCGGCAGCCGGAACGCTGCTGGCGGTGTGATCAGCGCGGCGTGGTCGGCCCGCTGCGCAGATACAGCCACACGTAGCTCGTGACCTTCCTGGTGTCGCCGCCGGCGCGCGCATGGTCGCCGACCACCAGGTCGGCACGGCCATCGCCGTCGTGGTCGACCACGCAGATCTGCGCCCGCGTGCCCGGCAGTGGCTCTCCCTTCGCATCGAACGCCCGCACCATGGTGTCGGTCGCCGACTTGGCGGTCACCAGTTCCTGGCGCGCGGCGAAGCGCGGTGCCTGGGGCGAGCCTTCGTTGCGATACCAGCCGACGCTGCCATCGCCGGCGCCGACGACGAGATCGAAGACGCCGTCGCCATCCCAGTCGGCCGCGAACGGGTCCGCGTGGGAATGGACCTGCAGAGTCACGCCGGCCGCTTGCAGCGGCACGCTCTCGGCGGCGAATGGCCCCACCGCGCCCTTCTTCGCCTTCTTGTCCAGCACGACTCCCGCGCGCCAGAAGACGTTGCCGCCGAGACTGCCGATCAGCAGGTCGAGGTCGCCATCGGCATCGAAGTCGATCGGCATCGGGAAACTGCCGTACGACGCCACCATGGTCTGCTGCACGAGCTCATGGTCCGCCGACTTCGCCGCCAACAGCTTCGCGTGCTGCTGCCACTCCACGGGATGGTGCACGAGCGGCACACCGAGCTCGTCGACCAGCATCGTGGCGTGCACGAACTTGCCTTTGCCCACCCCGCGGAAGAGGAACACCTCACCCGGGTCGTACGAGCCGCTGACGAAGTCGAGCTTGCCGTCCCGATCGAAGTCCACGAACCGTGGACTGGCTGCGACGCATCATTGGGTTCGAACGCGCAGGAACTCGCCGCGCGGCTTGCCCTCGTGGCGCAACCGGCCGCGGTTGGTGTAGTCGGGCTGCTGGTCGGTGCCGCGGTTCTCGAAGAACCAGAAGTTGCCGCCGAAGTCGCCGATCAGAAGGTCGCGATCGCCATCGCCGTCGACGTCGCCGATCGCTGGCCCGGCGTGCCCATACTCGCACAAGGTCTCCATCGCGATCGGCAGACCATCGGCCTGCAGGCGGACCGGGTCGCGCAGCGAGGGTGCGGACTGCGCCGACGACCAGGCGAGCAAGAACAGCGCGGACACCGGCGCGAACGACGTGGAACGCATCGCGCCAGTGTCGTCGCACGGCGTGCCCGCGGAAAGCCCCTGCTGAACGGCCGCTGCCGTGTTACGACGACCGGTGAGTCGTCTATCCACGCCGAGGATCCACCATGCGCACCCTCCTGTTCGCCCTTGCCAGCCTCTTCGCTCTCAGCCAGTCGGCGATCGCGCAGACGACCGCGGCGGACTGGGCGAAGCAGTTGCGCAGCAAGGACAGCGTCGAGCGCCTGCGTGCAGCCAACGAACTGGGCAAGCTCGGCGCCGGTGCCGCCAGCGCCGTCGCGGCATTGGGCACCACACTCGGCGACGAGGTCCCGGAGGTGCGCAATGCCGCAGCCGATGCGCTCGCCAAGGTCGGCAAGCCGGCCGTCGCCGTCGTCGGCAAAGCGCTGGCGGACGAGAAGCGACAGCTCGCGGCGCTGCGGGCAACGGGCCAGCTGGGCGCTGCCGCGGTCGAATTGTTGCCCGCGGTGACCAAGCTGTGGCCCGGCGCCAAGGTCGACGGCACCGCGATCAGCGACTGCCTGCGCGCCGTCGGCGAACCCGCGATCCCGCACCTGATCACGTGCTTGTCGGACCACGCCATGAACCTCGATGTGTGCAACGTGCTGCGCCACTTCGGTCCCAATGCCAAAGCCGCGGTGCCAGCACTGCTGCAACTGCTGGATAAGCGCGGCGTGCGCGGCGCCGAGGGTGCCGCCGAGGTGCTGGGCAAGATCGGCGACCCGCGCGCCGTGCCGGCCCTGCTCGCAGCGGTCGAACGGTCGCTGCCGAAGGTCGATTCGACCATCAATGCCGTCGGTGGCAACGCGATGCGCTCCCTCGGCGAGATCAAAGCGCAGCCCGACAAGGTGGTGCCGCTGGCGCTGCGCGTGATCGCCAGCGAACGACGCGACCAGTCCTGGCTGTACCACCAACGGTGGGCCATCGACGCGCTCCAGGTCTTCGATGCTCGTACGCCGGAAGTGCTCGCGGCGCTGCGTGCGTTCCTGGCCGGCAACCCTGGCGAGAACAAGCCCGACGCCGAGCGTGTGCTGAAGGCACTCGGCGGCTGACGCCACGCAGCGCACCAGTTTGCAGCGCCCGCCACGAACGGGCGCCGTGCGGGCAGGCGCGGCCTCCGCGAGCTTCCCGTTGCGCGTCGTCCGAGCGCGCCGTGACATGGCGCGAGGTCCCGCGCTGCATCGACGCACTCGGCAGGCACGACGTCCCTGCGGAGTTCGCGGCCGTGGGAGAGCGACCAGCCCGCGTACCGGCCGCTGGTCGAGTGCGAGAAGGCCGCGAAGATCCCGGTCGTCGCCGCGAACTTCCCCTGCACGCTGCGCCGCGCGTTCGCCGGCGGCGACACCTGGGGGGCCGTCCGAAGATCGCGATCGCCGGCCAGCAATCCGAGTAGGATGCCGTCGCCCCGCCAGGCTCCGCGGCCGTGGCATCTGGTATCGCGGACAACGAAGAGGATCCCATGCGCTTTCATTGCCTCGCAGCCCTGCTCTCCCTCGTTGCCACGGCCACGGCCCAGGCTTGGTCGATCACCGCCAACGCGCCATCGGTCGGTTCTGCGTCGGCCACGCTGTTCCAGGGCATGCCCTGGACCCAGAGTGCGACGTTGCCCATCGGCCCGGTTGCAGCGGGCTCCTTCCTCGCAGCCAGCGTGGGATCCCTCGGTAGCAACGCGAGCGCCGGGGGGACGTGGACGCCGATTGCAGGGGGACTGGCCGCACCGCTGGCGTTCACGGTCAGCGCCACCGCCAGCGCGCAGGTCGGGGGGCCCGGGACGTTTGCTGTGTCGGCGTCGGCGGCCGTCATCGATCTGACGCTGAACGCGCCACAACCGGTCGCCGGTCGCCTCATTGTCAGCATGGTCGGAGCGGCCCCGACGCAGCCGGCCGACTATCTCGACCTCGATGTGGGTGCCGATGGCAGCATCGAGTTCCGTATCGCGACCAATGCACCGAACCCTGGCACCGTGGACGTGCCGCTCTCGATCCCGGCGAACGGGGCATTGGTCCGAGTCAGCCTCAGAACCTTCGCTCATGTTGCCGGGGCGCCCTACAGCGTGTCGACGGGTGTCGGCATCGCAGCGCGGTTCGTTCCCGGCGAACCGGCGATTGCCGTGTTCGATGCGACCGGGGCTGGCGCCGTGGTCGGCATCGACCATCCGATCGGCAACAACACCGTCACGCTCAGCATCGGCACGCCGGGGCAGACTCCGTATCTGATGGCCATCGGTGGCCTGCCCATCCTGGTGCCGCTGCTGCCGACAGTGACGGTGCTCGTGACTCCGGATGTGACGCTTGCCGGTCTCGGCAGCATCACGCTGCCGTTGCCGCCGTTCCCTGGCGGCTCCGCCCTCTACTTCCAGGGACTGGTCATCGACACCGCCGGCACACCTCGAAGCACCCCTAGCGTGCGGGCTCTGTGGCCATGAACGCGAGTCACGACTGGCACCGTGTCGCCAGCGCGCATCGAATTTCGTGTGGTGCCTCGAGCTCGACCGCACCGGAACCCTCTGGGTCGGCACGCTGCAGGGCGCCTGCTGGCTCGACGGCGTGCGCTTCGTGCCGTTCTCGCTGCCGGAGGGGGCCCCCGATCCGAACCAGGGCGTGAGCAGCGCCCGCATGGTGCGCGCCATCACCGAGGACCGAGCCGGCAGGATTTGGTTCGGCACCAACCGCGGTGGATCTCGTTCGAGCGCCCTCTCCCTGGCCATGCCGAGTGTCACCAAAGAAGACGGTGGTGGCGACGGTGGCGACGGCGGACGCGAAGTTGCTGGCGGGGGCCCAACTACGCCGCCGGGCGAGACGCCGACGATCGCCGTCGCCGCGCTGAGCGGGAACTCATCGCCCAGACGGCAGCGCCTGCAGCCGCGCCTTCCAGAGCGCGATCTTCTCGGCGCGCACGGCCTCGGCGACCGGAACGTCCGCCCGCGCGTAGAAGTCGACGACGCGCTGCACCGCTTCGTGCACGCGGAAGCGCGCCGGTGGCGGCATCGACTCGGTGCGCGCCAGCAGGGCTTCGGCACCGCCGACGAGCAGTGGCTCCGCTTCGGCGAAGCGCTGCTGGCCGAGCAGCACCGCGCCGAGCGCCGAATGCGACGACGCCAGCCGCCAGCCGTCGGGGTCCTTCGCGCTGCGCACCGCCACC
>JAEUHV010000129.1 GCA_016794485.1 Planctomycetota bacterium
GTGGCCGAGGTCGAGGCGCTGCGCGGCGAGAGCGCCGTCACCGACGACCGCGGGGCGTTCGAGCTGGCGCACCTGACCGCCGGCGAGATCACGCTGCGGGCCCGCCACGGCGACCACCCGACCGGCCGTAGCGCGGCGGTCACGGTCGCGGCCGGTGGCGAACAGCAGAACGTGCTGATCAGCATGCCGCGCGGCGGCACGATCCGCGGGCACGTCACCAACCCGCCGGCCGACGTCGCGAAGCTGAAGGTCCTGGCGAGCAAGAAGCCGAAGCCGAACCCGGCCGCCGACCCGACCGGCATGGCCGCGGCGATGGGCATCGATCCGGGCGAGATGCTCGCCGAGATGGGCATGGCGATCGGCGAACGGTCGACGACGGTCGCCGCCGACGGCACGTTCGAACTGCGGGGCCTCACCCTGGAAACCTGGCGCGTGTGGCTGGCGCGCGACGGCGCCGGGTTCGCGGGCGACGCCACCTGCAGCGCCAGGATCGACGCCACCCCCGGCGGCCAGGACGTGGAGCTGCCGTTCGAGGCCGGTGTGGTGGTGACGTTCACGGCCGTCGACGCGAAGACGCAGCAGCCGGTCGAGAAGCTGTGGGTGCGCGACACCCTGCGCGGCGGCGGCGGCTTCGGCGACATGATGGCGATGGCGATGCCGAAGGCGGCGCGGCTGACCAGCTTCCCGGGCGGCGTCGTCACCGTCGCCAACCTGCGGCCGAAGGCGAAGCAGAAGCTGACGTTGAAGGTCGAGTCGACCGGCTACGCGGCGTTCGAGCGCGCCGACATCGAGTTGCCCAAGACGGGCTCGCTCGATCTCGGCCGCATCGCCCTCGAGCCGGTGCCGACGCTGCGCGTGCAGGTGCTCGCCAACGGCGACGGCAAGCCGATCTCCGGAGCCAAGGTGCGGCTCGGCGCCGAGGGCGTCGATCGCCGCATGGCGCGGTTCATGCCCGGCGCCGGTGGGGCGATGCAGGGGCCGACGAACGGCAAGACCGGTCGCGACGGCGTGATCGTGCTCAATCGCCCGGCCACGGGCTCCACCAAGGTGCACGCGGAAGCCGACGGCTTCGCACCGTTCCAGAGTGCCGCCCTCGAGTGCACGAACGACGCCCCCGCGGCCTTCACCGCGCGCCTGTTCGTCGGTGGTTCCGCGGAGGTGGTCGTGGTCGACGCCGACGGCAAACCGGTGGCGAACGCGGTGGTCGAGCACCGCGACCCGCCGGGCGAACGTGCGACCGCCAAGACCGACCCGCAGGGGCTGGTCCGGTTCAAGAACCTGCTGCCCGGCAAGCACTCGTTCCGGCTCGGCCGCGACGCCGGGCCGATGGGCGCGTTCCTGCCGCGTGGCGACGACGACCAGGGCCCGGCGTGGACCGAGACCGAGGTCGTCGATCTCGCCACCGCGAACGTCAAGCTGCAGAAGGCGGCCTCGGCGTCGTTGCGCGGCTACGTGCGCGAGAACGGCATCGCGCTCGCCGACGCCCGCATCGCGTTCCGCAAGGGCAGCGGTGGCGGCACCGACGATCCGCGCGAAGCGGCCGAGGCGATGTTCGGCGAGATGATGAACCAGGGCGGCGGCGGCGGCGCCGGCAGGCGCAGCGGCAAGACCAGCGAGCAGGGTGCGTACGTCCTGTCCGAACTGCCCGAAGGCGAGCACCGCCTCGTGATCACGCACAAGGGGCGGGCGATGCCGACCACGCTGCCGGTCGTGCTGCGGCTCGGCGACAACGTCGTCGACGTCGAACTCGACATGACCTCGCTGCGCGGCGTCGTGCAGGATCCCGACGGCAAGCCGGTCGACGGGGCGCGCATCCGCGTCAAGCGTGCGCCGGCGGCCGGTGCGACGGGTGCCGAAGACGTCGGCGAGATCGCCGAAGGCATCATGCCCGGCATGAACCTGGGTGGCGGTTCGACGATCCGCACCGACGCGAACGGTGCCTTCGAGTTGCGCGGCGTCGATCCGGGGGTGGAGTTGCTCGTGCAGGCCAGTGCCAAAGGCCACGCACCGGCGGCGGCCCGGGTCACGCCCGAACGCGGCGCGCAGCAGTCGATCGGCACGCTGAAGCTCGCCCCCGCCGGCAAGATCCGCGTCACCGTCAGCGGCGACATGACGTTCGGCGGCGTGCGCGCGGTCTACAAGGGGACGGGCGATGCGGTGCCGCCGGTGGTGCAGATGCTGCGGCGCGGCAAGGCGACGCTGGACGGCTTGTGTGCCGGCACGTGGGAACTCGAGGCCGGCGGCATGGGCGGCAATCGCGGCAACGGTGGTGGTGGTGAGGAGCCCAAACGCCGCACCGTCGAAGTGATCGCCGGCCAGACCATCGACGTCGACATGTAGGGCCACTGCCAGCGGCGGGGTTTCGCCGGAAAGTCTCGCCGCAGCGGCCCACGTGCGTAGCACGCGCGCATGATGCGACACCTGCCGACCCCGTTCGCCCTCGTCGCCTTGGCTCTGGCGTTGCCTGCCCAACGCACCCCGCCGAAGGTGCTGTGGCAGCCATCCGGCGACGTGGCGACCAAGCTGTCGAATGCGGCGCAGCCGTTCCTGCCGTTGTTCACGTTGCCGACCTTGACCGTGGGCCGCTATCGCCTGGCGAAGGGCGCTGTCGATGCGCAAGAGCCGCACGCGCGCGACGAGGTCTACCACGTGCTCGCCGGCACGGCGAAGCTCGAGGTCGGCGGCGAGACGCGCGCGGTGGGGCCCGGCGATGCGGTGTTCGTCGCGGCCCAGGTGCCGCATCGATTCCTCGACATCGAAGCGGACCTCGACGTGCTGGTGTTCTTCACCGCGATGCGCGCGCCGACCGGCGGCATGGCCGCGGCACCAGCGCCCACCGAGCAGACGCCGTTCCCGGAGACGAGCCAGCGCGGCAACACGCGGATCTTCTATTGGTTCGGCCCGGACTCCGCCGGCCAGGTCGCGATCGACCACGGCCAGCCGCGTTGGCAGCCTGCGTACGCGAAGTTCCTCGACGACGCCTCGGGCAAGCGCTGGCGGTTCGGCGAGAACTTCTGGACCACGCTCGACACCAACATCCCGATCGAACTCGGCGGCGTAGCGGTGCCGATCGGCCAGCACTACTGCGTGCTGCAGGCGACCGCGGACGGCCCGCAGCTCGTGCTGCTCGACCCGTCCGAAGTGCGCAAGCGCCGGCTCGACGCCTACGAGGCCGACAAGACGAAGGGCGGCATCGTCGTGCCGCTCGAAACCGTGAAGCTCGACACGCACACGAGCCGGCTCGAACTCGAACTGACGACCAACCCGAAGGCGAAAGACACCGGCAGCCTGACGATCCGCTTCGGCCCGCACACGTGGACCACGGCACTGCGACTCCACCCACATCGCGGCTGAGGCGAGGGCAGCCGGCCGTTCCCCCGTCCACCCATCGCAGCGCGTCGCGCAACCGCGCAAAGGTCCTGAGGAGTCGCCGTTTCCGCCGGGCTTACCCATCGCGGCACGCTGCGCAACCGCGCAAAGGTCCTGGGGAGTCGCCGTTTCTGCCGGGCTTACCCATCGCGGCACGCTGCGCAACCGCGCGAAGGTCCTGGGGAGTCGCCGTTTCCCCGCCAGCCGGCGCGCAGCGCCGGCGGTCGGGGGAACCCGTTTCCGCCGGGCTTACCCATCGCGGCGCAGCCGCGATGTGGTACGCCCGGCGGGAGTCGAACCCACGACCTCCGGTTTAGGAAACCAGCGCTCTATCCAACTGAGCTACGGGCGCGCGATGGGGACTCTATCGAGGGCGCGACCTCGCACAAGCCGAGCTCTGCGCGCCGGCGTGGGTCGTCCACTCCAGGGCCGGCCGTCGTCGCCCCCGTGGTCCGGAAGTGCGTCGAACGAGCCGTGCATCGCGCCGTCTACGAGCCCATCGAGTTGCCGGCGATCGTCCTTCGTCGGGCCGGGCTCACTCGGATGGAGTGGGAACGCATCGGACGGGACGCGACAGGAGGCCCGGGCGACCGGCCACGGAAGGCGCTCGTTCCGAGCCCGCCCGCCCAACTACGCTCCAACCCATGCGATCGTTCGCCGCGAAATCGTTCCCATTCTTCACCCTGACGACCCTGTTGTTGTGTGCGCCGCTGGCGCCCGCGCAGGACGACAAGAAGCCGGTCGAGACCACGGCGGGCGCCGGCGAGGCTGCAGCGAAGGAGAAGCCGAAGCTGCCGTTCCTGCGGCCTTCGGGTCGCTACGAGGATCTCGCCGAGGCGGGCTTCGATCCGACCAGCCTCCTGACCGGTGGGGCGGGTGCGCCGCCGAAGCCGTTCTTCGAGTTTCTCGCCCACGTCGACGGTCTCGCCAAGGTCGAGCAGACCGAGATCCTGCTCGACCTGTCGCAGCCGGCGGCGTTCAGCCTGCCGCAGCTGCGGGAGATCGAACGTGCGCTCGCCCGCGTGCGTGCCGCCGGCAAGAAGCTGACCTGCTACCTCGAGAACGTCAGCCCGGTCACCTACCAGATCGC
>JAEUHV010000312.1 GCA_016794485.1 Planctomycetota bacterium
CACCGCCGGCGGCCGCACCAGCAGGTCGAACGGGTTGGCCCTGCGCCCTTCGTCACGCAGCGCCTGCGCCGCGATGCGCGTGAACGAGTCGATCGTGCGCAGGTGGTGCGCGAAGTCGCGGTAGCTGAGGTGCTCGATGCCTTCGTCGAGGCGCGCGGCGGCGACCCCGGGCTGCAGTTCGACGTGGTCGTGCGGATTGCGCCCACCCCAGCGCGCGCGGCGCCGGTCGAACAGGCGCACCTTGCGGTCGGGCACGAACAGGCCGTGCCGGCTGATGCGGCCGAGGTAGTGGTTGTGGCGCGGCGTCTCGTAGGCCGCGGCCAGCGGCCCGGCCGCCTGCAGCGAACGCACGCGCGCCGCCAGTTCGGGAGTGCAACGTTCGTCGGCGTCGAGGCAGAACACGACGTCGTGCCGGCACTGCTCGACCGCGAACTGCTTCTGCTCGCGATGGCCCGGGAACGGCTTGTTCTCCAGCACGCGCGCGCCGAGCCCCGCGGCCAGGGCCTGCGTGCCATCGGTGCTGCCGCTGTCGACCACGACGACCTCGTCGCAGAACGCCAGCGACCGCACGCAGTCGGCGATGCGGTCGGCCTCCTGGAAGGTGATCACGCAGCCGCTGATCGGCACGCGCCCGGACTCAGCCACCGGCCGCCTCCCGGCGCCCCGGTTCGTCCACGTCTTCGTCCGCGGCCTTGAGCCTGAGGTTCGCCTCGATGCGCTGCAGGGACTCCTGGATCTCGAGCAGGCGCTTGCCCCAGTCCTGCAGGCGACCGTCCTGCTCGACGGCTGCCGCCGCGGCGCGCATCACGCGGTGCCGCTCGTCGGCGGACACCGCGAGCTTCTCGTGCAGCAGGTACTGGTTGCTGTAGCCGAGCACCTGGTTCCAGCGCAGCAGTTCGAGCACCTGGCCGAGCAGTTCACAGAGCTGCAGTTCGGCCTCGGTGAGCCCGAGCGAACGCGCCTTCTGCTTGCGACGGCGGTGGCTGGTCACGGCGCGCGCCGGGAACGGTTCAGGCCTTGGCCAGGTTCTGGTTGGCGAAGTCCCAGTTCACGAGGCTGTCCAGGAACGTCTTGATGTAGTCAGGGCGCCGGTTCTGGAAGTCGAGGTAGTAGGCGTGCTCCCACACGTCCATCGTCAGCAGCGGCGTGCAGCCGGCCTGCGTCAGCGGCGTCTCGGCGTTCGGGGTCTTCGTGACCTCGAGCTTGCCGCCCTTCAGCACCAGCCACGCCCAGCCGCTGCCGAACTGCGAAGCACCGGCCTGGCTGAACAGCTCGACGAACTTCTCGTAGCTGCCGAAATCGGCCGCGAGCTTCGCCGCGATCGCGCCGGTCGGCTTGCCGCCGCCCTTGGGCTTCATCGACTGCCAGTAGAAGGTGTGGTTCCACACCTGCGCGGCATTGTTGAAGATGCCGGCCTTGTCGGCCTTGCCGGCGGTGGCCTTCACGATGTCGACCAGCGACATGCTGGCGAACTCGGTGCCGTCGATCAGCTTGTTGCCGTTGGTGACGTAGGCCTGGTGGTGCTTGCCGTGGTGGATCTGCAGCGTCTGCGCGTTGATGTGCGGCGCCAGGGCGTCGTGCGCGTAGGGAAGCGGGGGAAGTTCGATGGCCATGTGGGTAGTGGTGGCGCGGCCCGAACGGGCACGCGACGCGGCGGACGATACGGCCCCTGCTGCCGCAGCCAAAACAAACCTCGCCCGGCCCGGACCGCCGACCCGCTAGTTTGCCGCGATGCCCGCCGTTCCCCCGCCGCCGCCCCCTGGTTCGCCCTTGCCCGGCCTGCAGCAGCTGGTCGCCACCGTCGGCTGCCTGCGCGCGCCCGACGGCTGCCCCTGGGACCGCAAGCAGACCACCGCGACGATGGCGCCGCACCTGCTCGAGGAAGCGTTCGAGGCCGCCGATGCCCTCGGCCGCGCGCACGACGCCGCGAGCCAGGAAGAACTCGGCGACGTGCTGGTGAACCTCGCGATGATCGGCCAGATCGCCGGCGAGGCGGGCCGCTTCGACCTCGACCGCATCGCCGCCGCCGCCGCCGCCAAGCTGGTGCGCCGCCACCCGCACGTCTTCGGCGACCGCAAGGCGGAGAGCGCCGAGCTCGCCTACGCGAACTGGGAGCAGGAGAAGCAGCGCGAAAAAGCCGCCGCGGCCGGTGACGCGGCGAAGAGCGTGCTGGCCGGCGTGCCGACGGCGCTGCCGGCCCTGCTGCGTGCGTTCCGCACCGGCGAGAAGGCCGCCCGCTCGGGCTTCGACTGGCCGGACCGCACCGGGCCGCGCGCGAAGATCGACGAGGAACTGCGCGAACTCGACGAAGCGATCGCGGCCGACGACAAGGATGCGATGCAGGCCGAACTCGGTGACGTGCTGTTCAGCCTGTGCAACCTCGCGCGCCATCTCGGCGTGAACCCGGAAATGGCACTGGCCGGAACCGTGCGGAAGTTCCAGCGGCGGTTCGTCGCGGTCGAACGCGAGTTCGGCTTCGAACTGCGCGGCCGCACGCTCGCCGAGATGGACGCGGCGTGGAACCGCGCCAAGGCGAGCGAACGG